>CACZUK010000053.1 GCA_902784305.1 Oscillospiraceae bacterium | reverse complement strand
CGGGCGATGCACTCCGCCACCCGGTACACCTTCGTGGAATCGTTGCGCTTTTCCCCCTTTTCCCGGGGATAGGGCAGCATATAGGGCGAATCGGTTTCAATCATATAGCGGTCCTCCGGCACCCACTTCACCACCTCGGGTGCCTTTTTGGCGTTTTTGTAGGTGATGGAGCCGGTGAAGGACAGATTCCAGCCCAGCCGGATGAGGGTCTTCGCGTCCTCCAGAGAGCCGGAATAGCAGTGAAAGACCCCCCGCAGGCCGGGGAACTCCCGCACCGCCTGGAGGCAGTCGGCGTGGGCCTCCCGGTCGTGGAGGATGACGGGCAGATTCAGGTCCCGGGCCAGGGCCATCTGCTCCCGCAGCACCCGGTTCTGAGTGTCCCGGTCGGGATAGTCCTTCCAGTAGTAGTCCAGGCCGATTTCCCCGATGGCCCGCACCTTGGGGCAGCTCAGGGCCAGCGCGCGCAGCTCCTCCAGCGCGGCGGCGTCACAGTCGGCGGCGTCGGAGGGGTGGAAGCCCACCGCCGCGTAGACGTGGTCCCAGCGCCGGGCGTACTCCACGGCCAGCCGGGAGCTGCGCAGCTCACAGCCGGGGTTGAGCACCAGCCCCACATTCTGCTCCGGCAGGGCGGTGAGCACCTCCTCCCGGTCCGCGTTGAACCAACTGCTGTCGTAATGGGCATGGGTGTCAAAGAGCATCGTTTTCTCCTCCTGAAGGCTGTAATGGTTCGTATTTGGCCGGCGCCTGACAGGTGAGCAGCATTTGCTCCACGGCCAGTTTCAGCCTGTATCGCACAAACTCCGGCTCCAGCACCTCCACGCCGCCCTCCAGGCCGAAGAGCCAGCCGAAGAACTGCGGGCTGACCACCACCTTCACCCTGGCCCGGAAGCTGCCCTCCCGGTCGGGGACGAGGGAGGCTTCGTCGCCGAAGCGGTCCAGAATCACCCGCAGCAGCTCATTTTTGCACCGCAGCACCACTTCCTCCTCCTCGCCCTGGAACATGCCGAAGCGGCGGTCCACATAGCTGCCCGGGTCCTGAGCGGCGAAGACGCTGTGGCCGTTGCGGGGCAGCTCCAGCACCTCCAGCGACTCCATCTTGTCCACGCGGTAGTGGCGCAGCCCGGCGCGCACTTCGTCGAAGGCGACCAGATAGTAGTTGTCGTCGCTGCGGATGAGGGCGAAGGGGCTGACCACATAGGCGCTGCCGTCGCGGCGGTAGACCTTCTCGCGCTGCAAATTGTAGTCGAAGTAGCGGAAGCTCAGCTGCCTGTCCTGCGCGATGGCCTCATAGATGGAGTCAATGGTGTAGTACACCCGCTCGTTGACGCTGCGGGCCTTTCCGGCCACATAGACCTGCCGCTGGAGGGAGCTGGCCTGATAGTCCGAGGCCTGGCGGGTGAGCTTTTCGATGAGCTGGCGGCTCTTCTGGACGGTGATGAATTTGCTGGCCTGCACCGCGTCCACCAGCAGCTTGAGCTCCGGGAGCTGGAACTCCCGCTCGCCCAGATAGTAGCCCCTGCCGCGGCGCAGCTCCACGTCGTAGCCCTGCTCCTGAAGGGTGGCCAGAGCGGTGTAGACGCTCTTGCGCTCCATCTGCACGCCCCGCCGCTCCAGCTCGTTCAGGAGCGCGGGCACGCTGAGGGGGTGCTCCTCATCGCTCAAATGGCGCAGAATATCCAGCAGAACCAGAATTCTGCCCCGCTGATTGACAGTTTTTGCCATGATTGGTTCCCCCTTTTCTCCGCCCACCGGACGGAAAGGCCCCCTCCCGCCCCGCCGTCGCAAGGGGACGGCGGAGCGCGTGAGAGGGCGGATTTTGTTATTTCGTCTTCGCTTTGACCGTGCCGCTGTACGGGGAGTAGCCCGTGGAGCCGTCGGAGCCAGTCACAAGGCTGCGCACGCGGACGTAATACTGCTGTTTTTTCTTCAATCCGGAGAGCTTTTTGCTCACCGCGCCCCGGACGCTGACGGTCCTGGCACCCTTGAAGTCGGCGCTGAGGCCGTACTGCACCTCATACCCCGCGGCGCCGACCACCTTGCTCCACTTCACGGTGAGGGCCTTGCTGCCCTGGGTGAGCTTCACCTTGGCGGGGGCCGCGGGCGTGACCAGGAAGGGGTACTGGAGCAGCGTAAAGCTCTGCCCCTGACCCTCGGCGGTGATTTCATAGGTGTAGCGGCCCGGGGTGAGCTTGCTGAAGCCCACCTTCTTGTCCAGCTTTTTCAGGTCGTAGGTGTTCTTTTTGGGCTTTGCGGTGCCGCCGGTGGCCTGGGTGCCGTCCTCCCGCAGAATCCGGGCGGTGACGGCGGTGAGCGCATAGGAGGCGCTGACCGTGCCCCGGACGGTGATGAAGCTGCCCTGGGCCAGCTCCTCGCCGGGGACGGCGGGGTCGGTGAGCGTCGGCGGCGTGACCTGGCTCTCCTGCTTCTGCTCAGCGGGAGCGCTCTCAGGCTGCTCCTCACTCTCTTCCTGTTCCATTTTGCTGAGGTCCAGCTTGGATTTGAAGGTTTTCTTCACCTTTCCGGCGTAATCCCCCTTGCCGAGGACGATGCACAGGCCGGTGCCGCTCTTCTCCCCGGGCTTGAAGGAGACCTTGTAGTCCTCCCCCTCCTTCAGGGTGACGCCGTCCGCCTTCACCTTCACGGTGGGCAGGGCGTTCTTGCCGCCGCTGAGGCTGACGTGCTCCGCCCGGAGCTTTTTGCGCACCTTCGCCACAGAGAAGGCGTGCTCCAGCAGGACGTAGTCCTTCCCGTCGCACCTGACCTGGATGCGGTAGGTGTAATCCCCGGCCTCCAGCTTGCTGAACTTCACCTCGCTGTCCACCCCGGCCACGGAGAAGAACCGGGCGTCGCTCTGGCGGGTGACGCCGGTGGCGCGCTGACCCTGGGCGTCCGTAACCTCAACGATGATTTCACTCATGGGCTTGCCGCACTGGATGCTCCCGGCCAGGTGGAAGGCCTCGCCCTGGTTCATCGTGATTTCCGGGGTGGTGACGCCGGTGAGCACCGGGGTCTGGGACTGGCTCAGCTCCACCGCCGCGCCGCCGTAGTTGGGCCAGTAGCTGTTCTGGGCCAGGTTGCCCCGCTCCTTGGAGCGCTTGCCCCTGCTGGCGGGCATTTCGTAGTAGTAGCACCAGTAGTGGGCGGCGTCGTAGGTGCCCTCCTCGGTGTCCTCCACGTTCATCAGGTGGTTGTAGACCTGGGGGTAGGAGTTGGCCAGCTCATCCACCAGAAAGCGCAGCTGGCCGGGGATGGTGGTGTAGTCCTGCTCGTTCTCCTTGCACCAGCTCTGGAGGCGCTTGAAGCGGGGACCGTTCCACTGGCACAGGCCGTAGCTGGTCTTGCCGTTGATGTCCTTGCAGCTGCTTCTGGGGTTCAGGGCGGACTCGGCGTGCATATTGGCCAGAACGCCGCAGGCGGCGGCGCTGTTCATGCCGGCCTCGCCGGTCAGGAAGGCGAAAATCTCGTCCGCGCTGCCCGGGGCCACGGCCCGCTTGCTGGGGTCGGCGTCGGGCAGAGAGCTCACCGCGCTCACGTCGGCCAGGTAGACGGCCACATAGGGGGCATCCAGCTCCACGTCCACGCCGTCCATCAGGGGATAGCTGTCCTCGTCCCAGGCGGGGCTGAACTGGAAGTAGAAGTCGTTGGAGTCCTCATACCCGCCGGGGCAGTACCAGGAGACGGGAATCTGGGTCAGCTCCGTGGAGCCGTCCAGATAGACCCCCAAGGTCTCGGGCATCTGGGCGAGCAAATCCCCCAGGCTCTTGCGCTCCACCATGGCGATGGTGTCCACCTCCAGCGCGCCGAAGCCCGTCACCGTGCCGATGACCTGCTTCTCCTCCTGCGCGCTCTGACTGGCCGCGCCCTCCTCCGCCTCTCCGGAAATCTCCTCCGCCAGCGCGGCGGGTGTGAGCAGGCTCAGCGCCATAGCCAGGGTCAGGGTCCCGGCCAGGACCCGATGCAGCAGCTTCATAACGTCCTCCCTCACTCTTTCTCTTCCGCGCCCGGACGCGCTCCGGGGCGGGGGGTTGTGAATCCTTTTCAGTATAGCAGACCATCCGGGCTTTTGCAACGCGTTTCCCCAAACGCCTCAGCGTGGAAAGCCCTCACCGGGCACAAAGCCCCGCTCCAGAGAGCGCCGCCAGGCCAGGGCAATCAGCTCCTCCAGCTCGGCGCGCTGCTCCTCCACCCAGGGATACTTCTTTCCATAGCGCAGCTGGAAGAAAAACAGCACCTTTTCGGGACTTTCAAAGGTGCTGCGGGCCACCAGTTTCATCAGACCGTCGTACACGTTCAGGCCCTCCCGCTCCCGTTCCCGGGCGAAGGCCAGGGCCTCGTTGCCCAGCTCCTGCTGGTAGGCGGCGTCCTCGGCGGCGGTGTCCCGGGGCGGCTGGGCGGCGGCGCGGAGAAATTCGGTCAGGGAGCGAAACTGCGGCGTCAGGCTCTCCCGCTGCTCCCGGCTCAGCGCCTGCCAGATGGCGTTGAGCTCCTGCCACTGCCTGGTCTTTCGGACCTGCTCCCGGCTCAGCATGACACCACTCCCCTTTTTCTCTCATTCGGACCTTTATTTTATCACCTTTCGCCCCGGCGCGCAAGGGTGAACGCCTTTGAAATCTCCCGAAATCGGTGGGATGGGCGAAACCGTACCGCGGAGCGCGCGCGGACGGCAAAAAAAAAAACGGCGGCAGACCGGAGTCCGCCGCCGTTTTGAAACAAATTGGACGCTTACACGCTCTCGGGCGTGGCGCCGGTGTTCATGAGGCCGCCGCGCAGAGGCGCCATGAGCACCCGGCCGGAGCCGCGGTACACGTTCACCAGACCCTCGCCGGACACGGCGCTGCCCAGCAGGCTCTTGCCGGAGCGCTCCACGGTGAAGTTCAGGGACGCGCTCCAGGCCAGGGCCATATTGCCGTCGATTTTGACCACATCGTTGTCCAGCTCAATCTCGATGAGCTCCTCTCTGGGCACCACGGACTCCAGGCAGGCCACGCCCTGCCCCTTCAGGGCCAGGTTGAACATGCCCTCGCCGCCGGCCACCGCCGAGGAGAGGTTGGAGCGCATGACGACGGTGCTCTTGAGGCTGTTCTCGCAGGCCAGAAACAGGCCGTCCTCCATGACCAGACTGCCGCCCCACTCGCCCACGTCCACCAGAATCAGGTGCTTGAAGCTGGCCTCGGTGGTCATGATGCCCTCGCCCACATACTCGGGCTTGATGGCGGACTCGTTGGTCACCTTGCTGCGCAGGGCCTTGCCCAGCAGGTCGCCCACGCCCTTCACGCCGGTGGTGGCGTTGACGTTGCCCAGCATCCACTGCATGGCGCCCTTCTGGAGCACCACGCCGCTGGTCTGGCTCAGGTCGCACACCAGCTGGCGGGGCTTGACGTTCATCTCCTTGCAGAACCAGGCGTTCATGGCGTCGCTGCGGTCCACGCTCAGGTCGCGCTGGTACTCGATGACCTGGAAGGGGCCCTTGCTGTCCACCACGCGGATGTCGTCGTTGTCGGTAAAGTTGTGAATCCGAAATGCCATTTGACTGTCTCTCGCTTTCTAAAATGTTACGCAAAATCCTTACAGCAGCGGGATTCCCGCCTCTTTGCAGGCTCTTTTGGTCTCCGCGTCCCAGATGCTGGCCTGCACCTCGCCGATGTGAGCGCTGCCCATGAGCAGCATGCACAGGCGGCTCTGACCGATGCCGCCGCCGATGGACAGGGGCAGCACGTCGCCCAGCACGCCCTGATGGAAGGGCAGATTGCGCCGGTGGTCGCAGCCCGCCTCGGTGAGCTGGCGGTCCATGGTCTGCGCGTCCACGCGGATGCCCATGGAGGAGAGCTCATAGGCCTGATCCAGAGGGTAGTTCCAGAACAGCAGGTCGCCGTTCAGGCTCCAGTCGTCGTAATCGGGGGCGCGGCCGTCGTGGCGCTGGCCGCTCCTGAGCTTGCCGCCGATTTTCATCAGGAAGGTGGTGTGATGCTCCCGGACAAAGGCGTTCTCCCGCTCCTTGGGGCTGAGGCCGGGGTAGAGGTCCTCCAGCTCCTGGGTGGTGATGAAGGCGATGTCCCGCTCGGTGGCGGGGTGGGAGTTCAGGGCCGGGAAGAGGCTGCGGATGGTCTTCTCGGTGCTGATGACCGCCTCCACAATGCCCCGGACCGTATCCTTGAGGAAGTCCAGGTTCCGCTGCTCCCGGGTGATGACCTTCTCCCAGTCCCACTGGTCCACATAGATGGAGTGGAGGTTGTCCAGCTCCTCGTCCCGGCGGATGGCGTTCATATCGGTGTACAGGCCGTTGCCCACATGAAAGTCGTAGTCATAGAGTGCCTGACGCTTCCACTTGGCCAGAGATTGCACCACCTCAGCCTCGGCGCACGCGGCGGGGATGTCGAAGTCCACAGGCCGCTCCACGCCGTTGAGGTCGTCGTTCAGGCCGGTGGCGGCGTCCACGAACAGGGGCGCGGACACCCGGCGCAGGTTGAGCTGACCGGCCAGCATGTCGGCAAAAATGCGCTTGATCATGGAGATGGCCTGCTGGGTTTCATAGGGGGTCAGGGCCGGGCGGTAGCCCTGGGGAATGGTGACTGTGTTCATTCCAATCGCCTCACTTTTCTGAGTTCTCGCCCCACAGTATAGCAAAAATGCAGGATGATGACAAGGGAATTTCACAGATTTTCCGACAAATCAGGCCGCGCCGCCCCTCCGCGGAGAAAAACGGCTTTTTCCGCCGTTTTTGACCCCTTCCATGACAGTGAACCCCCTCCTTTTTGCACATCACTGCTCCACACAGCTCAGATACACCCCTCCGGCGCTGCGGGCGAAGCGGCGCGCTCCGGCCAGAGCCTGCCGCAGGGTGTTGCCGCTGGTGCCCACCTCCACCAGCAGGGAGCCGCTGCGCAGGTGTTGATTGAAGCGCTGCGCTCTCAGGTCGATGGGCCGGGCCAGACCGCTCTGCTGCTCCAGCATGGCGGCCTGGAGCTTGAGGGCCAGGGTGTAGTTGCGCCGCCAGTGGGGGTGCCTGAGCCCGCTCTCATTGCTGCCCACCACCAGCATCACCTGGGCGGCCTCCTCCCCGTCCACCACAGCGGTGCGGTCGTAGACCCGGCCCTTCCGGTCGATGATGGCGTCCCGGTGCACATCCAAAACGACCTGAATCGTCGGGTACTGGTCCAGATACGCCTGCGCCCCCGCCAGGGACCGGGCATAGGAGCCGCTGTAGCCGGGGTAGTCGTAGGTGGTCTTGTCGTGGAGGACGCTCAAGCCCATCTCCTCAAAGGTCTTCTTCATCTCCTCCCCCACCCGGATGACGTTGAAGCGCTCGTCGGTGGTGCGGGTGGGGTCGCTCTCCTCGTAGTTGTCCCCGTCGGCCATGGTGTAGGCCTCGGTGGCGTGGGTGTGCAGAATCAGAATCTGCGGCCCCTCCGAAGCGGGCTTGAGCTTCAGGCTGAGCTTTTTCGACCAGTATTTCTTCACCTGCGGCTTCTGACGGCTGGTGTCGTTCTCCACCTGTATGTCGGAGGCGCGCACGCGCTTCGGGGCCTGCTTCTGCTGTGCCGGAGCGCTGGGCGCCTGGGCGGCGTTCCCGCTCTGGGCGTCGTTCTCCGGGACGCGCTCCGGGGCGCTCTCCTCTCCGGCGCCGCTTTCGGATGCCTCCGGCTCCACCGGCTCCGGCTCTGCTTCCGGCTCAGGAGCGGCGACGCTCCGCGCCTCCTGCCGCAGGGCCTCCACGGCCTCCTTCTCCCCGGCGAGCAGCGGAGACTGGTCCACCACCAGCTCCGCCCAGCCGCCGGGTCCCTCCGCGACCGCCGGACCCAGCTCCAGCTCCAGCGCCGTGCGCACCAGCGCGCCGCTGCCCAGCACCGCCGAGCGGGCCGCCCCCAGGTCCCCGGTGTCCAGCACCGCCAGGAGGGTGAACAGCGCCGCCGTCAGCGCCGAGAGGGTGCGCAGCGCGCCGCCGGGCCTCCCCATCACAACCACCGCCTTTCCCGGACAATCTATGCCCCGGCCCCCGCCCTGAGAACCCCGCCGCCGTCCCGGCCCGGAAAAGTGCGCCCGAGGCGCAATTCGTCTCTTGACACCGAACAGCTTCGGCGCTACAATACTATTGGATTGTTATTGAGCCCCCTTCCGGCCCGATTCGGGGAAGGACCGGCGGCGGCTCACTTGCTGCGCGGCGGCTGCGCGCCCTGCGCCTTTTAGAGAGTACGTCCAGCACAAGCCGGTGCTGTACCCATTCTCTTCTCTGCATGAACATCTGGGGAAATCCCTTGAGATAGATCGAAGCATCACCCCCATCTGTCGGTGGACGGCCGCGCTGCCGTGTGCGCCCGGCTGCGTCCGGGTCCGCGCGTCGGGCCGTTCAGGGACAGGTGCGCTTTTGTGCGCTCTGATGGGAGGCTTATCGGTTCGTTTTACGGAATTTTCCAACTGTAAGAAAGCACCCCGCCGGAAACAGCGGGGTGTTTTGCCGCATGGTGCGCCCACCGGCACACCCAAAATTTTGACACAGGAGGTGTATCCGTTTTATGCTGCAAACAGTCATTGCCGCCATCGTCTCCTTTCTGGTGGCCGCAGTCCTGTTCTTCATCGTCGGCTTCCAGTACCGCAAGGCGGAGGCCGAGAAGGAAATCGGCTCCGCCGAGCAGGAGGCCGCCCGCATCGTGAACGAGGCCATCCACGACGCCGAGAGCAAGAAGCGGGAGGCCCTGGTGGAGGCCAAGGAGGAAATCCACAAGGAGCGCAGCGTCTACGAGCAGGAGGTCAAGGAGCGCCGCGCGGAGCTGTCCAAGCAGGAGCGCAGACTCCAGAGCAAAGAGGAAAACCTGGACCGGAAGACCGACGCCATGGAGAAGAAGGAGGAAAAGCTCCAGAATCGCCTGGCCGCCGCCGAGAAGACCCGGGAGGAGGCCGAGGCCCTGCGCCAGAAGCAGCAGGAGGAGCTGGAGCGGATTTCCGGTCTGACCGTGGACGACGCGAAGGCCTTCCTGATTCACCAGGTGGAGGCCGACGTCACCCACGAGGAGGCCATGAAGGTCAAGGAGATCAAGGCCCGCTGCAAGGACGAGGCCGAGGCCTACGCCCGGGAACTGGTCAGCCTGGCCATCCAGCGCTGCGCCGCCGACCAGGTGTCGGAGGTGGCCGTGTCCGTGGTGCCCCTGCCCAGCGATGAGATGAAGGGCCGCATCATCGGCCGCGAGGGCCGCAACATCCGCACCCTGGAGTCCATGACCGGCGCGGAGCTCATCATCGACGACACGCCGGAGGCCATCACCGTCTCCTGCTTCGACCCCGTCCGCCGCGAGATTACCCGAATCGCGCTGGAACGGCTCATCGCAGACGGGCGCATCCACCCCGCCCGCATCGAGGAGATGGTGGAAAAGGCCAAGCGCGAGGTGGAGAGCGTCATCAAGGCCGAGGGCGAGCGCGCCGTGTTTGAGACGAACGTCCACGGCCTGCACCCGGAGCTGGTGAAGCTGCTGGGCCGCATGCACTACCGCACCAGCTACGGCCAGAACGTGCTCCAGCACAGCATCGAGGTCTCCCACATCGCGGGTCTGCTGGCCGCCGAAATCGGCGCGGACGTGGCCACCGCCAAGCGGGCCGGCCTGCTCCACGACATCGGCAAGAGCGTGGACCACGAGATCGAGGGCAGCCACGTCCAGATCGGCGTGGACCTGGCCCGGCGCTACAAGGAGAACGAGTACGTTGTCCACGCCATCGCCGCCCACCACAACGACGTGGAGGCCCAGACCATCGTGGCCTGCCTGGTCCAGGCGGCCGACGCCATCTCCGCCGCCCGTCCCGGCGCCCGCCGCGAGAACGTGGAGAACTATATCAAGCGTCTGGAGAAGCTGGAGGCCATTTCCACCTCCTTCAAGGGGGTCAGCAAGGCCTACGCCATCCAGGCCGGCCGTGAGATCCGCATCATGGTCAAGCCCGAGGTGGTCAACGAGGACCAGATGATTCTGCTGGCCCGGGACATCGCCAAGAAGATTGAGAACGAGCTGGAGTACCCCGGCCAGATCAAGGTTCACCTGGTCCGGGAGGTCACCGCCGTCGAATACGCAAAGTAATCAAATTTCATCCCCGTACAAATAGTAATCGGAGCGCCCAGCCGGGGTGCTCCGATTCTTTTTGACTGATATGGGACTTTTTACAGCAGAAAGCGTGGGTTTTCGGTCATTTCAAACCTGATTTCGCCGTTCACTCCTGCTCTTTCCACCCGGCGAACTTCGCCTGCACCTGCTTCATCTGACCGCAGCTCATCTTCCCCTCCGGGCAGCGGCCCGTGGCCACGCAGCCCGGTCCGGCGTCGCTGAACAGCGCCGGAGCCACGGGGTACACCAGCCGGAACATCTCCTCGGCCAGGGCGCGAATCTCCCACTGTGCCCGGTTGCAGCAGCGCAGGTTGAAAAAGTGCTTGAGGCTGCGGGCGTTCATGGTCACCACCAGCTTCGTCTCGCAGGCGTTGGGCAGCACGAAGCGGGCGTCCTCGTTGGCCATTTTTTCGGCCTTTTGGGCGGCGGTCTTCTCGTCCAGCCCTTGGTCCATGAGCGCGCGCTTGTGCTTCTTCTCCAGAGCGGCGGCCAGTGCCAGATACTCCTCCCCCTGCCGCTTCATGGCCGCGAGGAACAGGGCCTCGGCGTCCGGGTCGGCCGCAATCTCCGGCGGAACGATGAAGCGGAAGTCGTCCAGGCGCACATAGCGCTGACTCTGGACGGAGAAGGAGGCGATGCGGTGCCGGGTGAGCTGGGCCAGCAGGCTCCGGGACACGCCCTCCACGCCAAAGGTGAAGCTGACGTGCTCGATGGGGCTTTCGTGGCCGATGGAGGCCAGCATTTTGACGAATTTTGTGTTCTTTTCCGGCGTCTGGGCCTCCAGCAGGGCCTCCACCCCGACAGCGGAGTAGCACAGCCGGGCGGCGGCGGCCACCACCGCCTCCGGGTTGGGGGTGTGGGCGATGAGCTTGACGTTGAGCATGACGGGTTCCTCCTCTGATGTTCAGCTTCTGCTATGATAGCACATTTTGGCTCCGGACGGAAGTGGGAAAACGCGCGGCGTTGTGCGTTGCGGCCTCACTCAGCGGCTCACACGCCCCACGCCGGGGCGCAGTTCCCCGCACGCCGTCCACAGAGGAATGGTCATTCCCCTTTTAGGCCCTCCCGCCCCCCGTTTGATGCGCGGCTCCTGTGTGAATTGAAAATCCCCCTTGACGTTTCCCTCTGAAAATGGTAGTATGGTTCCATTCAACAGCGATGAAGGGGAAAAGTAGCTCCGTTTCGGGTCAAGAGCTTCTCCTTATAATGGGACGAGAGCGGTGAGCGAGGTATTTTTCGTCAAATCGAGGCGCGGAAACGCAGGAATCCTTTGTGGATTTCAAGTTTTCGCAACGAAGAGTTGGCGGAAAATAGCCGTTCAGCGCCGAAGGCTCATTGTAAGGGGATGCTGCAAGAGAGCGGCCGACTGGTGCGAGGCCGTCGAAGAGGCGGAGGGAAGGGCGTCCCCTGAGCTGCGGCAGGAACGCGCCCGAAGGGGTGCCAGTAAACGCCGCCGGTCCCCGCCGTTACCGGGTTTGAGTGCCCGGAGTCCGCTCCGGGAAGTCAGGTGGCACCACGGATGCAGCAGTTCGCCCTGAGTTTGACTCAGCGGCGTTTTTTTGTTGCCGTGCGACGCTTTTTATGCGGAAAGGAAGAACGATATGGAAAACAATCGCAAAACCATGGACAAAATCATCGCCCTGTGCAAGGGCCGCGGCTTCATCTTCGCCGGGTCTGAGATCTACGGCGGCCTCGCCAACACCTGGGACTACGGCCCCCTGGGCGTGGAGCTGAAGAACAACGTCAAGGCCGCCTGGCGCAAGAAGTTCATCCAGGAGAACCCCTACAACGTGGGCCTGGACTCCGCCATCCTGATGAACCCCCAGACCTGGGTGGCCAGCGGCCATCTGGGCGGCTTCTCCGACCCGCTGATGGACTGCCGCGAGTGCCACGAGCGCTTCCGTGCCGACCAGCTCATCGAGAACTGGTGCGCGGAGAACGACTTCACCCTGGACAAGGCCATTGACGGCTTCACCCAGGAGGAGATGGCCGCCTTCATCGCGGAGCACCACATCTGCTGCCCCACCTGCGGCAAGCACAACTGGACCGACATCCGTCAGTTCAACCTGATGTTCAAGACCTTCCAGGGCGTCACCGAGGACGCAAAAAACACCGTTTATCTGCGTCCGGAGACCGCTCAGGGCATTTTTGTGAACTTCCCCAGCGTGCAGCGCACCACCCGCAAGAAGGTGCCCTTCGGCGTGGCCCAGATCGGCAAGAGCTTCCGCAACGAGATCACCCCGGGCAACTTCACCTTCCGCACCCGCGAGTTCGAGCAGATGGAGCTGGAGTTCTTCTGCAAGCCCGGCACGGACCTGGAGTGGTTCGCCTACTGGCGGCAGTTCTGCCACGACTGGCTCATCGGCCTGAGCATGAAGGACGAGAATCTGCGCCTGCGCGACCACGAGCCCGAGGAGCTGAGCTTCTACTCCAAGGCCACCACCGACTTTGAGTACCTCTTCCCCTTCGGCTGGGGCGAGCTGTGGGGCATCGCGGACCGCACCGACTACGATCTGAGCCGCCATCAGGAGACTTCCGGCAAGGATTTGAGCTACTTCGACCCCACCGACAACACCCGCTACATCCCCTACGTCATCGAGCCCTCCCTGGGCGCGGACCGCGTGGTGCTGGCCTTTCTGGTGGAAGCCTACGACGAGGAGGTCGTGGGCCAGGACAAGAAGGGCAACGACGACGTGCGCGTGGTCATGCACTTCCACCCCGCCCTGGCCCCCTTCAAGGCCGCCGTGCTGCCCCTGAGCAAGAAGCTCGCCGGCAAGGCCCAGGAGCTTCAGGCCGAGCTGAGCAAGTACTTCATGGTGGACTACGACGACGCGGGCTCCATCGGCAAGCGCTA
>CACZUK010000052.1 GCA_902784305.1 Oscillospiraceae bacterium | reverse complement strand
ACCAGCGTGGCGGTACGCTCCACCTCCTCCGCCGCGTCGGGAGAAACGGGGGAGACGTACTCCGCCAGCCGGGCGCGCCGGGCCGGAGCGGACTCCCGCAGCAGATAGCGCTGCCCCTGCCACACCAGAGGCCCCTCCGGCGGCTGGGGGAGCATGGCGATGGCCTCCGCCGCCCGGGCCAGGTCCGGGAAGGGAAACCACTCCGCCGCCGCCGCGCTCAGCCGCAGCAGCAGAAGCAGGGAGCCGGGCGCGGTGAGAAAGCGCAGCTCCGTGAGCCGCTGCCGCTCCAGACCCTCCCGGCGCAGGGCCTCCCGGGCCAGACGGCTCAGGGCGCGTTCGTCGGGCTGTTCGGGGTCCACGCCCCAGCGCAGCAGCTCCGCGCCGCTGGTGAGCACCAGCAGGGCCTGTGGCCCGATGGCTTGAATGTCCATGTCGATTCCTCCTGTCCTGGCCCGGGCCCACGGGGAGGGCGCTGCCGCGGCCGGATGTATACGCCGGGGCGGACAGACCCGAGGTCTGTACATACGTTTCAGGTTTCTTCCGCCCCGCCGCTGCTCTCTCCGATTATATGCCCCCGCCGCCCCCGGGTACAGCGGTAAGTTTCGAGAAATTTGTCGATTTTTTCCGGCTAAAGGAATAAGAATTTCCCCCGCGGGCACACTGTTTTTGTGAAAACCCGCGGTCTTTTCGGAAAAGGCCAATCTCGCTGAAATTTTCTTTGATTTTGCGCCGGGTTCGTGTTATACTAAGCCTGCTCAGCCGGGAGAGCGCCCGGACAAATGTCCACGCCGCATGGAAGCCTCCCGCCGGGCGCAGTCCGGGCCGCCGGCCCCCTGTAGCCTCCCGGGGTGTTCCCGCCGCGGGAGAAGACATCGGATAGACAGGAAAAAGAGGGTGTATTCAGCCTTGTATAAATACGTGATTCACGGCGGCAAGCCGCTGTTTGGAGAGATTGAGATCAGCGGCGCGAAGAATGCCGCCGTTGGCATTCTCCCGGCTGCCCTGATGGTGGACGGCGTGTGCCGCATTGAGAACGTGCCCCAGATCAGCGACGTGACCCTGAGCCTGGACATTCTCAGCGCTCTGGGCGCGGAGGTGCGCCTGGTGAACAAGAACACGGTGGAAATCGACAGCCGACACATCCGCAACTTCACCGTGCCCGACGACCTGTGCCGCAAAATGCGCGCGTCCTACTACCTCATCGGCGCGCTGCTGGGCCGCTTCGGCCGGGCGCAGGTGAGCATGCCCGGCGGCTGCAACCTGGGCGTGCGGCCCATCGACCTGCACATCAAGGGCTTCGAGAAGCTGGGCGCCACGGTGGACGTGATGGGCGGCTTCGTCTACGCCACCGCCCCCGAGAGCGGTTTGCGCGGCTCCACCATCTATATGGACCAGGTCAGCGTGGGCGCGACCATGAACGTGATGATGGCCGCCGCCATGGCCAAGGGCCTGACCGTCATCGAAAACGCGGCAAAAGAGCCGCATATCGTGGATTTGGCCAACTTCCTGAACACAATGGGCGCGCACATCATGGGCGCGGGCACGGACGTCATCAAGGTCCGGGGCGTGGAGCGCCTGCACGGCGGCACCTACTCCATCATCCCCGACCAGATCGAGGCGGGCACCTACATGGCCTGTGTGGCCGCGGCGGGCGGCAACGTGCTCATCAAAAACGTGATTCCCAAGCACATGGACTGCATCACCTCCAAGCTGGAGGAGATGGGCGTGGAGATTCGCGAGGACGGGGACAACATCCGCGTCATCCGCAAGCACCATCTGCGCCGCACCAATGTGAAGACCATGCCCTATCCCGGCTTCCCCACGGACATGCAGCCGCAGATCACGGCCTGTCTGGCTCTGGCCCGGGGCACCAGCATGGTCAACGAGGGCATCTGGGACAACCGCTACCGCTATGTGGACGAGTTCAAGCGCATGGGCGCCCGGATTCAGGTGGACGGCAAGGTGGCCGTGGTGGAGGGCGTGGAGCGCCTGAGCGGCGCGCCTCTGCGGGCCTGTGACCTGCGGGCGGGTGCCGCCATGGTGGTGGCCGGTCTGGCCGCCAAGGGCACCACGGAAATCGGTGAGATTCACTATATCGAGCGCGGCTACGACGACCTGGTGGGCAAGCTCCGGGGCGTAGGCGCGGAAATCACCCTCATCGCCTGCCCGGACGATGACGCCAACAGTGCCAGCTCCGCTGGCTGAACGGAATTATTTTTATCAAGGCAAACGGAGCGAATTTGGCTCCGTTTTTGCCCGTTTATAGCGAAATACAGAGGTATTTGCGCCCCGGGGCTGCGAAGCGCTTCGGGGAGTGCATCGACATAAGAGGTGGAATTATGATACTGCGCACGCTGGCCAGCTCCTCCAGCGGCAACTGCGTCCTGGTCCAGAGCGGCGGCACCAGCGTGCTGCTGGACGCGGGCATCTCCTGCCGGAAAATCACACAACGGCTCCGGGAGTGCGGTCTGACCCCCGGCGATTTGTCGGGGATTCTGGTCACGCATGAGCACACGGACCATGTGGCGGGTCTGAGCGTGCTGCTCAAGCGGCGGCACATCCCGGTCTACGCCAGCGAGGGCACCTGCAACGCCCTGGCCTTCCGGCAGCCGGAGGCGGCGGGGCATCTGATGGTGGCGCCCGCCGGATCCTATTTCCAGCTGGGGAGCCTGACGGTGACTTCGTTTCCCACCTCCCACGACGCGGCTCAGAGCGTGGGCTACACGGTCTCGGACGGCACCCACACCGCGGCGCTGGTGACGGACCTGGGCGTGGTGACGGACTATGTGGACCAGGTGGTCACGGGCGCGGAGCTGGTGCTGCTGGAGGCGAATCACGACGTGGGGATGGTGCGCAACGGGTCGTATCCGCGCCGCCTTCAGGAGCGGATTCTGGGCCAGCAGGGGCATCTGTGCAACGAGGCGGCGGCGGAGTTTGCCGTCTCTCTGGCCAAACGGGGCACGTCCCGCTTTGTGCTCTCCCATCTGAGCCGGGACAACAACCGGCCGGAGCTGGCTCACGCGGCTGTGGAGGGCGCGCTGGAGCGGGAGGGGCTCAAGGCCCAGGTCTGCCTCGCCCCCCGCGACGCCCTCAGCCCGGTGTTTGCGCTTTAGGGAACGGCGAAGCAGCCTCCGGCGGGGAGGGGCTCTGCCCCTCCACCCCGGCAAGGGCCGCGGGCCCTTGCATCCCGCGACGCTCCTGACGGGTATAAACCGAAACCACCGTGGAAACTGCTGAACGGTCAGTCAGTTTCCATGGTGGTTCTTTTTATGCGTCAGCAGTTACCACGATGGAACCTACTGTATGAGGCACTTTGTTCCCTCGGCGCCATGAGTGGTCCAAAAAACTTCGGACCACGTTGGGGGCGCCGACGGGCGAAGCGATTGCCTCCAGGCGCAGCCTGGCAGCCTGGTGGTTGACAGGGTGTGTGCGGTTTGCTATACTGGCCGGAGAAAAGGGGCCAAAAAGGTCCGAAAATCGGTATGGAGGCGGTTTTATGCTCAAACGTGTGGGGAGACGGAGCCTGTGCGCCCTGCTGATGCTGCTGATGCTGAGCGGTATGCTGGTCCCGGCGTCCGCGGCGAAGGTCAAGGGCGCGGTGAAGGCCGTGCAGTACACCATGGACGTGAAGCTGGACGCGAAACAGGATCAGCTCACCGAAAAAGTGACCATCAAAGTCAAAAATGACACAAATCAGAAGGTGAAAACGCTGGTGTTCCGCAACATCGCCAGCTCCATCCTCGACTACGACCGGGCGGAGTACCCGGAGAAGGTCAACCTGAAAAAGAGCAGCAAAATCAAGTCCGTCAAGGCGGGCAGCAAAAAGCTCAAGGTGAGCTATGAGAAGGATAAAAGCGTTTTCTCCGTGAATCTGGGCAAAAAAGCCCTGAAACCGGGGAAAACCATGAATGTTACGATTCAGGCGGTGACGGACGTGCCTCTGCGGGACGACCGCTTCGGCTACCGCAAAACCAAGGACGGCAAGCTCTACCACCTCGGCTTTTGCTATCCCTACCTGGCTCCGAATCAGGACGGGAAGTGGAACAAGGACCCCTACTTCGACGACGGCGAGTCCCGCGCGAGCGGCGTGAGCAATTTTAAGGTGACATTTACCGCGCCGAAGGACTATGTGGTGGCCTCGGTGGGCACGCACAGTACAAAGAAGGGCGTCACGACGATTGATGCGAAAAAGGTTCGGGATTTCGCGCTGGTCGCCTGCAATTTCATGAAAAAGGAGAGCTTTCAGGCATCCGGCGTCACGGTGAACAACTACTATCTGAAGGGAAAGTATTCCGGCCGCTACCGCAAAATCAGCCGTCTGGTGGCCACGGACGCCATAGCCCTCTACACCGAGGCGGTGGGGAAGTACCCCTACAAGCAGTTGGACATGGCCCCCGCCATCTTCGGCATGGGCTACGGCGGCATGGAGTTCTGCGGCATGGTGATGAACAACGCAACCGCCTATTACGGTGAGGGCACAATCACCGCGAAGACCGACCCCATCTCCCTGATGGAGGTGGTCTCCCATGAGATAGGGCATCAGTGGTTCTACGCGGCGGTGGGCAATGACGAGTACAACGAGGGCTGGCTGGATGAGGGCTTTTCCAGCTATCTGGAGAAGGTGGTCTTCGGTCTGGAGGACACCGAGAGCCTTCGCTACGCCAACACCTACGCGGACCCGGTCATCGACCTGGAGAAGAGCCGGAAAGAGGACCAGGAGATGCTTGAGGAGGCCCACGCCAGCACGGAGAAGAGCTATGTGAACATCCCTGTCAGCGCCTACGGTCCGGACGACTCCTATTCGGAGCGGGAGTATGAATACGGCTGCATGTTCCTGCGGGAGCTGCGGTATGTGATGGGGGACAAAAAGTTCGGAGCCTTTCTCAAGGACTACTACAAGCGCTACAAGCTGAAGATGGCGACCACGGCGGATGTGCTCGCGGCGGTGCGCCGGCAGGACAAGAGCGCGGCGGTGGAGAAGGTCATCGGGAAGTATGTGTCTAAAAAATACCTCTGAGGTTTGTAAATGCTGAATGTTACCCTGATTTGTGTGGGAAAGCTCAAGGAAAAGTTTTACATCTCCGCGGTGGAGGAGTACCGGAAGCGCCTGCGGGGCCACTGCCGGCTGGAGCTCGTCGAGCTGGGGGAGGAGCGGCTTCCGGACAGCCCCTCTCAGGCCCTCATCGACGCGGCGCTGGAGCGGGAGGGGGAGAAAATCCTCTCTAAAGTGCCGAAAAACGCCGCTTTGGTGGCACTTTGCATCGAAGGACAGCGCATGAGCAGCGAGGAGCTGGCCCGGACGCTGGACCGCCTCGCGGTGGGGGGCAGCTCGTCGGTGTGCTTTGTCATCGGGGGCAGCTTCGGGCTGCATGAGCGGGTGAAGCGCGCCGCCCGGCTGCGGCTGAGCATGTCGCCCATGACCTTCCCCCACCATCTGGCCCGGGTCATGGTGCTGGAGCAGATTTACCGGGCGTTCCAGATTTCCGCCGGGACGAAGTACCACAAATAGACAAAAGCGTCGGAGCAGAACCCGGTGGTTCCACTCCGACGCTTGACTTTATCTCTGATTTGGGGTAGAATAAGGACAGCAAAAGAGGCACTGCCGCTCAGGCAGTCAGTCCTCTGAGCTTAGCTGAGAGAAGTGACCGCGCTCATGGCATCGGGTGGCGGTCACTTCTTTCTGTCAACGAGCAGGATAAAAAAGGTCAGGACAGCCGCCGCCGTCCTGACCTTTTGGCTTCCATCCGAAAAAAATTTGAATATTTTGTAACCTGTGCTAATTTCCTCTGGACATTGTGCCCTCGCTTTTGTATAATGTAATGTAGTGGATGGACAAGTACTTTCATCAAAATCTAAAAACGGAGGTGTTCCCATGTCCTTCATGGAGACTTACGAAAAATGGCTCAACAGCCCCGCCTTGTCCGCCGAGGAAAAGGCTGAGCTGGAAAGCATCAAGAACGACCCCAAGGAGATCGAGACCCGGTTCTTTGGCCCCCTGGAGTTCGGCACCGCCGGTCTGCGCGGCACCATGTGCGTGGGCCTGCATCAGATGAACCGTCACGTCGTCGGCCACGCCACCCAGGCCTTCGCCGAGGTCGTCAAGGCTGAGGGCCCCGAGGCCTGCGAGAAGGGCGTCGTGGTCATCTGCGACTGCCGCAACCACTCCCAGGAGTTCGCCGAAACTGCCGCCGCCATTCTGGCCGCCAACGGCATCAAGGTCAAGCTCTTCGACGAGCTGCGCCCCACCCCCGAGGTCTCCTTCGCCGTGCGTCACTACGGCACCCAGGCGGGCATCAACATCACCGCCTCCCACAACCCCAAGGAGTACAACGGCTACAAGGTCTACTGGAGCGACGGTGCCCAGCTGCCTCCCGGCCCCGCCGACGTGGTGGCCAAGAAGATGCAGGAGCTGGATGTCTTCGCCGACGTGAAGACCATGGACCTGGATGAGGCCAAGAAGAGCGGCATGGTGGAGATTCTGAGCACCGAGACCGACGAGCTGTTCCTGGAGCAGGTCATGGGCCAGGTCATCGACCGCGAGAGCGTGGCCAAGATCGCCGACACCTTCGGCATCGTCTACACCCCCTTCCACGGCACCGGCTACAAGCTGATTCCCGAGGCTCTGAAGCGCCTGGGCATGAAGAACGTCTACTGCGTGCCCGAGCAGATGGTCATCGACGGCAACTTCCCCACCGTGGCCTCCCCCAACCCGGAGAACCCCGAGGGCTTCGCCATCGCCGTGGAGCTGGCCAAGAAGCACGGCTGCGACCTGATTTGCGGCTCTGACCCCGATGCCGACCGCGTGGGCCTGATGGTCAAGAACAGCGCCGGCGACTACGTGGTGCTCAGCGGCAACCAGACCGGCCTGCTGCTGGAGGATTACGCCATTCAGGTGCGCAAGCGCAAGGGCGTGCTCCCCGCCAACGCCTATGCCAACACCACCATCGTCTCCTCCGCCATGGCCAGCAAGATCGCCGAGGCCAACGGCATCAAGTGCGCCCGCACCTTCACCGGCTTCAAGTTCCTGGGCGAGAAGAAGGACAAGCTGGAGCAGAGCGGTGAGGGCAGCGTCATCTTCTCCTTCGAGGAGAGCTGCGGCTACATGTTCGGCGACTACGTCCGCGACAAGGACGCCGTGACCGCCATTGTGGTGGCCGTGGAGATGGCCGCCTACTATGCCACCCAGGGCAAGACCCTGTATGACGCGCTGGTGGATCTGTACGAGAAGTACGGCTACTACGGCGAGAAGACCCTGAACCTGGTCATGCCCGGTCTGGACGGCATGAGCAAGATGGCCTCCATCATGAACAAGCTCCACAGCGAGCCCATGACCGAGGTCGCCGGCACCAAGGTGGTCACCGCCAAGGACTACAAGACCGGCATCGCCACCTGCATCGCCTGCGGCAAGACCGAGGAGATGGAGCTCAAGGGCTCCAACGTGGTGTCCTACGACCTGGAGGACGGCACCACCTTCATCATCCGTCCCTCCGGCACGGAGCCGAAGATCAAGGTCTACATCCTCACCAGCGGCAAGGACAAGGCCGAGGTGGACGCCAAGCTGGCTAAGTATGTGGACTACGCGCCCGCCATTAAGGACCTGTAATCGGGTTTTGCGCTGAAAAAAGCAGATTTTTGGGCCCCGGAGGAATCCGGGGCCCTTTTCGCGGTTTGGGTTGCTTTTTGAGAGTGTGTGCTGTATACTGTCGTTGGCGCTGTTTTCAGCGGCTGCGTTGGCCCTCCGAGCAACGGGGGCGGACATTTCTTTGCTGCCCTCTGTTTTGCCCCTTCAACATTCTTGTTCGGGAAGGAGGGCGATTGGAATGGTAACTTATTCCGATTTGTTTCAGTATACGCTGGTTCTCATCGGCCTGGCCGGTGTGATTGCCGCGTACATGAATATGACGAAGAAATGACCGCACCTCATTTTCGCGACTGAGTGCGGTCATTTCTCCTGACAACGAATGGAGGACTGACTGCCTGTTGACAGCGCCCCTCCTCGCACTTTGATTATACTCCGGCTACGGGGGAAAGTCAAGGCTGTGAGGCGCGGAGCCGGGAGACGTTCCCGGCTCCGTTGTGCGTTTTTGAGGCGGCAGCGTCAACTTCGGTGATTGGGAAATCCCGACACCGGCATGGTCCCGACTAACACCGTGCAAAAACGGTTGCGTTCCGACCGCTTTTGTTGTATACTGTCACCGGCGCTGTTTTCAGCGGCTGTGTTGGCCCTCCGAGCCAGAGGGCGGTTACTTATGGTATCTACCCTCTGTACATTGCAAAGGGGGTGGAGTTATGGTGAGTTTTCAGGATGTCATCCTGCTCCTTAGCCTTCTCGTAGACACTATTATGTTGGTAGTGCTGATTTACGGGCAAAAGAAGTGACCGCGTCCCTTTTGTGACCCTCGGACGCGGTCACCTCTTTCAGGCTTTCGCCGGAGGACTGACTGCCTGTTGACAGCGCCCCTCCTCGCACTCTGATTATACTCCGGCTATGGGGGAAAGTCAAGGCTGTGAGGCGCGGAGCCGGAAGTCAATTCCGGCTCCGTTGTGCGTTTTGGAGGCGAAGCGCATGCCTCCAGGCGCAGCCCGGTCCCTTTTTTGGTACATTTCCCGCGTCCGGGAGGTTCCATTCTTGCCAAGCGTGTCAGGTTCGGGTATAATGGGGAAAAACGTCAGGAGGGCGGACCATGAAGGAACTCATCATCATCGGCGGCGGCGCAGCGGGCCTCTCCGCCGCCCTCACCGCCGCGAAGAGCGCCCCGGAGCTGCACATCCGCGTGCTGGAGGCCCAGGACCGGGCAGGCCGGAAGCTGCTCTCCACAGGCAACGGGCGCTGCAATCTGACCAATCAGAACCCCCACCCCCGCTTCTACCACTCCCAGAGCGGAAAACGGCTCAAAACCCTGCTCCGGGGCATGGACGTGAACCGCAGTCTGGACTTCTTCCGGGGTCTGGGCCTCTACTGCACCTGTGACGAGGCCGGACGCTGGTATCCCGCCTGCCGCTCTGCCACCATGGTGCAGGAGCTTCTGCTCTTGTCGGTGGAGCGGGCAAAAAACATCACTTTGGAGACCAATTGCCGGGTGGCGCGCCTGAGCACGGGCAAAAAGGGCCTGTCCCTGCTCACCGAGGACAACCGCGCCTTCTCCGCCGGAGCGGTCATTCTGGCCGCGGGCGGTCAGGCGGCACCCCGGCTGGGCGGCTCCGACTCCGGCTGCACCCTGGCCCAGCGGCTGGGCCACAGCATCGTCACGCCCCAGCCTTGTCTGGTGCCCTTGAAGTGCAGGGGCGGCTTTTTGCGGGGCCTCAAGGGCGTGCGGGTGCTCTGCCGCTCCAGTTTGTACAGCCGGGGCAAGCGCGTGGCTGTGGAGGACGGCGAGATTCAGTTCACCGACTACGGCCTGTCCGGCATCCCCGCGCTGCAATTCTCCTGCCGTCTGCGGGAGCAGCCCGAGGTGGGCATCGACCTGCTGCCCGGCTGGAGCGCCGAGTCCCTGCACCGGGAGCTGGAGCGCCGCCTGCGCACCCACGGCGCGGAGCCTGTGGAGGACGCCCTGCTGGGCCTGATTCACCGGCGGGTGCAGTACGCCCTGCTGAAGGAGCTGGGCATCCCGCCCACCGCCGCCGCCCGCACCCTCTCCGGGGAGCAGCGCGGCCGGCTGGCGCGGACCCTCAAGGACTGGCGCTTTCCCGTCACCGGCACCCTGGGCTGGGAGCAGGCTCAGGTCAGCGCGGGCGGCGTGAGTCTGGACGAGGTGGGGGAGGACTTCTCCTCCGTCTTCGAGCCGAGGCTGTTTCTGGCCGGAGAAGTGCTGGACGTGGTCGGCGACTGCGGCGGCTTCAACCTCCACTGGGCCTGGTGCTCCGGCATGGAGGCGGGCCGGGCCGCCGCGGAGCTGCTGCGCAAAGGAGGCGAGGGGCTGTGATTGTGATGGTCTGCGTGGACAAATCCCTGGGCGTGGCCTTCAACCACCGGCGGCAGAGCCGGGACCGGGGCGTCCGGGAGCGCATGACGGAGCTGAGCCGGGAGAGCCTGCTGTGGGTCAGCCCCTACACCGCGGCGCTGTTTCGCCGGGACATCCCCCAGCTCCGGGTCCATGAGGACCCCCTGCGCGCGGCGGGCCCGGGAGAGTTCTGCTTTGTGGAGCGGGAGAGTCTGGAGGACTGTCGGCCGGAGCGGCTTTACCTCTACCGCTGGAACCGGGCGTATCCCGCCGACCAGTTTCTGGAGCTGCCTCTGGAGGACTGGACGCTGCTGGAGCGCCGGGAGTTCTCCACCCCCACCCATCCCTGCATCACCGAGGAGGTATACCTGCCATGCGGAACGTGAACCGACTGCTGCTGTGCCTGCTGGCCCTGCTGCTGACCCTGAGCCTCACCGGCTGCGAGGGCGCCATGGAGCGCACCGGCGAGATGGTGGGGCAGGCCGTGGAGGGCGGTCTGGAGCGCCTGAACCGGGAGCTGACCGGCGTGCTGGACGAGTACGCCGACCAGGGGGCCGAGGTCCTGGCCCAGACGGCGGTGGACCCGGCGGGGGAGGGGTTCCGGCTCACCCTGGACATGCTGGGCAGCTATGACGGCTCGCCCTGGGTGGCCGTCAACGACAATCAGCCCTGTTTTCCCGACCCAAGCACCACAAAAGAGTTTGAAATCTACACCGGATTGGACCAGAAGGGCCGCTGCGGCGTGGCCTTTGCCAGCGTGAGCCGGAACACCATCCCATTGGAGGAGCGCGGGCCCATCGGCACCGTGAAGCCCTCCGGCTGGCAGAGCGTGAAGTACGACTTCATCGACGGGCGATACCTCTACAACCGCTGCCACCTCATCGGATTCCAGCTCACCGGGGAGAACGCCAACCCCTGCAACCTCATCACCGGAACCCGGTATCTGAACGTGGAGGGGATGCTGCCCTTTGAGAATCAGGTGGCCGACTACGTCCGTGAGACGGGCAATCATGTGCTCTACCGCGCCACGCCCCTGTTTCAGGGGGACGAGCTGGTGGCCCGGGGCGTGGAGCTGGAGGCCTGGAGTGTGGAGGACCAGGGCGAGGGCATCTGCTTCCACGTCTGGTGCTGGAACGTACAGCCGGGCGTGAGCATCGACTACGCCACCGGCGAGAGCGCCCTGACCGCGGAGCTGGAGGAGCGGCAGCGCAGCAGCTACATCCTCAACACGGCCCAGAAGCGCTTTCACAAGCCGGAGTGCTCCGCCGTGAAGGGCATCGAGGAGGCCCACAAGCAGCGCGTGCGCAGCACCCGGGAGGAGCTGATTCAGCAGGGCTATGCCCCCTGCGGGCGGTGCAAGCCGTAACAATTGGCGACAAAAACAGGGGAGGGTCCGCCTTCCCCTGTTGACAAAAGCCGGAACAGGCGTATAATGAAATCAACCGCAGAAAGAATCAAGCAGGGGCGCTGAGTTTCGGCTGAGATGAAGCGTGAGCTTCTGTCCCTTTGACCTGATCCGGACAATACCGGCGTAGGGAGCTGTGACAAAACGGGGCCGTTGCCCCTCCTTGCCGCATCGCCTTGAGCCATGCGGTTGATTTTTTGCCCAAGGAGGGATTTTTTATGAACAGCAGAGACAGAATCCGCATGCTCACCGAGGGGGCGCTGATGGTGGCTGCCGCCCAGGTGCTCAGCTTCATCAAGCTCTGGGAGATGCCCTGGGGCGGCTCCGTGGTGCTGGCCATGGTGCCCATGGTGCTCTTCGCCGTGCGGCGGGGGCTGGGGCCGGGCCTGCTGGCGGGCACGGTCTTCGGGCTGCTCCAGTTCATGATGGACGGGGGCTTTGCCATCGGCTGGCAGTCCATGATTGGCGACTACCTGCTGGCCTTCGGCGTGATTGGCCTGGCGGGTCTGGTGAAGGGCACGCCGGGAGCCGTGTTCACCGGCACGCTGCTGGGCGGTCTTGCCCGGTTCCTGGTCCACTGGGTGGTGGGCGCCACGGTCTGGGCGTCCTACATGCCCGAGAGCTTCGTGGGCCTGAGCATGAACAGCCCCTGGTTCTACTCCGCGTTGTACAATGTGCTCTACATGGGCCCGAACATCCTGATTACGCTGGCGGTGTTTGGGCTGCTGTGGAGGCCGATGCACCGGTTCCTCGTGGGAGAGGATTTGGGGCAGTAAATGCACAATTCACAATGCACAATGCACAATTAACGCAAAACGGGACCGTTTGGGGCAAAACCAAACGGTCCCGTTTTCGGTGATTATGTGTTTCGAGGGGGGAAGGAGGCGTTTTTTATCTTAGGCCTTTGGGAATGCAAGGGCGAAGTATACAAGATATTGTCTTACAAACAGAGACAATGGTTAAAATAGTATATGCAAAGATATCTACTAGCCTAACATCTCCCAACGTAATCATACGGTCTAGAATCATAAACATGACATCTCCTGACGGATATGATTCTGATGAAGTGAGAAAACTAAAAGTAAGCAATCCAGCAATACATATACAACTTCTAATAATATCACCAATTATCTCTTTCTTTCTGTCACTATTTCCAATATACTCTTGCTTTTTTGGGCTGTCTCCTCCGATGATTTTGCCGTCCAACGCAAAATCATCGGCTGGTCCGGTATGATAAACTTGGAGTTTGGATCCGTGGTTTTTATTCATGTAATCAAACGTGATGATAGCAGTCCCATCTCTCAATTCCACAGAGAATTGATTGCTCGGCTCATTCTGTTTCACAATTTGAACATCGAGTATAGTTGCTGTGTCTGGAGCTGAAATCACCAGAGGTTTAGATTCGACAATATCTGTCCCTCTGATAGCGTCATTTCCGCTGTTCCAGAGGTAGATGGTTGTAGCGGTAAAGCTATCTATTTCCTGATTATCAAACAGCAGCATCAATTTCGGAACCGTAGATTTATTCTTTTCTACCAGCGTAAAGCTATTAACAGTATACGTTATTTCCTTCCGCTTTCTGCTGATAAACCATGTAAATACAGCAAAAACCAGTGCAATTAATCCGATTAACCATCCAGAATAGTTTATAAATTTTTCTATCATTTACGTCCCACCTTTCTTTCTCTCAGCGGTTTTAGAAATATCTTACAGCAAAAAACAATGCAAAAAACAATCCGTCCCGCACTCTCTCAAATCAGAAGGAAAACCGTCAGTCTACCACATAATTGTGCATTGTGCGTCACCAAATCCTCCACCGTGACGCTCTCCAGCGCCGCCACCCGGTTGGACTGCACCGCAATCAGGCTCTCAAACAGGTTGCGCACGTCCCGGCCGTTGCCGAAGTTGTCGTCCCGGCCCTCGTAGAGCTCCTGGAAGTAGGTCTTCAGGTGCTCGTCCAGCTCCGCGTCGGCCTTGTAGCCGTTCTTCTTGCACATGCCGGTGAAAATCTGGTGCAGCTCCGCGCCGTTGTAGTCCGCGAAGTAGAAATACTTGTTGAAACGGGACTCCAGGCCCGGATTCGAGGCCAAAAACTTCGCCATGGGGCCCTGATAGCCCGCCACGATGACCACCAGCTCGTCCCGGTGGTCCTCCATGGCCTTGAGGATGGTGTCGATGGCCTCCTTGCCGAAGTCGTTGTCCGCGCCGCTGGCCAGGGAATAGGCCTCGTCGATGAACAGAATCCCGCCCAGCGCGGACTGAATCACCTTCTGGGTCTGGAGGGCCGTCTGACCCACATAGCCCGCCACCAGCCCGGAGCGGTCCACCTCCACCAGCTGGCCCTTGGGCAGCACCCCGATGGCCCGGTAGAGTCCAGCCAGCAGCCGGGCCACGGTGGTCTTGCCGGTGCCGGGATTGCCCAGAAACACCAGATGCAGGCTCAGCGGCGGCGTGGGCAGCTTGTTCTCCCGGCGCAGATTGCGGATTTTGATGAGGTTGATGAGGCTGCGCACGTCCTTCTTCACCTTCTGGAGGCCGCACAGCTCGTCCAGCTGGGCCAGCAGCTCCTCCACCGTGGGCTGGGGCTCCTCCGGCGCGGTCTGCTCACTTTTCTGAGGCTGCTCCGGTGCGGGACCGGCGGGGGCGGGCACCTTGCGCTCCGGGTCGGGTGCCTTGCGCTCCGGGGCCTTCTCTCCGGCGGCGGCGGTGAGCAGGGCCACGCAGTCGGTGATGTAGTCCGCCTCTTCGGGGGAGAGAACGTCGTCAATGCTGGCGAACAGGGAGAGAATCAGGGAGCACAGCTCGATGAACTTTCTGGCCCGGGTCATGCCGGAGAGGCGGTCCGAGGCCACCAGCTCCCGGAAGAAGCCCGGCTCCCGGAAGGGGGGCGGGTCCGCCACGCCCGCGGCCAGCTCAAAGAACAGGGCCTTGGTGGGGACGTGGCCCGGGGAGCAGATGGAGTTGTAGCAGCGCACATGCAGCTCCGTGACGGGTCCGCCGTGGCTCCAGACGCCCAGGGCGCAGCGGCGGAAGTAGGCGTCGGCCTCCTGGGTGAAGTCCAGCTTGAGGGTGGGGTCGCCCAGCAGGCGGGCGTAGGAGCGGATGGCGTCCTGATATTTCTTCCCCAGCACGGCGGCGGGGTCGTTGTTTTTGGTCATAGAGGGGTCCTTCTCTCATGGGGACTCGCAGCGCCCCTTTTTGAGCGCTTCGGCCTCCTTATTATACCGAAGCTTTCTGTGAGGGTCAAGCAAGATTGTGCGATTCCGGCATTGACGGGCCGGAGAAAATCGGGTATGATAGAGCATGGATTAGAATCGCTGAAGAACAGGAGAGAATCAGCATGGAACATAGAGAGAACAACGTCCCGGAGGAGCAGAACGAGCAGCTGTTGCACTGCCGCAACTGTGACGGCTATTACGACCCCGCGCTGCCCAACTGCCCCCACTGCGGCGAGGACACCGCCAACAACGTGGCCGACGACCGCCGCAGCGGCTCCGTAACCCAGTACGAGGGCGGCTTCGGAGAGGCGGGCAGCACCCTGTCCCGGGTGGCGGCGGGCATGGTCCTGGCGCTGCTGGTCATCGGCGTGGTGGGCTGCCTGGTGGGCGGCGTGAAGCTGGTCTCCGGCCGCGGGCAGAGTGGGGACACCAGCGCCGTGGGCGAGCTGACCCCGGAGCAGGTTCCCGAGAAGGCCCAGACCCCGGAGCAGTCTCAGACCCAGCCCGCCCAGATTCCCCCCCAGGCGCTGCGGCTGGACTACAGCGACCTGACCCTGGTGAACGAGGGTGAGAGCTACCAGTTCCAGGTCACCGTGGAGCCGGAGGACTGGGAGGGCGAGCTGACCTGGACCACGGAGAATCAGAACGTGGCGGTCATCACCCCCGAGGGCAAGGTCCGCAGCGTGGGCCGCGGCGAGTGCGGGATTGTGCTCAGCGCGGGCGAGGTGAGCTATCGCTGTCTGGTGCGCTGCAAGAGCGGCGCGCAGGCGGACGAGGGCAGCAGCGCCAGTGTGCAGAGCTACTACATCAACGGCAAGCTGATGAGCGTGGACGAGGCCAAAAAGGTTCTGGAGGAGGAGCGCAAGAAGGCCGAGGCCGCGGCGAAGAAGAAGGCGGAGGCGGAGGCCAAAAAGAAGGCGGAGGCCGAAGCGAAGAAGAAAGCGGAGGCTGAGGCGAAGAAGAAGGCCGAAGAGGAGGCCAAGCGCAAGGCCGAGGAAGAGGCCCAGAAGGCCGCCGAGGAGAAAGCGAAGAGGAAGGCCGAGGAGAAGGCCAGGCGCAAGGCGGAGCGGGAGGCCCGGAAGAAGGCCGAGGAGGAAGCCGCGCAGAAGGAGGCCGAACAGGAGGCCGAAGCGGAGAAGGAGCGTCAAGAGGCCGAGAAGAAGGCCGAAGAGGAGGAGAAGAAGAAAAAGAGCAACGCCAACAGCATTTCGCTCCAGTATTACGACATCACGCTGGTTTACGTGGGCGACAGCTACAAGTTTGAGCCCTCCGGCGGCGACGGCAAGAGCTACACCTGGTCCAGCGCCAACGATGGCGTGGCGACTGTCAGCAGCGACGGCCGGGTGAAGGCGACGGGCGTGGGTCAGACCACCCTCACCTGCACCAGCGGCGACGCCAGCGTAGACGTCATCGTCCGCGTCAAATCCAACTAGCGGGCGGACTGCGTCCGCGGGCAAGCTCCCTCTGAATGTTGGTGGTTGCCCACTTCCCGGCCCCCATCCGCGTCAAATCGGGGAAGGATATTTGGCCGGGTCCTGGAGCCCAACCGCGTATGGAACCGGAGTGTGGAGGACTGCGTCCGCGGGCAGACTCCCTCTGAATGTTGGTGGTTGCCCACTTCCCGGCCCCCATTGGCACAAAAAACCCGAACTTAGTGAGGCCGGGTCCTGGAGGCGGACTGCGTCCGCGGGCAAGCTCCCTCTGAATGTTGGTGGTTGCCGAGTTCCCGGCCCCCATCTGCGTCAAATCGGGGAAGGATGTTTGGCCGGGTCCTGGAGCCAAACCGCGTATGGAACCGGAGTGTGGAGGACTGCGTCCGCGGGCAAGCTCCCTCTGAATGTTGGTGGTTGCCCTTGCCTCCCTCTTGAACGGAGGGAGTGGTAACGAACCCCCATCCATCTGTCTGTATTTTACCTAAAACGGTATCATTTCCGAAAAGGAGGAACAATTATGGCATGTTTTCTGGTAGGAGCGGCGGAGGCCGCCGCGGTCACCGTCGCGGCCCGCGCCCTGGAGCTGCGGGAGCAGTCCCACGAGGCCCGGCTCACCGGCGCGCCGCACAGCGTCAGCGCGGAGGAGAACCCCCTGCCCTGGAGTCGGCGGCTGAAGTGGCTGGCCCGGCTGCTGTGGGGCGGTGCGCTGCTGCTGTGCTTTGAGCACCTGTGGCACGGCGAGGTGGTGCCCTGGTTCCCCTTCCTGACGGCGGCGGAGAATCCCGCGGATATGGCCGAAATGCTCCATGAAATGGCCACTGTGGGGGTGACCATGGCGGTTATCGTCACCTTTGTGTGGGCGATGATGGTTCTGGCCGCAACGCACATCCTGCGCCGGAGCCAGCGCGCGCCCCAGCGCTGAGGTGGCTGTCATGACGCTGCTGATTACGGTTTTCGGCGCTGTGGCCGCCACGCTGGCCTGGTACACCCGCCGGGACGACACCCTTCACCTGGGCGCGCTGTGCTTCCTGCTCTGGGGCGCGGCCCTGATGTGGCTGGGGGATGCCATCTTCGGCTATCTGGAGGAAGGTGCCGCCTACTTCACCCCCTCCGCCGCGGAGATGCTCAACGACAGCTTTCTGGGGCTGAGCGTGCTGGCTCTGGCTCTGGTGGTCTGGCTGGTGATTGTGCTGGTGAAGGATTCCCGGGGGAGAGTCCGCGCCGCGCTGCTGAAAAAGTGAGTTCCTGAGAGGGTCCGCTCCGGCGGGCCTTCTTTTTTTTGAGAGAATCATAGGATTGTGCAAGTATTGCATAGGAATGGCCTTGCCGGGCCGCGAGGATTTATCTATAATGAAAGCACATCGTGAGACAAAGACCGGGCAGGAGCCCGGATGTGATACTATTTGGGAGGCATTATCGTGGAAAAAAAGTGGTGGCACGGCAAAACGGCCTATCAAATCTACCCCAAGAGCTTCTGCGACTCCAACGGCGACGGCATCGGCGACCTGCGGGGCATCATCAGCAAGCTGGACTACCTGAAGGAGCTGGGCGTGGACATCGTTTGGCTCTCGCCCATCTACAAATCGCCGCTGGCCGACCAGGGCTATGACATCTCCGACTATTACAGCATTGACCCGCGCTTCGGCACCATGGAGGACATGGAGGAGCTGCTGGAGGAGGCCAACAAGCGGGAGATGTTCATCGTCATGGATTTGGTGGTCAACCACTGCTCCGACGAGCATGAGTGGTTCCAGAAGGCCTGCGAGGACCCGGACGGCAGGTTCGGCAAGTACTTCTACATCCGCGACTGGCACGAGGGCGAACCCCTGCCCACCAACTGGCGCAGCTACTTCGGCGGGCCCTGCTGGGAGAAGCTGCCCGGCCACGACGACAAGGTCTATCTGCATGTGTTCCACAAAAAGCAGCCGGATTTGAACTGGGAGAACCCCGAGCTGCGCGCCGAGGTCTACAAGATGATCAACTGGTGGCTGGAGAAGGGACTGGCGGGCTTCCGCATCGACGCCATCATCAACATCAAGAAGGCGCTGCCCCTCCACGACTACCCCGCCGACCGGGACGACGGCCTGTGCGCCATTCAGCGCATGCTGGAGGAGGCCACCGGCATCACCGAGTTCCTGAACGAGATGGCCGACGAGACCTTCCGCAAGTGGGACGCCTTCACCGCCGGCGAGGTCTTTGACGAGAAGGACGAGGAGCTGCCCCAGTTCATCGGGGACCGCGGCTGCTTCTCCACCATGTTCGACTTCGCGGAGAACCTGCTGGGCCGCAGCGACAAGGGCTGGTATGACGCCCAGCCCGTCACCGCGGAGATGTACAAAAAAGCCGCCTTTCAGGCCCATAAACGGGTGGAGGGCATCGGTTTTCTGTCCAATATCATCGAGAACCATGACGAGCCCCGGGGCGTGTCCCACTACCTGCCCGAGGGTCAGGTCAACGAGCGCAGCAAGAAGCTGCTGGGCGGCCTGAACTTCATGATGAAGGGTCTGCCCTTCCTCTATCAGGGGCAGGAAATCGGCATGGAGAACTGCCACTACACCTCCATCGACGAGGCCGACGACATCAGTGCGCTGGACCAGTACCGGGTGGCGCTGGACGCGGGCCTGAGCGAGGCCGAGGCTCTGGCCGCAGTGGACCACCACTCCCGGGACAACGCCCGGACCCCCTTCCAGTGGGATGACAGCCCCAACGCGGGCTTCACCACCGGAACGCCCTGGCTGCGGGTCAATCCCAACTACAAGCGCGTCAATCTGGCCGAGCAGAGGGACCGGGCGGACAGCGTCTGGAGCTTCTACCGGCAGCTCATCGAGCTGCGGCGCAATCCGGAGTACGCCGAGGCGGTGGTTTACGGCGAAATGGTGCCCTATCTGCCCGAGCAGAAGAACCTGATGGCCTATTTCCGCAAGGGCGAGGAGAAGACCCTGCTGGTGCTGGGCAACTGGCAGCCGGACCCGCAGGAGGTCGTCCTGCCCGGTCCCGTGGAAGAAGTGCTGCTGAACAACTGCCCCGGCCTCTGCCTCACCGACGGCGTGGCCCGGCTGGAGGGCTGGCAGTTCGCGGTATTAGCGCTGTAAGGCTGAAATTGTGAATACATACGGGATAAAACACGCCGAAAACTACAAATTGTAGGGGGAATAGCTCTGTTCCGGTCCGGACGGCATCAGACCGCTGACCCATATCCCGACCAGCTTCCCAATTTCACCCGTCAGGAGTCTGAAAGTTTCGGGTTTCCAAAGGGGGCTTTTCAAAGCCCCCTTTGGCGGGGCGGCGGGGCAGAGCCCCGCCCCGGCGGAGGCATCAACAAAGGAGGAAAACATATGAAAAACGCATGGTGGAAGGAGAGCGTGGTCTACCAAATCTACCCCCGCTCCTTCATGGACAGCAACGGCGACGGCATCGGCGACCTGCCCGGCATCCTGACGAAGCTGGACTACCTCAAGACGCTGGGCATCAACGTCATCTGGATGAGCCCGGTCTACAAAAGCCCCAACGACGACAACGGCTACGACATCTCCGATTATCAGGCCATTATGGACGAGTTCGGCACCATGGAGGACTTCGACCGGCTTCTGGCCGCCGCCCATGAGCGGGGCATCCGCATCGTCATGGATTTGGTGGTCAACCACACCAGCGACGAGCACGCCTGGTTCGTGGAAAGCCGCTCCAGCCGGGACAACCCCAAACGGGACTTCTACATCTGGCGGGAGGCCGTGGACGGCCACGTCCCCAACAACTGGGGCAGCGCCTTCTCCGGCAGCGCATGGGAGTGGGACGAAACCACCCAGATGTACTATCTCCACTGCTTCTCCAAAAAGCAGCCGGATTTGAACTGGGACAACCCCGCCGTCCGGGACGCCGTCTTCGACATGATGACCTGGTGGTGCGAGAAGGGCATCGACGGCTTCCGCATGGACGTGATTTCCATGATTTCCAAGCCCGAGGGCCTGCCCGACGCCACCATCTACCCCGGCCACCTCTACGGCGAGCTCATGGCCCCCCAGGGCGGCACCTGCAACGGCCCCCACGTCCACGAGTACCTTCAGGAGATGAACCGCCGCGTGCTGAGCAAATACGACCTCATGACCGTGGGCGAGTGCGCCGGGGTGGACATCCCCAACGCCAAGCGCTACGCCAACAGCGAGGGCACCGAGCTCAACATGGTCTTCCAGTTCGAGCATGTGGGCCTGGACTCCGGCGTGGGCGGCAAGTGGAGCACCAACCGCATGTACCTGCCCGCCCTCAAGGCCAATCTGACCAAGTGGCAGAACGAGCTGGACGGCTGCGCCTGGAACTCCGTCTTCTTCTGCAACCACGACCAGCCCCGGGTGGTCTCCCGGCTGGGCGACAACTCCCCCAAAAGTGCCAAGTGCATCGCCACCATGCTCCATCTGATGCAGGGCACCCCCTACGTCTATCAGGGCGAGGAGCTGGGCATGACCAACTGCCCCTTCGGGCCCATTGAGAACTACCGGGACATCGAGAGCATCAACGCCTACCGGGAGCTGACCGGGGCGGGTCTGCGGCAGCCCGGGGAGCTGCTGGAGGGCATCGCCGCCAAGAGCCGCGACAACGCCCGCACCCCCATGCAGTGGGACGACTCCGAAAACGCGGGCTTCACCACCGGAACGCCCTGGATTATGGTCAATCCCAACTACCGGAGCATCAACGCCGCCGCGGAGCTGGCTGACCC
>CACZUK010000051.1 GCA_902784305.1 Oscillospiraceae bacterium | reverse complement strand
ATTCACAAAATCACGCCGCCGCCCACCACATAGTCCCCGTCATAGAGCACCAGCGACTGCCCGGGCACCACCGCCCGCTGCGGCTCGTCAAAGACCACCCGCAGCGTATCCGGCCCCGTCTGCTCCACGGTGCAGGGCGCCTCCGCGTGGTGATACCGCACCCGGGCGGCCATTTTCAGCGGCGTGTCGATGCGCTCCAGCGCGATGAGGTTGATTCTGTGCGCCTCCAGCGTCCGGGAGAAGATGCGCGCCTCCTCGCCCAGCCGGACCACGTTTGTCTCCGGGTCCTTCTCGTAGACGTAGAGCCGGGTCGCCGCCGGAACCCCCAGCCCCTTCCGCTGGCCGATGGTGTAGCCCATGTAGCCGCGGTGGGTGCCGATTTGCTTGCCGCGGCTGTCCAAAAACGGGCCGGGCTCTGACTTTTTTCCAGTAAACTCTTCCAAAAAGTGCAAATAGTCCCCGTCCGGGACGAAGCAGATGTCCTGACTGTCCGGCTTGTGGGCGCTGCTCAGACTGTGCTCCGCGGCCAGGGCGCGAATCTCCGCCTTGGTGTACGCGCCCAGAGGCAGCCGCGTGTGGGCGAGCTGCTCCTGACTGAGCGTATAGAGCATATAGGATTGGTCTTTTGCCCGGTCCTTGCCCTTTTTGAGCAGAAATCGGTCCCCGGAGTGCTCCACCTGGGCGTAATGCCCCGTAGCCAGCGCCGTGCCGCCCAGCGCCTTCATCACATGGTACAGGCTGGGGAACTTCACGCTGCGGTTGCAGTCCACACAGGGGTTCGGCGTGCCGCCCTGCTCGTAGGTCGCCGCGAAGGGGCAGACCACCGCCTCCCGGAACAGCCGCTTCCGGTTGAGCGTGTAGTGACGGCAGCCCAGCGCCGCGCAGGTGCGCCGGGCGTCGGCGGCCTCCTCCGGAGCGCAGCAGCTCCGGGCGGCGGCCTCGTCGTGGTCCCAGAGGTGGAGGGTCACGCCCACCACCTCAAAGCCCTGCTCCTTCATCAGCAGCGCCGCCGCGGAGCTGTCCACGCCGCCGCTCATGCCCACAACGGCCAGATTAGTGCATGCAGGCTTCACAGTCATGGTCACAGGCGGCGTTGGCCAGCTCCTCGGGGACGCTCAGGCCCTTCTTGGTGTAGTAGTCCAGCAGAGCGGCCTTCACCGCCTCCTCGGCCAGCACGGAGCAGTGCAGCTTCACGGGGGGCAGCCCGTCCAGCGCCTCCACCACCGCCTTGTTGGTCAGCTGCATGGCCTCGTGAATCGTCTTGCCCTTGATGAGGTCCGTGGCCATGGAGCTGGTGGCGATGGCCGCGCCACAGCCGAAGGTGTTGAACTTCACGTCCACAATCACATCGTTTTCAATTTTCAGGTACATCTTCATGATGTCGCCGCAGACGGCGTTGCCCACTTCGCCGACCCCGTCCGCGTTGTCAATTTTGCCCACATTGTGGGGATTTGCGAAGTGTTCGCGCACTTTTGCGCTGTATGCCATTGCCATGGTCGTTCGTCCTTTCTGTGTAATGGAATCACTGACTCAGTCAGGGGTTCCCAGGTTCAGCAGCGGCCCTCCGCCTTCATCTGCTCCCAGACCGGGCTCATGTCCCGGAGGGTCTGCACGATGCGGGGCAGCTGTTCCAGGGTGTAGTCCACCTCTTCACGGGTGTTCTGGGCGTCCAGACTCAGCCGGAGGGAGCCGTGGGCCACCTCCTTGGGCAGGCCGATGGCCAGCAGCACATGGCTGGGGTCCAGAGAACCGGAGGTGCAGGCGGAGCCGGAGGAGGCGCAGATGCCCGCCAAATCCAGCCGCAGCAGCAGGCTCTCGCCCTCGATGCCCTCAAAGCATACGTTCACATTGCCGGGCAGCCGGTGCTCCACGGAGCCGTTCACCCGGGTGCAGGGGATGTCCGCGATGCCCGTCAGCAGCGCGTCCCGCAGGGCGGTGACGTGGGCCATGTGCTCCTCCAGGTGCTCCGTGGCCTCCCGCAGCGCCGCGGCCATGCCCAGAATGCCGGGCAGATTCTCCGTGCCGGGCCGCCGGTTGCGCTCCTGAGCGCCGCCCTCCAGCAGGGGGGTCAGGCGCAGACTGCGGCGGCAGTAGAGCGCGCCCACGCCCTTGGGCCCGTGGAACTTGTGGCCGCTCAGGGACAGCAGGTCCACCCCCAGCTCGTCCACGTTCACGGGGATGTGGCCCACCGCCTGCACCGCGTCGGTGTGGATGGGCACCTTGTGGGCGTGACAAAGCTCCGCCAGCGCCCGAATGGGCTGAATCGTGCCGATTTCGTTGTTCGCCAGCATGATGCTGACCAGCGCGGTGTCGTCACGCAGCGCGGCCTCCAGCTCCTCCGGCCGGACCAGCCCGTCCTCGTGCACGTCCAGATAGGTGACCTCAAAGCCGTCCTTCTCCAGCCGCGCCATGGTGTGCAGCACCGCGTGGTGCTCGAAGGCGGTGGTGATGAGGTGCTTTTTGCCCCGGGCCGCGCCCTGACGCGCCAGCTGCCGGATGGCCCAGTTGTCCGCCTCCGTGCCGCCGGAGGTGAAGTAAATCTCCCGCGGCTGCGCGCCCAGGCACCAGGCCACGCTCTCCCGGGCCTCCTCCAGCGCCGCGCTGGAGCGCTGCCCCAGCTCGTGGAGGCTGGAGGGGTTGCCGTAGTTCTCCCGCAGCGCCGGGAGCATCGCCGCCAAAGCCGCCTCGCTGACGCTGGTGGTGGCCGCGTTGTCCATATAAATTGTCATGATTTTCACGCTTTCTTCGGTATTTTTCCCTGTTTCGGCGGGGTATTATGCGGATGATTCCGCGGAAACGAACCGCCGCGGGCCGGACGGCCCGGTCCTCCCTTTTTCCGGGCGAGGGGGGCGCGTTCTGCATGGGTTATACCATATAATAACGCAGTTGTCAAGTAGGTTATAGGCTTTACAAGGGCAACCGCATTTAAAACCGCCTGAAAACAACACGTTCATTGGGAATTTGAAGCCTTAACAGCGGAAAACAGGTCCATTGTTGCGGAAAAACGAAGGCCAACCCCGATGTGCTGGACTACTCCCAGGTCACCGGCTGCGAGTTCAACATTGACGAGAACCGCATCGAGAAGTACCACGAGAACAAGAAGGGCGAATCGGTCAGCTACAACCTGCCCCGCTACGAGTATTCCTACAGCTTTGAGATCATTATCCGGGTCAACCACCCCTATTTCTCCGAAATCCGCTTCCCTCTGGGCTTCAATGTGGACACCGACGAGACGCCCATGGGTGCCGTCACCTTCGCCGGTGCCGCCAACTTCCGCAGCGCGGGCGGCCGGTTCAGCGGCGGCGTGTCCGAGTATCAGGAGCGGGTGAAGATGGGCAACGAAATCAAGACCGTCGTGGACGGCATGCGCAAGGAGATCCGCAAGGAGATTAAGCAGCAGAAGGCCCCCAAGGCCGCCTCGGTCTGCCCCTACTGCGGCGCCACTACGATTCCCGACGCCAACGGCTGCTGTGAGTACTGCGGCAGCGCCCTGAAGGGCTGATTCAGGCAGAATTGGTCCAGGCAGCGCCCGAAAGGGCTGATTCGGGCAGATGCGCTCCCGGCAGCGCCAAACCGAGCATTAGCATACAGCGTCCCGTTCCGGCAGGAATGGGACGCCGTTTTTTTCATCCCAAAACCCAAAGGTTTTTCCTTTTTCCGGTTATATTTGGCCTTTTTAGTCACAAATCCCTACTCATCCACCCGGATGTTGGAGCCGGGTAGCCCGGCCTTGTTATCGCCCCAAAACCCAAAGGTTTTTCCCTTTTTCGGTTTTATTTGCCCTTTTTGGTCACATATCCGTCCTCATCCACCTGGATGTTGGAGCCGGGCAGTCCGGCGAGGTAGTCGAACATGGCACGGCCCTCGTTCCCGGAGAGGGCTTTGACCTTCGCGCCGCCCTGCCAGGCGGGAATGACCTGAGTGCGCACCTCCCGGAGGCCGTATTTGTCCCCGGAGAGACGGACCCGCAGCAGCATGGTGTACTCCTCCCGGCGGTTGAACCAGAAGTTGCCAAGTGAGTAATAAACCGGTGTATCTTTGACAAATTTCACCCCCTGGAGCTGATGGGGATGGTCCCCCACCACCAGGTCCGCGCCCGCCTTGACCAGGCCCTTGCCCACCTCAGTCTGGTACTCCTCCAGGTCGGCGGTGCCCTCCATGCCCCAGTGCATGCACACCACCACGAAGTCGGCCTTCTTCTTCGCCCGCTTCACCTGGCGGTAGAGCAGGTCGGTGTCGTAGGCGGTGTAGAAGACGCCCATGCCGTCTTTGGTGGCGGGCCGGGTCTGGGCGGACCACTCCACGCGGCTGGCGGCCAGCAGGGCCACCTTGCAGCCGTTCAGGTCGTAATAGTGCACAGCGCTGGCCTCTTTGAGGTTCCGACCCGCGCCCACGGCGTCGATGCCGGCCTGAGACAGAGCGTCCAGTGTGTCTGTTAAACCATCTTCGCAGTAGTCAAAAACGTGGTTATTGGCCACGATGGCGGCGTCTGTGCCCAACTTCTTCATCACCGCCGTGCGGCTGGGGTCTGCCCGGAAGGTGAAGGCCTTGCCCTCCAGCGGCGTGCCGCGGTTGGTGTAGGCGAACTCGTTGTTCACGCACAGCAGGTCGGCCTTGCGCATCGCCCGGCGCAGGCGCTTGCCCACGCACTTTTTCAGGCCGTCGCTGTCCAGAGCGGCGGTGGTGTACTGCCCCTCGGCCAGGTTGATGTCCCCGGTGAAGCACAGCGTCCGGTGGTAGGTGGTGGCCTCGTCCCAGGCCTCCGGGACGGCGGGTTCCTCTTTTGCGGACGCGGGCGCGGCGGCGTTTTGTGTGTTTTCTTTTGCGGATACGGCCGCGGCGGTGGCCGGCTGTTGGGCGCTTTCCTCCGCTGTTTGTGGGGGGTTCTCCGCGTTTTGGGCGGTTTCTTCCACGATTTGTGCGCTTTCCCCGGCGCTCTGGGGAGAAACGTCCGGCGCGGCTGCGGAACCATCCGAACCGTTTGCGGATTCCTCCGCAGCAGGCGCGGAAGCCTTCGGCACGGCGGCGGAACCCTCCGCAAAAGGCGCGGAACCGTCCAAATCATCAGAAAAATCCCCAGAAACAGGGGCGGATTGTTCCGGCGCGGGTGCGGATTGCTCCGCAGTCGTCACCGACGCGGCAGGGGCATCCCTCTGTGGTGCAGGACACGCCGGGACGGCGGCGGAGCAGCCGCACAGCAGGAGCAGGGCGGTGAGCACTGCCAGCTTGCGAAGATTCACGAAAATCCCTCCTCTTTGGGCCCATTCTACCACAATTCGAGGGGGATGAAAAGTGCGGATTGCGGGAAAACCGGTTGCGCGCCCGGCGCGAATATGGTAGGATAGAACCGAACGATTTCGGAGGGAAGACCCATGAACCAAACCGAACGCCGCACCGGGGCGCTGGCCTCGCTGACGGCCTCCATGCTGATTTTCGGGACCATCGGCCTGTTCCGGCGCTGGATTCCCGGGCGGGCGGCGGGCGGTCAAAAACCCCCCGGGAGAGCGGTGGCAGGCGGTCCGAAGTCCTCCGGGCGGGCGGCGACGAGCGGTCCGAAGCTGCCCCGGAGAGCGGCCCCGGGCGGTCCGAAGCCAACCGGAACGGCGGCCCCGGGCGGTCCGAATCCTCCCGGGCGCTCGGCGGGCGGCAAGCTCTTCTGCTGCCGCTCTCGGGGGCGCTGCTGGGTCTGAACTGGATGCTGCTGTTCGAGGCCTACCGCCACACCACCGTGGCAATTGCGACGCTGTGCTATTACATGCAGCCGACAATTCTGATTTTCCTCTCCCCGACGCTCTTTCGGGAACCTTTGCGCGGAAAACAGCTGGTGTGCGCGCTGCTGTCCGTGGCGGGCATGGTGCTGGTGTCTGGCGTGGGCGGCGCGGGAACGGACGTGCTCGACGGTCTGGGCATCGGGCTGGGACTGGCGGCGGCGGCGCTCTACGCCCTCATCATCGTGCTCAACAAGATCATGGGGCCGGTGGACCCCTGGCGCAGAACGGTGGTTCAGCTCACGGCGGCGGCCTGCGCGCTGCTGCCCTACGTCCTGCTGACGGGCGGCTTTCAGGAGCCGCGGCTCAGCGGCGGAGCGCTGGCGGCGCTGCTGGTGGTGGGCGTGGTCCACACGGGCGTGGCCTACGCGCTCTACTTCAGCAGCATGGGGAAGCTCCCGGCGCAGACGCTGGCCCTGTTCAGCTACATCGACCCGGTGACGGCGCTGCTGCTCTCGGCGCTGGTGCTGGGGGAGGCGCTGAGCGCACGGGGCTTCGTCGGCGCAGCGCTGATTCTCGCGTGTGCGGTGTTTGGAGAGGTATCGAAGGAGAATCCGTAAAAACAGAGAGATAAGGAGGAAAACCGTGGATATTCGTCATTATTATGTGGAAAAGGGAGAGGGAACGCCTTTGATTCTCCTCCACGGCAACGGGGAGAGCAGCGACTACTTCGTCGGCCAGATCGACGACTTCGCGCTGCACTACCACGTCTACGCGGTGGACACCCGCGGCCACGGCCGCACGCCCCGGGGAAAGGCACCCTTCACGTTCCGGCAATTTTCCGAGGACCTTCTGGCCTTTATGGACCGCGTGGGCATCGAAAAGGCGCACATTCTGGGCTTTTCCGACGGCGGGAACATCGCGCTGCGCTTTGCCATCCGGCACCCGGAGCGGGTGGACCGGCTGATTGTGGACGGCGCGAATCTGACGCCCCAGGGCATCAAGCGGGGCACGCTGCGGCTGATTCAGCTGCACTACTGGCTCGCGCAGAAGCTGGCACCTCTGAGCAGCGCCCAGCGGCGGCGCTGTGAGCTGCTGGGCATCATGGTGCACGAGCCGAACATGACCATGGCGGAGCTGAGCCGCATCGAGGCGAAGACGCTGGTCATCGCGGGCACGGAGGACCTCATCAAGGAGAGCCACACCCGGCGCATCGCTTGGGGGATTCCCCACGCGCGGCTGTGTATTCTGCCCGGCGACCACGCGGTGGCGGCGAAGCATCCTTCGGCGTTCAACCGGGCGGTGCTGGATTTTTTGGAGGAAAAGTGAGAAAAGGAGGAAGGGGAGCTTCATCGGCCCGCCTTCCTCCTTTTTGATTGGAAGCTGTGCTTTTCATCAAAATAGTGCGGGAATCTTGCGTTTTCAGGTGGGAAAGCGTAAAAAAGAGCACCCCGCACGGGTTAGCGCTGCTCAAAGGAAAAAGTTTGAAATAAGGAAGAGACAGAAGAAAAACAGTGGGTTTCATCCCGTTAAAACACAAAAACAGCGGCCCATTCCCCCGGAACGAACCGCTGTTGTATCAATTGACAGCCGGAGGAAGTCAGCCTCCAGGCGCGGGCCGGGTCACTTTCCCTTTCCCAGCTCCACCGTGCGCCGATACGCCGCCTGAACGGCCTCCATCATGGCGTGACGCGCGCCCAGCGCCTCAAGCGCCGCGACTCCCTCGATGGTGCTCCCGGCGGGGGAGCAGACCGCCGCGCGCAGCTGCGCCGGGTCCCGCTGGGTCTTCAGGGCCAGCTTCGCCGTGCCCGCGAAGGTCTGGAGCGAGAAGCTCTGGGCCAGGTCGTGGGGCAGGCCGCAGCGCACCCCCGCGTCCGTCATCGCCTCCACCAGCAGGCACACAAAGGCCGGTCCGCAGCCGGTCAGGGCGCTGCCCATGTCGATTTTCTCCTCCGGCAGCTTCGCGCAGATGCCCGCGGGCTTCATCAGCGACAGGAACAGCTCCTCGTCGTCCGCGCTGACCCCCAGGCCCTTGCAGTAGAGAATCACACCCTCTCCCACCGCCGCGGGGGTGTTGGGCATGATGCGGATGACCGGCGCGTCCCCCAGCAGCGTGGACACCGCCGCCGAGCTCATGCCCGCCGCCATGGACACCACCACAAAGTGGTCCTTGCGCTTCATCAGCACCGGCCGAATCTCCTCGCAGGCCCGGTCCATGACCTGGGGCTTCACCCCCAGAAAGATGAGCCGGGATTCCGCCGCCACCTGGGCCGGCGTACCCACCGCGCAGCCCCATTCCTTTTCCAGTGCCGCCAGCTTCGGGGCGTTGTGGTCCGCCGTCAGCACGGCGCTGCCCCCCACGCTCCGGGCCGCTACCGCCGCCAGCGTGCCGCCCATATTGCCGCAGCCGATGAATCCTGCTTTGTACATCGCTCTCTCCTTTGCACGCGTTTTGTGCCTTATTCTGCCTTGTTTGGAACTTTATCTCGTCTGTCCGTTGCCCCGGACGATATACTTGCAGGTGTTCAGCTCCTCCAGACCCATGGGGCCGCGGGCGTGCAGCTTCTGGGTGGAGATGCCCATCTCGCAGCCCAGTCCGAACTCGCCGCCGTCCGTGAAGCGGGTGGAAACGTTCACATACACCGCCGCCGCGTCCACCTGCGTGGTGAATTTGTCGGCGTTTTCCGGGGTTTCCGTCACAATTGCCTCACTGTGGCCGGTGGTGTGCTTTGCGATGTGGGCAATGGCCGCGTCCACGTCGTCCACCACGCCCACCGCGAGGATGTAGTCCAGAAACTCCGTGTCGAAGTCGTCCGGCCCGGCGGGTGTGCCGGGAATGATGGCCTGGGCGCGCGCGTCCAGCCGCAGCTCCACCGGCACCTGACCGCGCTGCTCCCGCTGCGTCACCAGCAGCTCACGCAGCCGGGGCAGGAAGGTTTTTGCGATGTCCTTGTGGACCAGCAGCACCTCCTCAGCGTTGCACACGCTGGGCCGCTGGGTCTTGGCGTTCTCGACGATTTTCAGGGCCATATCCAGGTCCGCGGAGTCGTCCACATAGACGTGGCAGATGCCCGTGCCCGTCTGGATGCAGGGCACCCGCGCCATCTCCACACAGCGCCGAATCAGGCCCGCGCCGCCTCTGGGAATCAGCAGGTCCACCAGCCCCACGGCGGTCATCAGCTCCGCGGCGCTGCGGTGGTCGATGTCCTCCACGAAGCCCACCAGCGCGGCGGGCAGGCCCGCATCCTCCAGACCCTTGTGAATCGCCCGCACAATGGCCGCGTTGGACCGGAACGCCTCGCGCCCGCCCCGCAGCACCACGGCGTTGCCGCTCTTGAGGGCCAGCACCGCCGCGTCCGAGGTCACGTTGGGGCGGCTCTCGTAGATAATCGCCACCACGCCCAGGGGCACCGAGGTCTTCTCCACCACCATGCCGTTGGGCCGCTGCACCCGCTGGAGCACCTTGCCCTCCGGGTCCGGCAGCGCCGCCACCTCCCGCACGCCCTGAGCCATGCCCGCAATGCGCTCCGGGGTCAGGGTCAGCCGGTCAATCATCACGTCGCCGTACTTGCTGCGCGAGGCCTCCACGTCCTCCCGGTTCGCCGCCAGAATGTCCTCCTGCTCCGACACCAGCCGCCGGGCGATGGCCTCCAGCGCCGCGTTCTTGCGCTCGCGCTGGCCGTTCAGGGCGCTCCAGGCCGCCCGGGTCTCTACCAGAATGTCATGGGTCTTTTTCATGCTCTGCTCCTTCCGACGTGTAGAAAAGTGGCGATTTTTGATTGTTTTGGTGATGTTTGCCGCGCCTCTCGCCCCTTCGGGCAAGTCTGTGGGCGGCTTTCTGCCTCCATGGCAGCGCAGCGCTGACAGAGGGAGTGAAATACGCCGCAACAGCCCCCAAAACAGAACGATTTTACGCTTTTTTTCCGATGAACCGCGTGCCCACGGCCTTCCCCTCCAGCACCTCGTAGAGGATGTCCGGCCGCTGTCCGTTCACAATGACCATATCCGTGCCCGCGGCCATGCACAGCTCCGCCGCCGTCAGCTTTGTGGCCATGCCGCCCGTGGACAGGGCGCTGCCGCCGCCGCCCGCCGCCGCGCGCAGCTCCGGCGTAATCTCCCGCACCTCTGGAATCAGCCGCGCACTGGCGTCCCGGCGCGGGTCGGCGGTGTAGAGCCCGTCGATGTCCGTGAGCACAATCAGCTCCTCCGCCGCCACGCTCACCGCCACCAGCGCGCCCAGGGTGTCGTTGTCCCCCACCCGAATCTCGTCGGTGGAGATGGTGTCGTTCTCGTTGATGACCGGCAGTGCCCCCAGCTCCAGCAGCCGCTGGAGGGTGTTCACAAAGTTCCCGTGCCGCCGCTCCTCCCGGAGGTCCTCCCCGGTCAGCAGAATCTGAGCCACCGTGTGGTTGTGCTCCCCGAACAGCTTGTCGTAGACGTACATCAGCTCGCACTGACCCACCGCCGCCGCTGCCTGCTTGCCCGGCATGTCCGAGGGCCGCGCCGACAGGTTCAGCTTGCCCACGCCCATGCCAATGGCACCCGAGGAAATCAGAATCAGCTCGTGTCCCGCGTTTTTGATGTCGCTGAGCACCTTGCACAGCGTCTCCACCCGGCGGATGTCCAGCCGCCCGGTGCTGTGGGTCAGGGTCGAAGTCCCCACCTTTACCGCAATTCTCAATGGTATCACCTCATTGGTTTTCCATTGTACTATAAATCGCTAAAGAGGTCAAGCGTTCCCTGCTTCTTTCCCAGGGCAGCAGCATTTAATATTTCATTGTTTTCACACAACAACGGTCCGATTTGCTGCCGTTTTGTGTAGGGGCGCGCAGTGCGCGCCCGGTATTCTCTCAATTCTTGCCGGGCGGCCAATGGCCGCCCCTACAAAAGGTTGTAAATTTCCGACAAACACGCTGTTTTCATGCGGTTTTTAATACTGCTGCCCCTGCTTCTTTCCCGCGCCGCCCCGCCGGGTCCAAATGAGAATCAACAGACTGGGAAAATGACAAAAATACAACATTTACTTCACTCTGAAACCCGCCCCTGCTTTCCAAAAGTCCTTCTGAGGTTGAATAGTTTCCCCCGACAGAAAAAATTTTCCCGTTTTTCTGTTTGTCTGGTTGCAAAACTCACAGTCTTGCGGTATAATGTGGAAAAAGAACCTTTCCGCCGGTTTCCCGTGGGATTTGTCACGGATTATGGCCAAAGGAGGTCTGTCGTATGTGGAACTTTAACTTTGTCGTACCCAGCCTGATGATTCTCATCATTCTGCTGCTGTACTACCTCCTGCGTCCCAGACTGCCCATCCGCATGAACCGCACCTTCCTGGTCCTGCTGGTCCTGGAGCTGATGACCATCTTCACCGACATCCTGAGCAGCACGGCCGACGAGTACTTTGATCTCCTGCCCGTTCCCCTGCTGTATGTGCTCAATCTGGCCTTTTTCGCCCTCTATGTGGGCCGAATCTTCTGGTTTTATCTCTTCACCCTGGACGTGCTGGGGCTTCACGACAAGCCCCACCGCTGGATTTATCAGCTCACACCCTTCGTCTTCCTGCTCACGGAGGCGGTGGTCCTCTCCACGCCCCTGACCCACGCCGTCTTCCTCATCGACGAGACGGGCTACCACCGGGGCACCCTCTACAGCGTGCTCTATGTGTGCGCCTTCTTCTACCTCTTCGCCGCTCTTGTGCTGCTGGTCACCTACGGGCGCGGGCTCTCGGTCTTCGACCTGGTCAGCCTGCTGGGCTGTCAGCTCATTTTGCTCATGGGCAACGTGGCCCGCATCCTGCTGCCCCAGTATCTGGTCATGAACACCTTCTGTCTCATGGCCCTGCTGGTGCTCTACCTCTCCTTCGAGAACCCGGATCTGTACATCTCCCTGCGGGGCAGCGCCTTCAACGCCCGGGCCTTCCGGGACCTGCTCAACGAGTGGAACGGCAAGAAAAGCTACCAGATTCTTGGCATGGTCATCTGCAATTACAACGAAAAGCGGGGCATTTACGGCAGCTTCCAGATGGACCAGAGCGTGGTGCTCATCAACCGCTACCTCACCGAAACCTTCCCCGACGCGCTGGTCTTCTACCTGCGCAACGGCTGCTTCGCCTTGGTGGGCGGCGAGCGCATGAACACCGAGCTGATGTGCCGCCGCATCGCCCACCGCTTCCGCCAGAGCTGGAACACGAAGGACACCGACCTGACCCTGACCGCGGGCTTTGTGCAGGCCAGCAGCGGTTCCTGCTGCGACTCCGTGGACCGTCTGGTCAACACCCTGCTCATCGCCCTGGACAGCGCCGGGCACTCCGCCGGGCCTCAGGAGGACATCACCATCCCGGAGACCATTCAGGCCATCGACCGCGACCTGGAGGTCAAGCGCGTGCTGGAGCGCGCCCTGGAGGAGGACCGCGTGGAGGTCTTCCTCCAGCCCCTCATCGACGCGCGCACCCGCCGCCCCGTGGCCGCCGAGGCCTTGGCCCGCATCCGCGGCGAGGACGGCGCCCTCATCTCTCCCGCTGTGTTCGTCCCTCTTGCCGAGAAAAATGGCCGGATTATCCCGCTGGGCAGCCAGGTTTTCCGCAAAACCTGCGCCTTTATCCGAGAAAACAACCTGACCGAGCTGGGCATCTCCTGGATCAATGTGAACCTCTCGCCCCTCCAGTGCATGAACCGCAATCTGGCCCAGAGCTTTTCCAACGTGCTGCTGGAGTACGATGTGCCCGCCGACGCCATCCATCTGGAAATCACCGAGGAGTCCATGATCGACTACAGCCTCCTCCAGAGCCAGATCGAGGCGCTTCAGGGCGAGGGCTTCGAGTTCGCCCTGGACGATTACGGCAGCGGCTACTCCAACCTGACCCGGGTGAAGCAGTACCCCTTCAAGCACATCAAGATTGACATGAGCGTGGTCCGGGACTACTTCTGGCAGCGCGACCAACTCCTGCCCACCCTGATTCAGGTCTTTAAGCAGATGAACTGCTCCGTCACCGCCGAGGGCATTGAGAACGCCGAGATGGCCGACGCGCTGACGGAAATCGGCTGCGACTACCTTCAGGGCTTCCACTTCTCCCGGCCTGTGCCCTTCGACCAGTTCCTGGAGCTTTACGGACAGAAAAAGTGAGAAAAACGGTGCAGACCGGGACGTTTTCCGGCCTGCACCGTTGGTTTTTATGTCTGTTGATTCGCACACTCACGCGCCCAGCAGCTTCTCCCCAAAGGCGAACAGGGCCTCATTGACCGCGAAGATGTCGTAGCTGCGCTCCTCGATGAAGTAGCGCACAATCACGTCGGCCCGGTTGCTGGGGGAGAGGGCGTAGCCCGCCCGGCGCAGCAGGTCGGTGGTCTCGTCCAGGTTGAGCCGCAGCGCGATGGCCAGGGCCACGGCGGTCTGCTTGCTGGGCCGATAGCTGCGTTTGCGCAGCTTGGAGAACAGCTTTCGGTCCAGATTCGCCCGTTTGTAGACCTCCACGTCGGTCATGCCCTTCTCGTCGATGAGCTGGAGGAGCGCTTCGGAGAAGCTCTCCTCCAGGTGGAACAGCAAATCCTCCAGAGAGCGCTTGGGGGGCCGCTCCGCGGCCCGGGGGAGGCTGGCCGCGGAGCGGCCAGTTTCCGGCGCGTGAACGCGCCGGGCCGCGCCGAAGGGCGCGGCTGGGTCGGGCGCGGCAGCGCCCGCGGGGGGCGCCGAAGGCGCCTGGGGCGCGTCTTCGACGCGCCCGGGGGAGGCGCTTTCAGCGCCGGGCGCGAACGCGCCCCACGGGGTGGGAGTCTGAGGAGCCGATGGCTCCTCAGACTCCCACCTGGCCGTGCTCCGCTCCTCCGGAGCGGAGCCGGGGCGCGCGGCGGGGCGTGCAAAAGCGTCCGGCGCGGAGCCGGGACCTTCGGCAGAGCGTGTAAAAGTGTCCGGCGCGGAGCTGGAGCCTTCGTCGGGACGTGAGAAAGTGTCCGAAGCAGAGCCGGAGCTTGCGGCAGGATGTGAGAAAGTGTCCGGCGCGGAGCCAAAACGTTCGGCGGAACGCGCAGAAGTGTCCGAAACAGAGCCAAAGCGTTCGGCAGAGCGCGCGGAAGAGTCCGGAGCAGAATCGGGACGCGCGAAAGTGTCCTCAGCGTCCCCGCGCTTCCGGCGGAGGTGGAAAAAGCTCTGAACAGTGGAGAAAAAGTCCTCCTTCGGCTCCCTCTCGCCGCTTTGAGATGCAAAATCCTCAGAACGGAACCTGTCCGACGCGGCTGCCTGCTCCTCCAGCTGGTGACGGAAGGTGCCGAAGTCGCCGTCCCGGCGCGGGGAGTGGTCGTCCACATAGTGGTCGTCGATGTAGGACTGAATGGTCGCGCAGCGCTGCTGGCCGATGAGCATGCTGGCCGGGTCGAAGAGGATGAGGTAGACCAAAAGCTCGTGCTCCATCAAAAAGTCGCGAATGGTGTCCACAGCCACCCGGAAGGCCTCCTCCTTCGGGTAGCCGTAGATGCCCGAGGAGATGAGCGGGAAGGCGATGGAGGCGCAGCGCTTGTCCACGGCCAGGCTGAGGGCGTTCTGATAGGCGCTGCGCAACAGGGTACGCTCGCCGCTGAGGCCGTCACGCCAGATGGGGCCCACCGCGTGGATGACCCAGCGGGCCTTGAGTCCGAAGCCGGGAGTTGCCACAGCCTCGCCCACGTCACAGTGACCGATGCGGCGGCAGGCGCGGTCCAGGCGGTCGTAGTCCGCGGCGGCGAAGATGGCACCGCAGACGCCGCCCCCGGGGGCCAGGGAGCTGTTGGCGGCGTTGACGATGGCGTCCACGTCCATGTGGACGATGTTGGTGCGTACAAACTGGAGGGGCATTGCGGCCACCTGCCTTTCTGTGAAAAAAGTGGGGATATTCTTGCGTTTTATCCCGTTGTCCGTTATACTGGAGGCGGCAGAAAACCGGATGGGAGGCTGAACGGCATGGAAAACGGGTATTCGATTCTGATGGTTCTCTTCGCCCTTGCGCTGCTGCTCTACGCGGCGCTGATTGGGCTCACGCGGGACGTGGGGCTGATTCCGAAGATGGGGGCGGTGAAGGTCAAAAACCCAAAGCGCTACGCCTGGCAGTTTGCGAAGACGCTGGCCTGTGTGGCGCTGGCGCCGGTGGTGAGCGCGCTGGCGGGGCTGCGCTACGGGCCGGGCATCGGGACGCTGGTGCTGGTGCCGGCCATGGTGGTGGCGATTCGCCGGGGGATTCGCTTCATGCGGGATGTGGAGTGAGAGCGGAGCCTCTGCTCCGATTTCTTCACGATTTTGGGAATAACTCCGCTTCTGGGCGCATAAACTAGCCCCGGTGATGCGGATGAAAGCGAATTGGAAAACCTATGCTCTGTGGATTCTGGGCACGGAGGCGGTGGGGGCGCTGTCGGGCTTTCTGACCCGGGAGGGGTCCAGATTGTTCCGGGACACGGTGGCACAGCCGCCTCTGTCGCCCCCGGCGCTCGTGTTCCCCATTGTGTGGGGGATTCTCTACGCGCTGATGGCGTGGGGGGCGGCCCGGGTGGATCTGGCCCCGGCCTCGGACGCGCGCAGCGCTGCTCTGCGGCTCTATCTGGTGCAGCTGGCGGTGAACTTTTTCTGGAGTATTTTGTTCTTCAATCTCCAGGCGTGGCTGCTGTCTCTGCTGTGGCTGGTGCTGCTGTGGGCGCTGGTGTGGAGGCTGAAGAGGGCCTTCACGGCGGTGGATGCGCTGGCCGGGCGGGTACAGATTCCCTATCTGCTCTGGGTGAGCTTTGCGGCGTATCTGAACGCGGGGGTCTGGCTGCTGAATCGGTAAAAAGGGACAAAAACCGCCCTCGATGGACCCCTGAGGGGCATCGGGGGCGGTTTTTGTGTGCTTTTTGGTGGGAGTTATCTTTTCTTTTGCCCGCAGGAAGAACGTGAAGAATCAGCACTGCGCGCGGCTCCTGCACCCTCAAGGGGCACTTCCGCCGCTCTTTGGTTATTCGCGGCTCCTGCACCCTCAAGGGGCACTTCCGCCGCTCATTTATCATTCGCGGCTCCTGCACCCTCAAGGGGCACTTCCGCCGCTCATTTATCATTCGCGGCTCCTGCACCCTCAAGGGGCACTTCCGCCGCTCATTGGTTATTCGCGGCTCCTGCACCCTCAAGGGGCACTTCCGCCGCTCATTTGTTATTCGCGGCTCCTGTCGGCGTGCGGCATTGTACATTGTGCATTGTGCATTATACATTCCCGTACCGGCTCCAGGACCCGACCAAACCATGCTTGCGTTCTGCACGGTCAGCCTGGGCCGGGAGTCCGTCCACCGCAATCAATCGCAGGGAGCTTGCCTGCGGACGCAGTCCGCTTAGTTCCGCAGCTCCAGCAGCTTCTGGCGCAGCTCGGCCTCGATTTTGCCCAGCTCCACCTCGGCCTCGGCGCGGCGCTTGCGGCCGTCGGACTGAATCTGCATGACCTCGTCCAGGGTGGAGATGAGGTCCTGATTCGTCTTGCGCAGGGTCTCCAGGTCCACGATGCCGCGCTCGGCCTCCCGGGCGGTGCTGATGGTGCCCATTTTGAGCATTTCCGAGTTCTTCTTCAACAAATCGTTGGTCATATTGCTCACCGCGGCCTGAGCGGCGGTGGCCTGGCGGGAGCGCTCCAGACCCAGGGAGATGACCATCTGGCTCTTCCACAGCGGGATGGTGTTGAGCAGAGAGGTGTCGATTTTCTCAATCATCACCGTATCGTTGTTCTGGAGCAGCCGGGTCTGGGGACCCATCTGGAGGGAGATCATCCGGGTCAGCTCCAGGTCGCCCAGCTTCTTCTCGAAGCGCTCGATCTGGTTGGCGAGGTCGTTGTAGGCCTCCGCGTCCTCCTGTGCGCCGCTGGCGATGGCTTTCTTGCGCAGTTCCTCCAGCTCGCCGGCCTTCACCGCGGCCACCCGCTTCTTGCCCGCGATGATGTACATGGTCAGCTCCTTGAAGTACTGCTGATTCAGCTCGTACATCTGGTCCAGCATGGCCACGTCCTTCATCAGGTTCAGCTTGTGCTTCTCCAGCACCGCGGCGATTTTGTCCACGTTGGCCTCGGCCTTGGCGTTCCGGGCCTGAATCTCGTCGGCCTTCATCTTCGCCCGGCCAAAAAAGCCCTTTTTCTTTTCCGTCTCGCCGGGCTGGTAGTTCTTCAGCTCCACCACCAGGCTGGACAGGCTGTTGCCGATGTCGCCCAAATCCTTGGTGCGCACCTGATTCAGGGCGTTCTGGGAGAAGGCCGCGATGTTCTTCTGAGCCGCCGTGCCGTACTGGAGCACCTGGGCGGAGTCGGTAATGTCGATTTTCTCGGAAAAGTCGTTGACGATTTTCTTCTCAGCCTCGGTGAGCATGGAGTCGTCGATGACCACGGGCTTGACCTCTTCCTTGGCCGCCTCCGGCTCAGCGCCCAAACTCAGGGTCGGCGCGGCGGGGACCGCCGGGGCCTGCTCCCCCGCCGCGGCCGCGCGCTGCTCGTCGCCGATGGGGTCCAGGGTCAGGCTGGGGATACTGTTCTCACTCATTGCTGTTACCTCCATTCCGGGTTCGGCAGATTCTGCCGACCTCACCCGGCTCTTTTACGAATATTCTACCGGTTTCCGTTCGCTCTGTCAAGAGAATTGGCCGAACTCGAAGTGTCGCCCGTCAGGCGACCACGAGCCCCCTCCGCCGTGGTATTCTGTGCTCACAACAGAGGAAGCCACAGCTTTCCACAGAAAACGGAGGGATTCTTATGAAAAAGACCAACAAAACCGAACTGATTTTCCTCCTCGACCGCAGCGGCTCCATGAGCGGGCTGGAGTCGGACACCATCGGCGGCTTCAACGGCATGCTGGAGCAGCAGAAGGAGCAGGAGGGCGAGGTGCGCGTGACCACCGTGCTTTTCGACGACCGCTACGAGCTGCTCCACGACCGCGTGCCCCTGTCCCAGGTGCCGCCCATGACCCGGGAGCAGTACTACGTCCGGGGCTGCACCGCCCTGCTGGACGCCATGGGCAAGACCATCCGCCGCATTGCCCAAGCACGCCGCATCACCCCGGAGGCGGAGCGGCCGGACAAGGTGCTCTTCGTCATCACCACCGACGGTCTGGAGAACGCCAGCCGCCGCTTCCGCGCCCGGGACGTGCGCACCATGGTGGAGCGCACCCGGGAGAAGTTCGGCTGGGAATACCTCTTCCTGGGCGCGAACATCGACGCCATCGCCGCCGCCGCGGAGGTGGGCATCTCCGCCGAGCGCGCCGTGGACTTCCACCCCGACGCCCAGGGCATGGAGACCTGCTTTGCGAGCCTCAGTCGGGCGGTCAGCCATTGCCGCGCCGAATGCCCCGCGCCGCTGAGCGCCGACTGGAAGGCGGACATCGAGGCCGATTTCCGCAGCCGGAGGTCCCGCCGCTGAACCCTTGCGCCGGGTGCCCCCATGTGCTACAATTGAGGCAGATTTGCAGCGAGGTGAAGGAAATGACCCCAAAACAGGACCGTTACGGCATCAATATGCGCCAATTCTGCGCCGACCACCAGCGGAGGGTGGACGCCGCCCTCTCCTCCGGCGCCTGCACGCCCCGCCTGCTGGAGCTGCATCTGGAGAAGCTGCGCTGGCTCCAGCACGAGCGGCTCATCCACCTCATCGTGCTGCTGCTCACCGCACTGGCCGAGCTCTTCTGCGTGGACCTGACCCTGTTCCACCCGGAGACGTGGCCCGGCTCCGCTCTGGTGATGCTGGCGCTGGCGGTGCTGCTGGGCTTCTACTTCGCCCACTACTTCTTTCTGGAGAACACCACGCAGCACTGGTATCGGCTGGCGGAGGCGTTGATGGACGCGCTGGAGGGAGAAGCATGCTCAATGCACAATTGTGTGGTAAACCGGCGATAGTGCCTCTGTTTTTGGGGGAATGTGCGGTTTTAAATGCACAATCGGCGTGTGCGGCAGCCCGGACGTGTGCGGCCATTCCCTTTCTCCATCACGGCTTCGCCGGACGACTGCTCTCCGCGGGGCACTTCCGCTTTCTGTCACCGAAAAACGGGAAAACCCAGATTTCCGGACTGAAAGCGGCCTCTTTTCCAACAATCTGAAACAAAACACGCTCTGTCCGGAACTCCCGGTCAGAGCGTGTTTTTCATCTATAGCAAGATGCAGAATTATTTGCACAAAGGAGCAGTCCGCAGGGAATCCTGACGGATTTCCAAGGGCTGCAACGAAGCTCTGGGCGGTTCTGCGCCCCGAACTGTGCAAAGAATTTTGAGGATTGCTATAATGCAACGAATCCTGCACTTTCACAGCGTGTTTCTCATCCATCGCAGCGAGAATCGCGCTTTCACGGCATGTTTCTCATCCATCACAGCGGAAAGCGCACTGTCACGGCGTGTTTCTCATCCATCACAGCGAAAAGCAAACTGTCACAGCAAATTTCTCACAAAACAGCAACTTTTTACCCCTGTGCTTTGAGGTCCGCCTGCTTCTGCTCCGCGGGCGTGACCCACAGCAGACCACTGCTCCGGGCGTAAACATGCCCAAAGCTCCCCGGCTCGGCCACCACGGTGAAGCCCGTGCCCATGCCGTCGAACACGTTGCCGCCCAGACTGCGCAGGGTGGCGGGCAGGCTGAGGTTCTTCAGCGCGATGCAGTTGGAGAACGCGCTGCTGCCGATGGAGATGACCCCCTCCGGCACCTCGGCGTAGCTGAGCTTGCTCATGCCGTCAAAGGCGAAGGTGCCGATGGTCCCCACGCCCTGCTCCAGCTTCACGGTGGTGATGTCACCCGCCACAGCGGCCCAGGGCGTGGAGGCGGCGCTGGCGTAGTTGTCCATGCGGCCCGTTCCGGTGATGGTCAGCAGGCCCTTTTCGTAGGTCCAGGTCAGCTGCGGCCCGCAGGTGCCCGAGGTGGGCAGCGGGTCGGTCTGGAGCCCCACGTCGTAGGAGTAGGCCCGCTTGCCCTTCGCCTCCGGGCTGGTGGCGGCGCAGAAGACATAGGTGGTGTCCTTGCGCAGGGCGGAGCCCAGGATAAAGTCCTTGTCCTCGCCGCCGTTGTCGTCCTCGGCCAGCTCCGTGCCCTCGGCGGTGTACAGGTAGGCGATGGGATTGCCGGAATCCTGGGTGGAGGTGGAGGAGAAGCGGTAGAACCCGTCCTCCAGCGGGGTGAAGGTGAAGTACATCCGCGGCTTGGCCTTGTTGAGAATCACCGTCTTCTCCACACCGCTCAGAATCGCCTGGGCGGCGGCCCAGCTGCCGCTCACGCGCTGCCAGGGTGTGTCCGCAAAGGCGTTTTCGGGGTAGTTCAGACCCTTTTTCAGGGTGACTTCCTTCAGGGCGGTGCACTGGGCGAAGGCGTACTCGTCGATGCTCGTCACCGCGTCGGGCAGGCTCAGGGACATCAGCGCGTAGCAGGAGTTGAACGCGCCCCGGCCGATGGTCTTCAGGCCGCTGCCCAGCTCCAGATTGCTCAGATAGGGGCAGTCGTAGAACGCGCCCTCGTCCACAGACTCCACGCTGTCCGCCAGGCTCAGGCTGGTCAGGGCGGTGCAGTACTCAAACGCGCTTTTGGACACGTTTTTGACGCCGTCTTCCACCTTTACGCTGACGATTTGGGCGCGAAGGTGCTCCCAGGGGTAGCCGTTTTCGGGCGCCTTCATGGCCCCGGAGCCGCTGACGGTCAGGGTGCCGTCCTCCAGAGACCAGCGCAGCGCGCCCAGAGTCTCATCCACCGCCACCAGAGAGAGCGTTTCCGTCCAGGCGGCGCCCTTGGGCACGGCGGCGGCGGCGTTGACCTCCACCAGCAGCTCGTCCCCGGCCTCGGCGGAGAACTGCGGCGCGGCCCCTTCGGCAATCACCAGACCGGCCCGGGAGACCACGACCTTCGGCTCATTCTTCTTCAGCTTCACGTCGGCGCTGTCCAGGCGGTAGAGCCCGTCCTGAGGCGCGGTGAAGCGGAAGGCGTTGGCGGCGTTGGACTTGTCCACCTTAATACTGACGCTCTGGTCGAGGCTCAGGGTTTGGGCGGCGTTGAGGCGCTGGGCAAAGGCCCAGGGCGTGTCCGCAAAGGCGTTTTCGGGCACCTTCACTTCGGCGCTGAGATTGACCTGCTCCAGGCGGGCGCAGCCGGCGAAGGCGTTGTCGCCCACGCGCTCCAGGGAGCCGGGCAGGTCCGCCACGGCCAGGCTGGCGCAGTCCTCAAAGGCGTTGCGGCCGATGGTGGTGACGCCGTTCTCCACCTTGAGGGTGGCAATGATGGGGGAGAGCTCCCGCCACGGAATCTTGGAGCGGTCCTTGTACTCGTCCATTTTGCCCTTGCCGGAGATGGTCAGGGTCTCGGAGGCGGCGTCCAGCACCCAGGTCAGGCCGTCGCCGCAGGTGCCCATCAGGGGCGGAAGGCCGGTGGTGGAGGCGGCCACGGTGTACTTGGCGGCGCCGTCGCTGAGGGGCTCCAAAAGGAGGAAAACCCGCTCACTGGTGCCGAAAATGCGCTCCAAAGTAACCTTGTGGCTGGTTCGCTCCCGGAAGAGCACCGCGCCCTGCTCGTCGTAGAGGGACGCGCGCACCTTGGCCCCCTTGGAGCCGGTGACGGTGAGGCAGTACTGGTCGGTCTGCGTGGGGGCGAAGCTGTAGACATACACGTCCTCCGCGCCTTGGGTGCTGAGCTTGACGCTGGTGTCCGGGGCCAGCTCCATGGACTTGCGGAACTGGGCCAGCCGCCACCAGGGGGTGCCGCGGAAGGTGCTGTTGGGGTAGGTGGTCAGGGAGCTCTGGAACTCCACCTCGTCCAGGTTGACGCAGCTCTGGAAGGCCATGGCGCCCAGACTGGTGACCTCCGGCCCGATGATGACTTTTTTCACATAGTCGGCGGCCTCGTCCCAGGGCGGAATGAGGTGCTTGCGGTCGGAGCCGTCAAAGTTCCACATAGCGCCGGTGCCGCTGACGGTGAGGGTGGTGCCGCCCAGGGACCACTCCAGATCCTCGCCGCACTCGCGCTCCAGGTCGATGGGAATCTTGTTCTCCTCGGTGGTTGTGGTGGTCGTCGTGGTCGTGGTGGTGGTCGTCGTCGTGGTGGGCGAGGTGGGCTTGACCGGAGCGGGCTTCTGCTCCTCCTTGTCCGACTTGCTGTCGGCGGTCTGCTCCTCCTCCTGAGTCTTCTGCTCCTGTTCGCTCTTCTTGCCATCGTCCTCATCAGAGGTCTGCTGACCGCTGGAGTCGGAGGAGTCAGAGGGGTCGGAGGAGCCGGAGGAGTCAGAGGAGCCGGAGTCATCGCCCTTGCCGGACTCCTCGCCGGAGCCGCCGGTGGTGCTCTGGTCGGCGGGGGTGCTCACGTCGCCGGAGTCCGCCGGGTCGTGGTCGGTGGCGGCGGTGAGGGACTCGTCGCTCTGGGCGGAGGCGTCGTCAGCGGCCCGGACAGAGGCGCTGAACAGGCTCAGGCACAGGGACAGCGCCAAAATCAGCGCACAAAGGCGCCGAAGGGTACGTTTCATGCGGATGCTTCCTTTCACAGCGGAAAAATGAAGGTCATAAATCGCTTTATTCTAGCACGAATCTTCGAAAAACGCAAGGGATATTTGTTCACCCCGTCAAACCCGGGTGTGGACAAACTATCCCTGCAAGTCTGCCAAAAATTGTAAAAATCGGACAATTACCCCCGCTTTTCCCGCTCCAGACGCTCCCGCTCGGCCTGAGAGAGACGCAGATAGTGGGCATCGAGGGAGGCGGCGTCCCCATGCTCTCCGGCGCGGATATGCTCCAGGGCGCAGCGGGCGACGCCGTAGGCGTGCTGAAAGCGCAGATTCGGCGGCGCAAGGCGCAGACCCAGCTCCGGGGCACTGCGCAGGCACAGCTCGGCACCGTCCCCCACCAGCAGGGCGCCGGGGAGGTTGGGGTCCCGCGTCAGCTCGGCCAGGGAGATGGCGCGGTCCTCGCACAGGCGCTCCGGGCCCTGAGGCCCCATGCGGAAGAGGGCGTTGTAGACCTGAGCGCGGCGGGCGTCCATGGCGCAGCAGATGACCCCGTCCCAGCCCAGAAAGTTCCAGGCCATGGCCTCCAGGGTGGACACGCCCAGGCAGGGCTTCTCGTCGGGCCAGGCCAGGCCCTTGGCGGTGGCCAGCCCGATGCGCAGTCCGGTGAAGGAGCCGGGCCCGTGGGCCACGGCGATGAGGTCCACCTGCTCCAGCGGCAGCTCACAGCGCTCCAGCAGCTCCTGACACAGGGGCAGGAGGGTGCGGCTGTGGGTGAGGCCGGAGTTCTGATAGCTCTCCGCGAGCAGCAGCCCGTCCCGGCACAGGGCGGCGGAGGCGGCCTTGGCGGAGGATTCCAGCGCTAAAATGTTCATAAAACTTCCGCTCCAATGATAGAAATGACCCGTTCGTCGGGGGAACCGCCCAGGCGCAGGGCGACGCGGACCAGAGGCTCCTCCAGGGCGTCCTCCGCGCGTTCGCTCCACTCCACGGCGCACACGCCGCCCCGGGCCAGGTAGTCCTCCCAGCCTATGTCCCAAAGCTCGTCGGCGCTGCCCAGGCGGTAGAGGTCGAAGTGGAACAGGGGCACCCGGCCGCCCAGGTACTCATTGACGACAGTGAAGGTGGGGGAGGTGACGCGCTCCCGGCAGCCCAGCCCCCGGGCAAGTCCCCGGGTGAAGGCGGTCTTGCCCGCGCCCAAATCGCCGGAGAAGGCCACGACGGTTCCGGGCCGGAGCGTCCGGGCCAGGCGCTCGCCCAGGGCTTCGGTCTCGGCGGCGCTGTGGGTGATATAATCCATAAAACTCTCCAAAAGGGATGAAAAACGGCGGTAAACCTGAAAAAGAGTTCCCGCCGTGGGACGGGAACTGAGAAATCACTGCTCCTTGTGCCGCAGACGGATGAGGGCCTCTCCGGCCACCACCGGCCCGCTGAGAATCAGCTCCGGCTCCAGAAAGTCGTCGCTGTTCAGGATGGCCAGGAAGACCACGTCGGAGAGCCCGGCGGCGCGAATCTTCTCCAGATCGGCCTCCAGCAGCACCTCGCCCTGCCGCACCGGCTGGCCGCCCCGGACGCGGCAGCGGAAGCCGTCGGCGTGAAGCTCGGCGGTGTCCATGCCCACATGGAGCACCAGCTGCACGCCGTTGTCGCCGTCCACGCCCAGGGCGTGGTAGGTGTCCGCCACCTGCATGATGTCGCCGGTGACCGGGGACTTGATGACGCCGTCCTCGGGCAGAATCCCGCAGCACCAGCCCATGGCGCCGCTGGCGAAGGCCTCGTCGGGCAGCTGGGACATGCTCAGCACCCGCCCCGACACGGGCGCGCAGACCACGGCGGGGGGCAAAGTGCGAGTTTTGTTCTTTTTGCTTTTAAAATAATCAAATAAACCCATAAAAACCTCTCAGAAAGTGACAGTTCTAGGAGGCTCCGTGAAGGAGGAGAAGGTGGCGGCGGCGTCCTTGAGCCAGTACACGGCGGTGTTGCCGTCCCCGGGCTGGTACATGCCCTTCAGGGCGGGGTAGGCGTCCAGCATGGCCTGCTGAGGCTCCAGACGGGGGTCGTGGACGGCGCAGGCGCTCACGCGCAGCCAGCGGCCCTGATGAAACGCGCACAGCTCCACCTTGGGATTGGCGGCCATCTGGCGGGCCACGTCCTTTTTCAGGCCGGTCTGGATGTACAGCCGCCCCTCAAACAGCAGGACGGTGCCGAAGGGGCGCACGCGGGGCTGGTCCCCCTCCACAGTGGCGAGGTAGTAGGTTTGTGCCTGCTTCAAAAACTCATAGACTTCCTGCATGGTGCGGGCCTCCTTAAATATCGAAATCACAGGCGCGTCCCGCCCGGGCCGGGCCGGGAACGTCCCTGCAAACAGTATAGCACTCCGCGGCCCGGCGCGCAAGAAAGTTTTGACAAAAATGACCCGTCGGCGCAAAAAAGGGCGCCTGCCCTGAGGAGTCAGAGCGGGCGCCCGGGTGGGGCCTTTATTTGACCCTGACGGTCTTCACGGCGCTCCACGCGGAGTAGGTGCTGCCGTCCAGGGAGCGGATACGGACGTAATAGGTGCCCTTTTTGAGGCCCTTGACCGTGGTTTTCGTGGCTTTGGACTTCTTATTCTTCACCCTCACGGACTTGGCGAGCTTGGAGAAGTTCTTCTTTTTGCTCACCTGCACCCGGAAGGCCTTGGCGCTCTTGCAGCGCTTCCATTTCACCGTGATTTTTTTGGAGCCGCCCTTGGCGCTGGTCAGCTTCGCGGCGGCGGGGCCGACCATGAACGTCACCTTCTTCTTGGCGGCGGCGTAGCCGGCGGTGGCCTCGGCCTTCACGGTGATGACGAACTTGCCCTTGAAGCCCTTGGGCACCTTCACCAGGCCGCTGGCGCTGACCTTGACGCGCTTGTTGTTGGACTGATAGGTCAGCTTCGCGCCGCCCTTTGCGGAGGCTTTGAGCTGGAATTTGCGGACTTTATTCTTCTTATAGGTCAGGAAAACGGGGGATTTGACGCTGATTTTGTTGGATTTGATGCCCGTGGTGATGGCGGGGGAGATAACCGTAATCTCCTTGGCGTTGCCGGATTCCTCCCCGGCGTTGCCGGACTCCGTGCCGACGGCTTCGGTGTCGTCGTCGGTGCCGTCCGGGACCGCGTCCTTGTACTGGTCGTCCTTCCCGGCGTTGCCGGACTCCCCGTAGTCGCTGGTGTCGGCCACGGAAACGGCGGACCGGGAGCCGTCCCCGGCTTCTTCGGCGGCCAGCGCGCTGACGCCCAGCAGGCTGAGGACCATGGCCAGGGCCAGCAGGAGGGTGAGCAGGCGTCTGAGGCTTGTCTTCATGTTGATACGCTCCTTTGCAGATGGATTGCGAATCCTTCGGTTCGTGGAATACCGTCATTCTATCACAAAGGAGCGGAAAAGGCAAGGAGGAGGGGGCGCAATTCAGAAAGCTTCAGCGCTCCCCGCCGTCCCCGGCGCTGACGCGCAGTTTTCACACAGCAAAGGCGCGAGTTCCTGCCGTTTGGTGTAGGGGCGACCTGTGGTCGCCCGGGATTGTTGTGGGTTTCTGGGGCGGCTGCTTTCAAGGGGCACTTCCGCCCTCCCCGGCGCTGACGCGCAGCCCGTCCGCCGCCGCCTCCACCCGCAGCTTGCCGCCTCGTTTGAGCTGCCCGGAGAGCAGCAGGTGGGCGGCGGGGTCCTCCAGCTGAGTCCGCAGGAAGCGCCGCATGGGCCGCACGCCGAAGCCCGGCTCCGTGCCGCGGCGGGCGATGAGGGAGAGCGCGTCGTCCCCCACCCGGAGGGTCACGCCCAGCCGCTCCAGCCGCTTCCGGCAGCGCTCCAGCATGAGCCGGGCCACCTGCCGCACCTCCTCCCCGGAGAGGGGCTGGAAGAGCAGCAGCTCGTCGATGCGGTTGAGGAATTCCGGTCGGAACTGCTTCCGCAGCGCGCTGAGCAGGGCGCGGTCCCGGTCCTCCTGCGCGCCGGAGGCGAAGCCCGGGGGCAGGCGGGTGGCGGCGTCGGCGCCGGCGTTGGTGGTCATGACGATGACGGTGCTGCGGAAGTCGGCCCGGGCCCCGTGGGCGTCGGTGAGTCTGCCGTCCTCCAGCACCTGGAGCAGCAGATTGAGCACCTCCGGGTGGGCCTTCTCCAGCTCGTCCAGCAGCACCACCTGATAGGGCCGCCGCCGCACGGCCTCGGTGAGCCGACCGCCCTCCTCATAGCCCACATAGCCGGGCGGGGAGCCGATGAGCCGGGACACGCTCTGGGCCTCGCGAAACTCGCTCATGTCCAGACGCAGCAGGGCCTCCTCACTGCCGAACAGGGCCTCGGCCAGCGCGCGGCACAGCTCCGTTTTGCCCACCCCGGAGGGCCCAGCGAACAGAAACGAGCCAACGGGCCGCTGCTCCTCCTGCAAGCCGGAGCGGCTGCGGCGGATGGCCCGGGCCAGGGCGCTGACGGCCCGGTGCTGTCCCACCACCCGCTGGTGCAGCAGCGCCTCCAGACCCAGCAGGCGCTCGCCCTCGGCCTGAGAGATGGCGGTCACGGGGATGCCCGTCCAGTCGGCCACCACCCGGGCCACATCCTCCCGGTGGACGGTGACGCTCTCGGAGTGCCAGTGCTCCCGCTGCTGGGCAAGCTGGCGGGCGAAATTCTGCTCCGCGTCCCGGCAAAGGGCGGCTTTTTCGTAGTTTTGCTCCTGAATGGCCTGCTCCAGCGCGTCCAGCGCCTCCCGGCGGCGGCGGTCCAGACGGCGCAGAGCCGCGGGGGGCTGCTGGGCGGCGATGCGGGCGCGGGCGGCGGCCTCGTCCATCAAATCCACGGCCTTGTCGGGCAGAAAACGCTCGGGGAGGTAGCGCACGCTCAGCTCCACGGCGGCCTCCAGCGCGTCCTGTGCGATGCGGAGCTGGTGATGCCGCTCGTAGCGCTCGCGCAGCTGCTCCAGAATGGCCACGGCGGCCTCCGGCTCCGGCGGCTCCACGGTGACGGGCTGAAAGCGGCGCTCCAGCGCGGCGTCCCGGCGAATGGAGCGGCGGTACTCCTCCTGCGTGGTGGCACCCAGCACCTGAAGCTCCCCCCGGGACAGGGCGGGCTTGAGGATGTTGGCCGCGTCGATGGAGCCCTCGGCGCTGCCCGCCCCCACGATGGTGTGCAGCTCGTCCAGAAACAGGATGATGTTGCCCAGCCGCTGCACCTCCTTCATAATGCGCTTGACCCGCTCCTCGAACTCGCCCCGGTACTTGGTGCCCGCCACGGTGGAGGACAAATCCAGCGCCAGCAGCCGCCGCCCCAGCAGCGGCTCGGGGACGGTCCCCGCGGAGAGGCGCTGGGCCAGCGCCTCGGCCACGGCGGTCTTGCCCACGCCCGGCTCGCCCAGCAGCACGGGATTGTTCTTGGTGCGGCGGCAGAGGATTTGGATGACCCGCTCCAGCTCCGCGTCCCGGCCCGTCACCGGGTCCAGCTGACCGTACTGGGCCAGCCGGGTCAAATCCCGGGCGTACTGGTCCAGCAGCCGGGACTCCCGCACCGTCTCACACTCCCGGCCGCCCCGGCGCTCCCAGAACGCGCCGTTCTCCCGCTCGCCGGAGCGCAGCACCAGCCGCTCCAGAGCCTCGCCGTCCTCGCCCAGCAGGCGCAGCGCGGCGCCGTCCCCCTCCTGAAGCAGCCCATCCAGCAGCTCCCGGGTGCCGATGCGGCGCGCGCCCTGACGGCGACAGGCCTCGGCGGAGCGCTCCACGATGCTCCGGGCGCGGCGGGTGAGCCCCTGAGCCGGCGCGCAGCCCCGCTCCCCGGTGCCCAGCAGCCGCGCCGCCGCCTGCCGCAGTCCGGCCAGCGTGAAGCCGCACCCGCGCAGCGTCTGAGCGGCCTCGTCCTCCTCCTCCCGCAGCAGGCCCAGCAGCAGGTGCTCACTGCCCACATAGCCGTGCCCCAGCCGGGCGGCCTCGCCTCTGGCCCGGCGCAGGGCGTTCTGCGCGCCCCGGCTCAGGCCGACTTGTCTGCCTCTCATCCCCATCGCTCCTTTC
>CACZUK010000050.1 GCA_902784305.1 Oscillospiraceae bacterium | reverse complement strand
CAGCCCCGATTCTTTGGAATCGGGGCTGGTTTTTTGTCAAACGCTGTGCTATAATGGGAAAAATGTCCCACGAGAGGAGTTCTTTGGATGTCCCGTCGATTCATCGCCCTCATCATCGCCCTGCTGCTGCTCTGCCCCCTGGTCCCCGCGGCCCTGGCCGACAACGACCTGGCCGTCAGCCTCTCCCAGGCCGAGATTGTCCTGCCGCCCGGTCCCCTCCCCGCTCCCAGGTCCCTCCACGCGACGGTCCGGGACGAGGCGGTGCACCTGAAGTGGACCAGCGTAAGGGGCGCCCAGCGCTATCAGGTCTGGCGCAGGCTCAACAGCGGCAAGCGCGTCCTGCTGGGCATCGCAAAATCCAACCACTGGGAGGATACCACGCCCCCCAAGGGCAGCGAATGTTCCTATCAGGTGCTTGCCACCTACTCCTTCCTGGGCGCCCAGATTGAGGGAGAGCGCAGCGCCGCCGCCGAGGTGCACTACTACCCCCTCTACGGCCACATCATCTGCGTGGACGCCGGACACGGCAGCAGGCACACCCTGAAAAGCGTGCCCCTGGCCCCGGGCAGCTCCAAAAAGGTCATCGGCGGCACCACCGGCACCGCCAGCCCCTACAACCGCTACAGCGAGGCAAAGCTCAACCTCAAGGTTGCCAGGCGCCTCCAGAAGGCCCTGGAAGAGCAGGGCGCCACTGTGGTCATGACCCGCAAGCACGCCCATTGCAGCCTCAACAATGTCCAGCGCTGCGAAATCGCCACCAAGGCCGGCGCGGAGCTGACCATCCGCGTCCACACCAACAGCGCCTTCAACTCTTGGGTCAACGGCATCGAGGTGCTGGTGCCCGACACCACCTATTGCTCCCGGAAGCTGGTCAAGCTCAGCCGCAAGGCCGCCAAACGCGTGTGCAAGGGCATGGTGGAGCACACCAAGGCCAAGGACCGGGGCCTCATCAGCCGCCACGACCTGCCGGGCCTGAACTGGGCCACAAACCCCTCCATTCTGGTGGAAATGGGCTATATGAGCAACCAAAAGGAGGACGCGCGGCTGCAAAAGACCTCCTACCAGAAGAAGCTTCCGCAGGGAATCCTGACGGATTTCCAAGGGCTGCAACGAAGCTCTGGGCGGTTCTGCGCCCCGAACTGTGCAAAGAATTTTGAGGATTGCTATAGGCTCATCCCACTCAGGAGCGTAAACTGCCATGAAGCACCATTCCTATTACACTCTCACCGTCTCCGGCCTGGTGGCCGCGCTGCTGTGCGTGCTGGGGCCTCTGACGGTGCCCATCGGCCCCATTCCGGTGTCCCTGATGACCCTGGCCCTGTATGTGACCTCCTATGTGCTGGGGCCGCGGGAGTCCCTGACGAGTCTGGCCGTTTATCTGCTGCTGGGCGCGGCGGGACTGCCGGTGTTCTCCGGCTACCAGGGCGGTCTGGCGAAGCTGGCCGGTCCCACCGGGGGCTATCTGGTGGGCTATCTCTTCCTGACCCTCCTCTGCTCCACGGCTGCGGAGCACACACACCGCCGCGCCGCCGGGGTGCTGGCGGGCATGGCGCTGGGCACGGCGGTGCTCTACGCCTTCGGCACGGCCTGGTTCATGCTGGAGACGGGCACGGCCCTGTGGGGCGCGCTGAGCCTGTGCGTGTTCCCCTTCCTGCCCATCGACCTGGGGAAGATGGCGGTGGCCCTGCTGTTGGGCCGCTCCACCCGGTCGGCTCTGGAGAAGGCGCACCTGCTGCCGGAGCAGTGCAAAGAGTAAAACCGATAAAAAAACGTCCGTTTCCCTGAGAAAACGGACGTTTTTTTGCATTTTATGCCGATGCGCTCAATGTCTCGGCGCCAAATCACCCACGGCCACCACGTCGTCCACCAGATTCACCAGCACCGCCTCGGCGCTGTGGGGCAGGTGACGCGGGGACACGGGCCACATGTGGGAGAGGATGATGTCCTCCTCCTTGGGGGTGAGCCGGGTGATGCGGCGGGCGTTTTCCACGGCCTCCCGGGGGTGCCGGACCAGCGCGGAGCCGCGATAGCCCTCAGGGCGGCAGCTCCGGTCGTGATAGAACAAATCGTGGAGCACGGCGCCCCGGGCGGCGGAGCGCTCATCCAGCCCCAGCCAGCGGGCCGCCCGGAAGGACCACCGGGCCACCCGGAGGGTGTGCTCATAGCGGTTGGTGCGGTGATGGCGATAGGCGCGCAGCCGCTGCACCTCCGGCAAAACCAGCAAATCCCGGACCGCGTTGTCAAACTCAATGGCCCGCAGGAGCTTTTTCATACCCATCCCCCGTTTCAGTGCGCGGCGTCCGCTCAGGAGGCGGAGGCGTCGGCGTCAGTGGAAGCAGCGGCGTCGGCCACCACAGAGGCTTCGGCGTCAGTGGAAGCAGCGGCGTCGGCCACCACAGAGGCTTCGGCAATGGCTGCGGCGGAGCCCTCCGCGGAGGAGGCGTCAGCGGCGGCAACGGCCTTCTGGGCGGCGTCGTTCATGCTGGACTGGAGCTCCAGCAGCTTGGTGGCGGCGACCTTCTGGTCCAGCTTCTTCATCTCCTCAGTCTCCTCGACCGGAAGCTCCTCGACCCACTGCTTCACCAGGTTGGAGTACGCCTCGGACAGGTAGTTCTCCTTCAGAGTCTCGGTGTTCACAGGCAGGCGCAGCAGCACGAAGTAGCCGAAGCTGGTCTTGTCGGTCATGCCCAGCTCGTTCTCCTCCATGCCCTCGACCTTGGCGCGGAAGCCCTCGTCGATGGTGGAGGTGGCGTCGAACTGGAACTCGTCGGTGTTGCCGTCAGGGTTCTCCTTCTGGTACTCCTGGAACTTTTTCAGCTGTTCCTCGCCGGAGAGCTTGCTCAGCTCGTCATAGGCGGCCTGAGCCTTGGCCTTCTGCTCGGCGTCGGTCTTCTCGTCGGCGTCCTGGGCGACCTCGAAGAGGAGGTAGCGGCAGTTGTAGTAGCCGTTGTCCTTGACGTAGTCGGCCATGGTCTCGTCGGTGGCGTTGAGCTCGCCGGTCTCCTTGAGCTTGCCGTTCAGGGCGTCGCTGAGCAGGTTCTGGGTGTAGGTGGCGCGCTGGTCCTCCACGGTGGTGCCGTAGTAGGTGACGGAGGCGGTGTCCAGGCTGGCGACGTACTCCTCCAGCTGCTTCTCCTGCTCGGCGCTGAGCTTGACGCCCTTCTCCTCCGCCTTCTGCTCAATGGCGCAGTAGGTCTTCACGGCGCTGAGGGACTGCTCCTTCAGGTAGTCCAGCAGGCTCTGGCCCTCGCTGAACTCCTGGTCCAGGTCCATGGTCATCCCGTACTGGGAGAAGTAGGAGCTCACGCTGCTCAGCTCCCGGCCCAGCCAGAAGAGGTAGTAGCCGGCGGTGACGTCCTTGTCACCGGCCTTCAGGATAACGGTGTCGGCCTTCACCGCGCCGTCGGTGAGGTAGCTCACCACGTCCGCCTGGGCCTCCTCGGGGATGACCTGGGCCACGGCCTCCATGATGAGTTTGGTCTGCTCATCGGCGGGGTCCGTGGCGGCGGAGGCGGAAGCGTCACCGCTCTTGCCGCTGTTGCAGCCGGTGAGCAGGCTCAGGGCCATGGCCAGAGCCAAAATCAGGGCGATAAATTTCTTGTTCATCGGGATAACCTCCATTTTTCACACTTTTCCATACTGGAACAAATCGCATTTCATCATGCCGTTGTACAGCTTGCGCTTCTTCCTGGCCCGCTGGCCGAAGAGCTCCTCAAACTCCGTGTGGCTGGAGAGGATGCTCACCCGCCAGAAGGGCGGCAGCAGCCGCACGCTGTGCCCGAAGGCCCGGTAGAGCTCCGCCACCTCCTTCTGGCCCATCATCCGCTCGCCGTAGGGCGGATTGGTGACCAGACGGCCGTAGTCCGAGGTGGAGTAGAAGCGCCGGGCGTCGTACTGCTCAAAGCGGACGGTGTCCTCCACCTCCGCCTTCTCCGCGTTGGCCCGGGAGAGCTCCACGCACCTGGGGTCGATGTCCCCGCCCCAGATGTCGTAGCCACGGTGGTACTCCTTGTCCAGGGCCTCCTCCACGGCGTTCATCCACATCTTCGTGCCCAGTGTGGTCCAGCGTTGGGCGTCAAAGGAGCGGTTCAGGCCCGGCGCCCGGTTCCGGGCGATGAGGGCGGCCTCGATGGGGATGGTGCCGGAGCCGCAGAAGGGGTCGCAGAAGGGGTCGAAGCCCTTGTAGCCCGAGAGCAGCACCAGCGCCGCCGCCAGGGTCTCCCGCAGGGGCGCGCCGTTGTTCACGGCCCGATAGCCCCGCTTGTAGAGGCCCTGACCGCTGGTGTCCAGGCACAAATCCACCTGATCCTTGAAGATGGAGAAGCGAATCTGGCAGCGGGGGCCGTCCTCGTTCAGCCATTGGGTGTGGTAGACCTCCCCCAGCTTCTGGGAGACGGCCTTTTTCACGATGGACTGGCAGGCGGGGACGCTGTGGAGCTGGGAATTGATGGAATAGCCCGTCACCGGGAACTCCCAGCCCTGGGGAATCCAGTCCTGCCAGGCCACGGCCCTCGTGCCCTGGAACAGCTCCTCAAAGCTGACGGCCCGGAAGCGGGCGAGCACCAGCAGCACTCTGGCCCCGCAGCGCAGGTTGAGGTTCAGCCGCGGGATGTCCGCCAGGCCGCCCCGGCAGAGCACCCGGCCATTTTCCGCGCGGACCTCGGCCATCTTCAATTTTTTCAGCTCATCCGCCACGACCTTCTCCAGCCCCAGCAGACAGGGAATTTCAAACAGACAGTTCATGCGCTCACCTTGGGGCAAATCATACGGATTGGAACGCGCACTCCGCCGCCCTGTGCCGGGCCGCGGCGCGTGCAGCCCCTATTATAGCGCCCGCGCTGCGCCGCCGCAAGAGCCAAAGCTGTGAACATTTCGAAAATTCTCCCCCCTTTTCGGTGCAAAACGCCCGTGCAGCGCCGGGGCCGCGGGGCTTGAAACGGCTTTATCATTCCTTTATCATTAAAATTTAATCAATGGTAATCATTTCGTCATGGACACAATGGGCAAAACGTGCTATCATAACCAGGCAGATGGGAGCCATTCCGGCTCCCGACGCAGAAACTGAGGAGAGGAGGGAACTGCTGTGTTGCAATTCCTGTCCGCGACGCCGCCCGTGCTGTGGCTGGTGCTGATGGTCATCTTCGCCGTTCTGGAGGGGGTCAGCGTGGCTTTGACCTCCATCTGGTTCGCGGCGGGGGCGCTTGCGGCGCTGTTGGTGTCCTTCGTGGTGCCCGATTTGTGGATTCAGGCCCTGGTGTTCGCGGTGGTGAGCCTGGCGGCCCTGCTGCTCATCCGGCCTCTGGCCCAGAAGATGATGCAGCCCAAGGGCAAGGTCCCCACCAACGCCGACCGGGTGGTCAACCAGCTGGGCGTGGTCACGGAAACCATCGACAACCTGGCCGCCACCGGTCAGGTGCAGGTGGCCGGTCAGGTCTGGACCGCCCGCAGCGCGGAGGATGTGCGCATCTTCGCCGGAGAGCAGGTGCAGGTGCTGCGCATCGAGGGCGTGAAGCTGGTGGTGGAGCCCGCGGCCAGAGAAGCCGCCGTTCAATGAGGTAAAGGAGGAGATTTCAGATGTTATTCCGCATTATTTTCATCATTCTCATCATTCTGGTGGTGGTCATCCTGGCCAGGAACCTGGTCATCGTGCGCCAGTCCCAGGCCTTTGTGGTGGAGAACATGGGTGCCTTCCACGCCGTGTGGGACGTGGGCATTCACGTCAAGGTGCCCTTCCTCCAGCGGGTGGCCCGGAAGGTCTCCCTGAAGGAGCAGGTGGCGGACTTCCCGCCCCAGCCGGTCATCACCAAGGACAACGTCACCATCCAGATTGACACCGTCCTATTCTACCAGATTACCGACCCCAAGCTCTACACCTACGGTGTGGACCGCCCCATGGTGGCCATTGAGAACCTGACCGCCACCACTCTGAGAAACATCATCGGCGAGCTGGAGCTGGACCAGTCCCTGACCAGCCGCGACATCGTCAACGCGAAGATGCGGGCGATTCTGGACGAGGCCACCGACCCCTGGGGCATCAAAATCAACCGCGTGGAGCTGAAGAACATCATGCCCCCCAAGGAGATTCAGGACGCCATGGAGCGGCAGATGAAGGCTGAGCGCGAGCGCCGTGAGGCCATTCTCCAGGCCGAGGGCCAGAAGCAGAGCAAGATTCTGGTGGCCCAGGGCGAGAAGGAGAGCCTGGTGCTGCGCGCCGAGGCCGCCAAGGAGGCCAAGCTGCTGGAGGCCGAGGCCCAGGCCCAGGCCATTCTGAAGGTGCAGCAGGCTCAGGCCGAGGCCCTGCGGATGCTCAACGAGGCCGCCCCCAACGACCAGGTGGTGAAGCTCAAGAGCCTGGAGGCCTTCCAGGCCGCCGCCAACGGCAAGGCCACCAAGATCATCATCCCCTCGGAGATTCAGGGTCTGGCCGGTTTGGCCGCCAGCGCCAAGGGCGTGCTGAGCGTGGAGGACCCCGCCGCCGCGGAAAAGTAATCATGCACACAAAAGGGACCCCGCTCCCCGGAGCAGGGTCCTTTTTACGGTCAAACGCCCCGGTTTTCTCAGGAAAACCGGGGCGTTTCGTCTTTTTTCAGCGTTTCCCTCAGAACCGGTCCACAATGCCGGAAATCGCCAGCGTGGGCACCGCCCACAGCAGCAGGAACACCAGCATGGTCGTGGGGCTCAGGGAGTCGAAGGCCTGCATGCAGGTCATCAGGAAGGAGAACACCAGCCCCACCGCGGAGGCCAGCACGGAGAGCACCGCGTTCAGGCGCACCACCGTGTAGAGCCTGCGCCCGCCGATGACGGCGTCGGAGTAGGCGCCCATGCCCTCCCGGGTCAGCAGCGCGCCCAGCACGCTGTTGTGGGGCTCGCCGGGCTCGGAGAGCTCCCGCCGCCGCTGGATGGGCGGGTATTCCATCTCCTCCACGGGCAGGCCGAAGAGCTTTTGCAGCATACTGGGGATGACGTTGAAGTCCCGGGTCACCAGCACCGGCCGCACGCCGCTGCGCACCAGAGCGCTCATGGCGGTCCTGGCATAGTGGGACATATCGTACAGCAGGAAGAACACGCCCTGCAAACGGCGGTTGATGACGCAGTAAACCGCCTGCTTGACCTTGATGCCGCTCTCCAGGGGCACGCCCATGACGGTCATGAAGCCGTAGGTGCCCACCAACACCTGCTCCTCCCGGATGTCGGCGCTCAGGCCGCCGGCCTCATAGCACTGGAGGTCGTCCACCCGGCGGTAGAAGCCACCCTGACGCCGCAGCTCGGAGTCGAAGATGTGATAGAGGCCGCTGCCCGCTGAGCGCAGCATGGAGGCGGTGCAGCCGGTGAGCTTCTCCAGGGACACGTCCTCGGCGTGCTTGATGGACTTGACGCTGATGCTGCCCTCAGGGAACAAATCCTCATCCTTGACCAGAATGTTGGCCTTGCCGGTCATGGACTCCACGCCGTCCCAGCCCGCCAGCACGGCGCCGGAGCGGTCCAGCCGCCGGGTCAGGCGCAGATAGGGGTAGCCGAAGGACATCAGGCCGGTGAGGGGCGCGCAGGCCACCAGAATGGCGGACAGGCACCAGGTGACCATGGTCGGATGGCCCCGGCCCACGGAGGCCACCAGCGCGCCCACCAGGGCGGCGGCGGCGAGCACGGGCACGCACACCCGGTAGATGCGCTCCGCGCCGTCCATGCCCTGAATCTGGCTGCCAAAGTCTCTGGAGGTGCCGGATTCCTTGCAGAAGGCCGGCATATTCTTCCACTTGCCCTCGTCCAGCGTCACGCGGTAGGGCTGCGCGGCGCCCGCGGCGGTGCGGCAGGCCAGGTAGAGGGCCAGCTTGCGCTGATAGGTGCCCACCATGGCGAAGAACAGGCCCATCAGCGCCATGCCCGCGAAGGGCAGGGGGCCGTCCCGGCCCACAAAGGTGGAATACAGGCCGTCCAGCAGGGTGGCGATGACCGCCAGCGCGGTGAGACTGTGCATCCCGGGCCTGCCCCGGAAGGGGGCGGTCATGCCCAGCCACAGCACGTCCAGACCCACCGCGCTGCCAAAGGCCAGCACCCAGGTCAGGATGGCGGAGGCCACCCGGTGCCCCGTCAGCACGCCCGGCAGGGGCAGGTTCAGACTGGGGGCAACGGAGAGATACAGGGCGGCCAGGGCGATGAGCAGCACATAGTAGATTCTCTGGCGGAGGAACTGGAGGCCCAGCCGATACCGGGCGGCCAGCTCCTCCGCGGAGGTGTCCGGCGCGCCGGCGTAGCGCTTTTTGGGCCGCGGGGCGTTTCCGGCCCGGCGGGGGGCGCCGGGGTCCTCCACCTCGTCCTCGGTGTCGATGGCGGAGACGTAGGTGCCCTTCTTGTCCTCCTCGGGAGTTGCGGCCTGGTTGTACATGTTGTCGGCGAAGTCGTTGGCCTTGTCCTGAATCCGGCCAAAGCTCCGGCGAAGGGGCTGCATGGGAGACACCGGCATGGCGACCACCTTGGCCTCCTCCTTCTCCAGCTCCTCCTCTTCCTTCACCGCGGCGGCGGCTTCGGCCATGGCGGCGGCGGCAGCCTTTTCCCGTAGCTGCTGCTCCCGGCGCAGCTTCTTCTCCGCGGTGCGGCGGCGGGCCTCCACGAAGAACTGCCGCAGGCCGTTCACCGTGGTGTTGTGCTCCGTGTTCTCCTCCTCCTGCTGAGTGATGGCACGGCTCACCTGCTGTCCGATGAAGGCCGCGGTGGCGCTGGCGTCCATGGGCTCCTCCTCCGGCGCTTCGGACGCGGCTTCCTCCTCCGCGGGGGCTTGCTCCGGCTCCGGCGGATTCTCAGGCTCGGGTTCCGGCTCCGGTTCCGGCTCAGTTTCAGGCTCCTCCGGCTCCGGTTCGGGCTCCGGCTCCTCGGGCTCCTGCCGCTCCGGGAAGAGGAGCACAGGCGCGGGCGGAACGGTCTCGGCGGGCTTTTCAGGCTCCTCCGACGGCTCCGGCTCCTCGGGCGGGGCGGTCAGGGACTGCTCCAGCTCCTGCATCTCCTCCAGCACGGGAAGGGGCTTGCGGTGGGCCTCCTTCATCACGGGCAGCTCGTCCGCACCGTATTCCTGGAGGATGTCCTCCAGAGAGAACTCCGACTCGTCGGGCTTGGCCCCGCTGTTGAGCAGCGCGTCGGTGTCCTCCAGGTCCTCCACGGGATTCCATTTGCGAAAAGTATCCATGAATGTTTCTTCCTTCTGTCAAATCACAGCATTTGACCCATTTTTCTGGGTGATGGGTGCTCAGCGGCCCAATCGCTGGCGCACAGCCTCGTAGAGCACGATGGCGGCGGCCGCGGAGGCGTTCAGGGAGTTGAGCCTGCCCCGCATGGGGATGCTGAGCCGGAAATCGCACTGCTGAGCCACCAGACGGCTCATGCCGCTGCCCTCGCTGCCGATGACCAGGGCCGCGGGGCCCTTCAAATCCGCGTCATAGAGGGCGGTTTCCCCGTCGGCGGCGGTGCCGAAGACCCAGATGCCCTGCTTTTTGAGGTCCTGAAGGGTCTGGGTCAGGTTGGGCACCCGGGCCACGGGCAGATGGGCCACGGCGCCCGCGCTGGTCTTGGCCACCACGGCGGTGAGCCCCGCGCTGCGGCGCTTGGGGATGATGACCCCGTGGGCCCCGGCGCACTCGGCGGTGCGGATGACCGCTCCCAGGTTGTGGGGGTCAGAGAGCTCGTCGCAGACCACCAGCAGGGGCTGCTCGCCCCGCTCCCGGGCCCGCTGGAGCAGGTCCTCCACCTCGGCGTACTCCCGCACGGCGGAAATGGCGATGACGCCCTGATGGGAGTGGGTGCGGGACATGAAATCCAGCTTGCGCCGGTCCACGTTCACCACCACGGCGCCCGCAGCCTTGCCCTTGGCGGCGATGTGGCCCAGAGCGGCGTCCGTATCCCCCTTGGCGATGTAGATTTTATCAATGGCCGTGCCGGAGCGCAGGGCTTCGATGACGGCGTTGCGGCCCTCGATGAGGCCGTCGGCCTCCTGGTCCCGGGCTCTGTCGTCCCGGCGGGGAGGCTTTCTCTTTTTTTCTTCGCTCATATGCTTCCCTCTCTGCGCGCCCGGCGGGACGCGCTGGTGTCACAGCTTATAGTATAGCACAGTTCCTCCGCTTAAAAAAGAAAAAGTTTCAAAACTTTCCGCCCGGGTCTTTTTGCATTTTTACAAATTGTTCAACTGGATTTTCTTGTAATTCTCCAAAGAGTATGGTATAGTAACCGGTGCAGCGCACATTTGTGCGAGCGCGGCCGGGACGGATGCGCCCCTTTCTGTCCGCCGCGGATCACCCGACGGACCCAGTGTCCGGGATTCAGGAAGAAGGTTTCCGATTGAAAAACGATAAACAGCCCAACAAGAACGGGGGCGGCAACCGCCGCGTCATGGGCATTGTCAACATTGTGGTGTGGGCCCTGATTCTGCTGGCGGGCTTCAACTGGCTGTTCTCGTCCATGAGCCTGAGCGGCAGCGTGGAGGTGAAGTTCAGCGACTTCATCCAGCTGGTGAAGGAGGACAAGGTGGACTCCGTGAAGCTCCAGAACAACCGCTACTCCATCACCCTGAAGGAGGACAAGCAGAAGGCCTGGCTGGCGGAGTACTACGCCGAGGACAAGAGCGTGGACCCGGACAAGGCGGAGATGCCCGACCTCTACACCGCGCCCATCAGCTACCCCGACTTCGCCCTCCTGCTGGAGGAGCACCAGGTCACCTACTACACGCCCTACCAGCAGGACAGCGCGGTGACTCAGTTCCTGCTCTCCTATGTGCTGCCCATGGCCATTATGGTGGGCGGCATGATGCTGGTCTTCCGCATGTTCGGCTCCCGCATGGGCGGCGGCATCGGCGCGGTGGGCAAGAGCAACGCGAAGATGTATGTGGAGAAGGAAACGGGCGTCACCTTCCGGGACGTGGCCGGTCAGGACGAGGCCAAGGAGAGTCTGGAGGAGATCATCGACTTCCTCCACAACCCCCAGAAGTACACCGCCATCGGCGCCAAGCTGCCCAAGGGCGCGCTGCTGGTGGGCTCCCCCGGCACCGGCAAGACCCTGCTGGCCAAGGCCGTGGCGGGCGAGGCGAAGGTGCCCTTCTTCTCCATCTCCGGCTCCGACTTTGTGGAGATGTTCGTGGGCGTGGGCGCCAGCCGGGTCCGCGACCTGTTTAAGGAGGCCAGCAAGATGGCCCCCTGCATCATCTTCATCGACGAGATTGACACCATCGGCAAGAGCCGCGACAACCGCATGGGCGGCAACGACGAGCGCGAGCAGACCTTGAACCAGCTGCTGGCCGAGCTGGACGGCTTCGACCCCACCAAGGGCGTCATCGTGCTGGGCGCGACGAACCGCCCCGAGGTGCTGGACAAGGCTCTGCTGCGCCCGGGCCGCTTCGACCGGCGCATCACCGTGGACCGGCCCAACCTGGCCGGGCGTCTTGCCACCTTGCAGGTTCACACCCGCAAGATTCGGCTGGACAGCGACGTGGATCTGAACAAAATCGCCCAGGCCACCGCGGGCGCCGTGGGCGCGGACCTTGCAAACCTGGTCAACGAGGCCGCGCTGCGGGCTGTACGCATGGGCCGCAAGGCGGTGAATCAGAACGACCTGCTGGTCAGCTTCGAGGTGGTCATCGCGGGCACCGAGAAGAAGGGCACCGTCCTCACCGAGAAGGAGAAGAAGCTGGTCGCCTACCACGAGGTAGGCCACGCTCTGGTGGCCGCCAGGCAGAAGGGCACCGAGCCGGTGAGCAAAATCACCATCGTGCCCCACACCCAGGGCGCGCTGGGCTACACCATGCAGACCCCCGAGGAGGAAAAGTTCCTCAACGATCGGGACGAGCTCTACGCCGAGCTGCGCACCCTGCTGGGCGGCCGGGCGGCGGAGACCGTCATCTTCCAGACCGCCACCACCGGTGCCAGCAATGACATCGAGCGGGCCACGGATTTGGCCCGGAAGATGGTCACGCTGTACGGCATGAGCGACACCTTCGGCGTCATGGGCCTGGCCACCATCCGCAGCCAGTACCTGGAGGGCAGCTACGGACTGGACTGCGCCCAGGACACCGCCGCTCAGGTGGACCGGGAGGTGCAGGACATCCTCAATCGCTGCTTTGAGGAGGCCAAGGCCATTATCCGGGAAAACCGGGAGCTGATGGACAAAATCGCGGACTATCTGCTCCAGAAGGAGACCATCACCGGTCAGGAGATGATGGCCATCATCGAGGGCCGCGACCCGGCGCTGGTGGACAACTACGGCGCCAACCCCCGTTTCAGCGCCAAAATCCACGAGGAGGGCATCGAGCCCGCCGCGCGGAAGGTGCATATGGTCAGCGAGCCGGTGGCGGCGCCCGCGCTGGAGGCCCCCGCCGAGGAGGAGGAGACCGAGGAGCTTCCCACGGACTCCGAAGCGGACGGCGAGGCGGATTCCGACGCGCCCGACCATGAGGCGGACGACCTGCCTCCCAGGGACGAGGACGAATAACGCACAGGCGGGACGGTGTGAGCCGTCCCGCTTTCCCTTCGTCGGATTTAGCACTCTTAAAAACAGACTGCTAAAAATTCACAGTCTGTTCATCCTTTTTTCGATTCTCTGTCCTATACTGAGCCCAGACAACAGGGAGACCCCCGGTGCATCCCCCAAATTTCTGGCACTCGGTGGGGTCGGAAAGGAAGGATTGCTATGACGAACAAGAACTTTACCCAGAAGGCCCAGGAGGCCATTCAGAGCGCCCAGAGCCTCGCGCTGGAGTACGGCACCCCTCAGATTGAGCAGGCCCATCTGCTCGCCGTCCTGCTGGAGCAGGAGGACGGTCTGATTCCCCAGCTGGTGGAGGCCATCGGCCCCGACCCGGCCAGTCTCAAGGCCGCCGTTCAGGCGGAGCTCGGGAAGTTGCCCCGGGTGTCCGGCTCCGGCCGGGAGCCCGGCAAGGTCTCGGACCAGATGAAGGACGAATACCTGTCCGTGGAGCACCTGCTGCTGGGCCTCATTGAGGTTCCGGACAGCAGCCTGAAAAGGCTGTTCCAGACCTATGGACTCACTAAGGAAAAGGTGCTCAGCGCCCTGAGCAAGGTCCGGGGCAATCAGCGGGTCACCTCCGACAACCCGGAGAGCACCTACAACGCCCTGAAAAAGTACGGCACCGACCTGGTGGAGCGGGCCCGGAAGAACGAGATGGACCCGGTCATCGGCCGGGACGACGAAATCCGGAACGTGGTGCGCATCCTGTCCCGGAAGACGAAGAACAACCCGGTGCTCATCGGCGAGCCCGGCGTGGGCAAGACCGCCGTGGTGGAGGGCCTGGCCCAGAGAATCGTCCGGCAGGACGTGCCCAAGAGCCTCCAGGACAAGACCATCTTCGCCCTGGACATGGGCGCACTCATCGCGGGCGCGAAGTACCGCGGCGAGTTCGAGGAGCGGCTCAAGGCCGTGCTGAACGAGGTGAAGAAGTCCGAGGGCAAAATTCTGCTCTTCATCGACGAGCTGCACACCATCGTGGGCGCGGGCAAGACCGAGGGCTCCATGGACGCGGGCAACCTGCTCAAGCCCATGCTGGCCCGGGGCGAGCTGCACTGCATCGGTGCCACTACCTTAAATGAATACCGCCAGTACATCGAGAAGGACGCCGCTCTGGAGCGCCGTTTCCAGCCGGTGCTGGTGAACGAGCCGACGGTGGAGGACACCATCGCCATCCTCCGGGGCCTCAAGGAGCGCTACCAGCTCTACCACGGCGTGAAGATTCAGGATGGCGCGATTATTGCCGCCGCCACCCTGTCCAACCGCTACATCACGGACCGCTTCCTGCCGGACAAGGCCATTGACCTCATCGACGAGGCCTGCGCCCTCATCCGCACGGAGATGGACTCCATGCCCACGGAGCTGGACAGCATCAACCGGAAAATCATCCAGCTGGAAATCGAGGAGGCCGCCCTCAAGAAGGAGGACGACAAGCTCTCCAAAGAGCGGCTGGCCACCATTCAGAAGGAGCTGGCGGACCTCCACGGGGACTTTGACGCGAAAAAGGCCCAGTGGGACAACGAAAAGAACGCCATCGGCCGGGTGCAGAAGCTCCGCGAGGAGATTGAACAGGCCAAGGCCCAGCTGGAGCAGGCCCAGCGCACCGGCGACTACGGCAAGGCCGGCGAGCTGCAATACGGCCGCCTGCCCGCCCTGCAAAAGGAGCTGGAGGCGGAGGAGGGCATCGCCGCGGAGGGCAAAAAGCGCTCCCTGCTCCGGGACCGGGTCACGGAAGAGGAGATTTCCCGCATCATCGAGCGCTGGACCGGCATTCCCGTGGCGAAGCTGCTGGAAAGCGAGCGGGAGAAGGTGCTGCACCTGGGCGACACCCTCCACAAGCGGGTCATCGGCCAGGACGAGGCCGTGGAGAAGGTCACGGACGCGATTATCCGCAGCCGCGCCGGGATTCAGGACCCGAACCGGCCTCTGGGCAGTTTCCTGTTCCTGGGCCCCACCGGCGTGGGCAAGACGGAGCTGGCCAAGGCCCTGAGCGAGGCCCTGTTTGACAGCGAGAAGAACATGGTCCGCATCGACATGAGCGAATACATGGAGAAGTTCTCCGTGTCCCGGCTCATCGGAGCGCCTCCCGGCTATGTGGGCTATGAGGAGGGCGGTCAGCTCACCGAGGCGGTGCGCCGCAAGCCCTACTCCGTGGTGCTCTTCGACGAGGTGGAGAAGGCCCATCCCGACGTGTTCAACGTGCTCTTGCAGGTGCTGGACGACGGCAGAATCACCGACTCCCAGGGCCGCACCGTGGACTTCAAGAACACCATCATCATCCTGACCTCCAACCTGGGCAGTCAATACCTGCTGGACGGCATCGAGGCCGACGGCAGCATCTCCGACGCGGCCAAGGAGCAGGTGGAGCTGCTGCTCAAGCGCTCCTTCCGGCCGGAGTTCCTGAACCGGCTGGACGAAATCGTCTTCTACAAGCCGCTGACCCGCTCCAACATCACCGGCATCATCGACCTGCTGGTGGCAGAGCTGAACCGCCGTCTGGCGGACAAGCAGCTCAGCGTGCGCCTGACGGACGCGGCGAAGCAGCTCATCGTGGACGAGAGCTACGACCCGGCCTTCGGCGCCCGGCCCCTGCGCCGCTACGTGCAGCACACCGTGGAGACCCTGCTGGGCCGGAGGATTCTCTCCGCCGACGTGGCACCGGACACGGAGCTGGTGGTGGACGAGCGCGGCGGCGCGCTGTTCATCCAGGAGCAGAGCATTTTATAATGCACAATTCACAATGCACAATGGCGGCTTGAGGAACTCTGTCCGTAGCTCCTCAAACCCATACAAGGCAGACCGGGGGCGTCGAAACCGATGCCCCCGGTTTTGCTCTGTCAGGTTCCCGAATAGTACTCCTCCAAATCCTCCAGACGGATGGGCCCGATCTCCTTCTCGAAGCGTTCAATCTCCATTCTGGCCAGCCAGTAGATTTGACCGTTCAGGCTCCTGCCGTAGTAGGCCGCGATATAGGACAGCTTCCGGGCCAGCTCCCGGTTGATGCGCACGCTCAGCCTGCTTTCCTCTTTTTTCAAACTATCACCCCATTTCGGCTTGACGTAATCATAACCGAAGTGGTATCATAAAAAAGCGGAATTATGTCTTTCTAACAGTTTAATAATGCCATTTCAGAGTCAAAAGGGGCATTTCTTCGGAAGGAGTGGATAAATCTATGACAACAGAGGTGCTGAAGGACCTTCTGCTGGAGGCCATCGGAGAATACCGCTACCTGGCCGTCCGGGACCTGCGCTGGAATCCGGAGAAGGACTGCATCGAGCTGACCACGGAGGACTCCGAGCGCTACCTGCTGCGTCTGGAGCGGGCACAATCCACAGAATGAACAAGAAAACGCCGCTTCGGGGCCTCCGGAGCGGCACTTTTTGCTCTGGAAACCGCCGGGGCGGCGTGGTATAATCCCCAGGTGTATTGGAAAAATGGAAAGACCGCATGGAAGAGGAGAAAAGAGGTTCCTGTCGTCATGTTGGAAACGGTAAAGGAGACGTACGCGGATTTGCTGGGGGAGCTGCTGAGGCTGTGGCGACGCTTTCAGCTCTACCTGGGCCGGGAGGGTCAGGCCTTTGTGCGCTGGCTGGTGATTGCGCTGGTGGTGGGCTGCGTGGTGGGCCCGGCGGGCGCGGCCTTTCATCACGCGGTGGAGTGGGCCACCCGGACGCGGCTGGCGCACCCGTGGCTGCTGTTCTGCCTGCCGCTGGCGGGTCTGGTCATTGTGGGGCTGTATCAGCTCTTTGACATGTCCGACGACGCCGGCACGGACGGCGTGCTGGAGAGCGCCCGGGAGCCGCGGTATCTGCGCCTGACCATGGTGCCGCTGATTTTCATCGCCACGACGCTGACCCATCTCTGCGGCGGCTCGGCGGGCCGGGAGGGCGCGGCGCTGCAAATCGGCGGCGGCCTGAGCGCGGCGGTGGGGCGCTTCATCAAGCTGGACGAACAGGACGAGCGCATTGCCACCATGACGGGCATGGCGGCGGGCTTCTCGGCGCTGTTTGGGACGCCGCTGGCGGCCTCGGTCTTCGCCATGGAGGTGGAGAGCGTGGGCATGATGCAGTATTCGGCCATTGTCCCCTGCTTTGTCTCCTCCATGCTCTCCAACCTCATCGCCCGCCGTCTGGGCTGCCCGGGCACCCGCTTTCTGGTTCACGGCGGCGCGGTGGTGAGTCCGGACAGCATGGCGAAGCTGATTGTGCTGGGCGCTCTGTGCGGTATGCTGGCGAATCTGTTCTGCCGGAGCATGCACGGCTTTCGGATGCTCTATCAGCGCTGCTGCGGCAGGCGCTGGACCCGGGTCCTGGCGGGCGGTGTGCTGGTCATCGTCCTGACCCTGCTCTTCGGCACGGACTACAACGGCGCGGGCATGAACATCATCGCCCAGGCGCTGGAGGGCCGGGCGGCGCCCTGGTCCTTTGTGCTGAAAATCCTCTTCACCGGCGCGACGCTGGCGGCGGGCTACAAGGGCGGCGAGATTGTGCCCTCCTTCTTTGTGGGCGCGGCCTTCGGCTGTCTGATTGGCCCGTCTCTGGGGCTTTCGGCCAGCTTCAGCGCGGCGGTGGGCATGGTCAGCGTATTTTGCGGCGTGACCAACTCGCCGCTGACCTCGATTCTGCTGGGCTACGAGCTCTTCAGCGGGGTGAGCGTGGCACCTCTGGCGCTGGCGGTGGCGGTGAGCTACATGCTCAGCGGCTACACGGGCCTCTATCACGAGCAAAAGATTGTGTATTCCAAGACGAAAACGGTGCTCATCGACAAAACCGGCCACGAGGAGTACTTCGGCCGGGAGCGCCGCGGCGAATTTGCCCCCAGTCCCCGGCATCGATAAGAAAAGCGCAGCCCCCCGGCGGCCTGTCCGTCCGGAGGGCTGTTACGCGCTTCTGTTACTGCGATACAAAATAACAAAAAACTTTTAAAAAGTGCTTGACTTTTGAGCCGGAGTATGGTATCTTACTGGTAGGCGAAGGAGGGGCGACCCACCGGAGCCGCGGCAGCTGGACCGTCAACCAGCCTGAAGTTCTCTTTCCATCCAAAACAAGCTGGATGTTTCATCTGATTACCTCCTGAAGAAAAAATCCAAACGAAAGCGAGGTTCTGCCATGAAACTTGACTTCAAAACACATCGGAAGTGACCCGACGTATGCTGGTAGCGTCGGGTCACTTCTTTTTTTATTCGCTTCGCCCGTCGGCGGCACGGACGTGGGTGCAAGTGTTTTGGACCACGTGGGCCGCCGAGGGAACAAAGTGCCTCGTACAGTAAATTGGTTTCCATAGCAATCATTGCTTGGCGTTCGTGGCAGGATTTGGATAGTTCTTGTTTATATTCGTATTTTTATCCGGTTATCTTCCGGGGACCGGTTTCCGGCGTCAGCAGCTTGCCTCCAGGCGCAGCCTGGGCCTTTTCAATGGCCCGAATGGTGACGAAGTAGCTCAGGCCGTTCTCCATGGTGACCTGCACCCGGTCCCCCTGCTTCCGGCCCAGCAGGGCCTTGCCCAGGGGCGAGACGTTGCTGATGCGGTTGCTCATCACGTCCACCTTCACCGTGGACACGATTTCGTAGACCTCCTCCAGCTCGTCCTCCTCGAACCAGACTGTCACCTTGTCGAACAGCCCCACCTCGTCGGCGGCGGAGTGGTCCCGCAGCACCCGGGCCGTGGCAATCATCCTCTCCAGATAGCGAATCCGGCTGCGGTTCCTGTTCTGGTCCTGCTTCGCGGCCTTGTACTCAAAATTCTCGCTCAAATCCCCGAAGGCGCGGGCGGTCTTGACCTCCTCCAGCAGCTTGGGCGTGAGCACCCTTCTGCGGTAGTCCAGCTCCTCCTGCATCTCGCGGATGTCCTGTTTTGTCAGTTGATCGTGCATGTTAGTCCTTTCCGTCCTCCGTCAGTCCGGCCTTCTCCAGGGCGGGGCGCAGAGCGGCGTACACCAGCACCGCCACCACCGTGGACAGCGCGGCGTTGATGAGCGTCGCGCCCACGTTCCAGGCCAGGGTCAGCGGCCCAGAGCATCTGCTGCCCTCTCTCCTTCCGCTGCCGGATATGACCAATCCTGTGGGCCACAAAGCCCGCAATCAGCCCGATGCACAGCTTGAGCACCAGGGTTTTGGGCACGTAAACGATGTAAATGGGGTCCAGCAAATCCCCGATGGCCATGCCCACGGCTCCGGCGAGGCCCCCCAGGGGTCCGCCCAGCAGCAGCGCGCCCAGCACCACCACGGCGTTGCCCAGGTGGATGGAGGTGGCGTCGCCGCCGCCCAGGGAGATTTTGAACTGCAAAAAGGTGAACACAACGTAGCTCAGGGCCGCAAACAGGCCGGTGAGCGCCAGCTTTTGGGTGTGATTCTGTTTCATTGCGCACCCTCCCTTCTGCCAGCGTTTATTTCCTAGTTTTCCACTAGGTTTTACTGGTTTCTCGATTGTAGCAGACATCCGGGCCCCTGTCAAGGCCCGGATGGGGTTCCGCGCGCGCAAAAACGCGCTGTTTTTTTACAGCAGGTTCCTTAGCTCCTCCACCCGGTTCAGGCGCTCCCAGGGCAGGTCCAGGTCGGGGCGGCCGAAGTGGCCATAGGAGGCGGTCTGCCGATAGATGGGGCGGCGCAGGTCCAGATACCGGATGATGGAGGCCGGGCGCAGGTCAAAGACCTGGTTCACGATTTCCGCCAGGCGCTCGTCGGAGACCTTGCCGGTGCCCATGCTGTCCACCAGCACGGAGATGGGGTGCGCCACGCCGATGGCGTAGGCCAGCTGGAGCTGGCACTTGTCGCACAGCCCGGCGGCCACCAGATTCTTGGCCACATGGCGGGCCATATAGGCGGCGCTGCGGTCCACCTTGGTGGGGTCCTTACCGGAGAAGGCGCCGCCGCCGTGGGCAGCCGCTCCGCCGTAGGTGTCCACGATGATTTTCCGGCCGGTCAGGCCCGCGTCGCCCACAGGACCGCCCACCACGAAGCGGCCGGTGGGGTTCACATAGAACTTCGTCTCCGGCCGGAGCATGCGCTTGGGCAGGTTGGGGCGGATGACCTCCTCAATGACGGCCTCCCGCAGGTCCTTGTAGGAGATGTCCGGGTCGTGCTGGGTGGAGACCACCACGGCGGGCAGCCACTCGGCCTGACCGTTCTCGTCGTAGGCCACGGTGACCTGGCTCTTGCCGTCGGGCCGCAGCCAGGGCAGGGCGCCGCTCTTGCGGCTCTCCGCCAGACCCAAAGTCAGGTTGTGGGCCAGGGCCAGAGGCGCGGGCATGAGCTCCTTGGTCTCCCGGCAGGCGTAGCCGAACATCATGCCCTGGTCGCCCGCGCCGATGAGGTCGGCCTCGTCGGCGCCGTCGGCCCTGTACTCGGCGGAGCTGTCCACGCCCATGGCGATGTCGGCGCTCTGCTGCTCCAGAGAGGTCATGACAGCCATGGTGTCGGCGCTGAAGCCGTACTCCGGCTTCGTGTAGCCGATTTCGGTGACGGTCTTCTTCACAATGGCGGGGATGTCCAGCCGGGCGGAGGTGGAAATCTCGCCGGTCACCAGCACAAAGCCGGTGTTGGTCACGCTCTCACAGGCGACCCGGCCCATGGGGTCCTGCTCCAGCACGGCGTCCAGCACGGCGTCGGAAATCTGGTCGCAGACCTTGTCGGGATGGCCCTCAGTGACCGATTCAGAGGTAAAAATCCGGTTGTTCATGGTAATTGTCCTTTCTATATCTCAGAAATAAACGACACCCGGCGCGCCGGGCGGGGCGCACAGCCCCTCTCTCCTCAGATGGCCCCGGCGCCGCGGGATGAAAAAAGCGCTCCGGAGAACGGAACGCCAGCTCGCTCTCCTCATCTCTCGTCTCACGCCGGAATTGGCACCTTACTCCGAAGAACGAAGCAGGTTGCCGGGCTTCACAGGGCCGTACCCTCCGCCACTCTTGATAAGGCATCTGAAGTTGTAGCTTCATTATAGCAGGCTTTGTCCCGCTGTCAAGGCGGCATCCCTGAAATAATTCACAAAATGCCGCATTATCTCCAAAAAGATGTGTTTGTTTTGTGAACAGCAAGTGGGAATTGCACCCTTGACAAACGGGGAATTGTCGGCTATCATAATCCCTGACAGCGCCGGGACCCGTGCAGCGGCTTCAGGGCTGTCATGAGAGACGACTCAAACATGAAAATTTTCAATTTGGAGGAACGCTATCATGGATATTGCCGCAAAAGTCATTGCCGTTCTGGCCGACCACACTGGCCGCGACGCTTCCGAGCTGAGCCTGGACACCACCTTCGAGAGCCTGGGCATCGACTCCCTGGAGACCGTTGAGATGGTCATGGAGCTGGAGGAGGAGCTGGACACCGAGCTGGAGCTGGACCAGAAGGTCGCCACCATCGGTGAGCTGGTCAAGTTCATCGAGAGCAAGCTGGACTGAGCTTACACTGTACGACCTGCGGGCGCTCTGTCCGCAGGTCCTTTTCACATATCGGGCACCCCGCGGCAGCGCTGCGCCGGTGTCCCAACCCGCTTCGGCAGGGAATCTCTTCCGGAAGGGAGCGAAAACTATGGGTAAAATCGCGTTTTTATTCTCCGGTCAGGGGGCGCAGTACCCCGGCATGGGGCAGGAGCTCGCCCGGGTCAGTCCTGCGGCGGCGGCTGTGTTCGCCATGGCGGACACCCTCCGGCCGGGCACCTCAGAGCAGTGCTTCACCGGCACAAAGGAGGAGCTGACCGTCACCTCCAACACACAGCCGGACATGTACGCCGTGGAGCTGGCCGCCGCCGCGGCTCTGACCGAGGCGGGCGTGGAGCCGGACTTTCTGGCGGGCTTCTCCGTGGGAGAGGTGGCCGCGCTGGGCTTCTCCGGGGCGGTGAGCCGGGAGGACGCCTTCCGCTTCGTGTGCCGCCGGGGCGAGCTGATGCAGGCCGCCTCCGATGAAGTGAGCACGGGCATGTGCGCCGTGGTGAAGCTCTCCCCGGAGCAGGTGGAGGCGCTGTGCGCGCAGGCCGAGCAGGTCTATCCCGTGAACTACAACTCCGCCGCCCAGACCGTGTGCGCGGGGCTGAGCACCTCCATGCCCGCCTTCCGGGAGAGCGTCAAGGCCGCCGGAGGCCGGGCCATTCCCCTCAAGGTGGCCGGAGCCTTCCACTCCCCCTTCATGCACTCCGCCGCCGTGGGTCTGCGGCCCCTGCTGGAGCAGATGCGGTTCCAGACCCCCCGGTATCCCCTCTACTCCAACCTCACCGCCCGGCCCTACGAGCCCGGCCAGTTCCAGGAGCTGCTCAGCGCCCAGGTGGAGAACCCCGTGCGCTGGCAGGCCATTGTGGAGGACCTGGCCCGGAACGGCGTGGATACCTTTATAGAGGTAGGCCCCGGGGCCACCCTCACCGGGCTGGTCAAGCGGATTCTGCCCGACGCGCTGGCCCTGAACGTGGAGAACGCGGAGACGCTGAACGCCGCCCTGGCGGCCGTGAAGGGCTGAATCCCGCTCCTCCCTGTTGATTTGGAAAGGAAGATTACTATGGGTAAACTGGAAAACAAGAACGCCCTGATCACTGGCGCCGCCCGCGGCATCGGCTACGCCATCGCCCAGCGGCTGGCCCAGGAGGGCGCCAACGTCGTGATTTTCGACCTGTGCCCCGAGGAGGCCGGCGACGAGGCCGCAAAGGCCATTGCGGAGCAGTGCGGCGTGATGGCCCTGTTCCGCCGAGTGGACGTGAGCAATTACGAGGCCGTGCAGATCGCCGTCAAGGCCCTGAGCAAGGAGCTGGGCGGCATCGACATTCTGGTCAACAACGCGGGCATCACCCGGGACAAGGTGCTGCTGGCCATGAGCGAGCAGGACTGGGACCTGGTGCTGGACATCAACCTGAAGAGCATGTTCAACACCATCAAGGCCTGCTACCGGGGCTTCATGAAGAAGAAGGCCGGGCGCGTCATCAACATCTCCTCCGTCTCCGGCCTGATGGGCAACGCCGCCCAGGCCAACTACTCCGCCTCCAAGGGCGGCGTGGTGGCCCTGACCAAGACCGTGGCCCGGGAGCTGGCCACCCGGGGCGTGACCTGCAACGCCGTGGCCCCCGGCGCCATTGAGACCCCCATGACCGCCTCCATGGACCAGGACGCCCTCAAGGCCCTGATTGCCACCGTCCCCATGGGCCACATGGGCAAGGCCGAGGACATCGCCGCCTGCGTGGCCTTCCTGGCCAGCGACGACGCGAAGTATATCACCGGCGAGGTCATCCGGGTGGACGGCGGCATCGCCATGTGAGGCCAGCTTCATTTCCCAACCCCTTTGACGCACATTGCGGATTGCAAGCCCGCACGCCCGCAGAAAGGAATTGCCATTGCCCTCACAGGGCACTCCCGCCGCTCCTCTTTTTTCGCGGCTCCTGACGGCGTGCGACATTGTGCATTACAGAAAGGAATCACGCCATGAGAAGAGTAGTTGTCACCGGCCTGGGCGCTGTCACCAGCGTGGGCAACGATGTGGAGAGCATGTGGACGGCTCTGCTGGCCGGAAAGCATGGCATCGCCCCCATCACCCGCTTTGACCCCACCGGCTTCAAGGCCACCCTGGCCGCCGAGGTGAAGGACTTCGACCCCCTCCTCTATATGGAGCGCGGTGAGGTGCGCCGCAGCGATTTGGTGGTGCAGTTCGCCGTGGCCGCCGCGGCCCAGGCCGGGCAGGACTCCGGCCTCGACGGCAGCATCGACCCCAAGCGCGTGGGCTGCTATTTCTCCTCCGGCATCGGCGGTCTGATGACCACCGTGGAGGAGGAGCACAAGCTCACCGAGAAGGGGCCCCGCCGGGTGTCCCCCTACGCCATCACCAACATGATGGGCAACGCCAGCGCGGGCACCGTGGCCATCAGGCACGGCTGCAAGGGCCCCTGCATGGACATCGCCACCGCCTGCGCCTCCTCCACCCACGCTCTGGGTGAGGCTTACCGGGCCATTCTCCACGGCTACGCCGACGCCATGTACGCCGGCGGCGCGGAGGCCACCATCGTGCCCGTGGCCGTGGCGGGCTTCATCAACTGCCAGGCCCTGAGCTGCTCCGAGGACCCGGACCGGGCCTCCATCCCCTTCGACAAGGAGCGCAACGGCTTCGTCATGGGCGAGGGCGCGGCCTGTCTGGTGCTGGAGGAGTATGAGCACGCAAAGGCCCGGGGCGCTCACATCTACTGTGAGGTAGTCGGCTACGGCTCCACCTGCGACGCCCACCACATCACCGCTCCCGACCCCGAGGGTGAGGGCGGCGGGGACGCCATCGCGCAGGCCCTGTCCACCGCCGGGGACTTCGACCCCGCCCGCTGCTACATCAACGCCCACGGCACCTCCACGCCCATGAACGACCGCATCGAGACTCTGTCCATCAAGCGGGCCTTCGGCGCGGAGAACGCCGCGAAGCTGCACGTCAGCTCCACCAAGGGCGCCACCGGCCACATGCTGGGCGCCGCGGGCGCCACGGAGGCGGTCATCACCGTGCTGGCCCTGAGCCGGGACACCGTGCCCCCCACCGCGGGCTACCGGGTCAGCGACCCCGAGTGCGATCTGGACGTGACCCCCAACACCCCCGTGGAGACGCCTCTGGACGCGGCGCTGTCCCTGTCCCTGGGCTTCGGCGGCCACAACGGCTGCGTCGCCTTCAGAGCCATTTAAATCGGTTTTTTAACTCTTTTTCATCGGAAATTTACCATTCGTTCACACCCTTTCCTCCCTCTGTGTGCGATAATGGCCCCAGAAGGAGCCGAAGCGGCGCTCCTCACCTGCCACATTGCCAGAAAGGAATGGTAAGGACTATGAAGCTGAATGAGATCCGTGAGATCGTTGCGTTTATGAAGGAAGCCGGGGTCTGCGAGCTGGAGTACAAGGAGCGCAGCACCTCCATCCGCCTCAAGCTCACCCCGCCTGCCCCCCAGCGCCCCTGGAACCTCTTCCGCGCCGCCGCGCCGGAGACCCCCGAAGCCCCGGAGGCGGAGGACGCCGAGCCTGTGGAAGACGAGGGCACCAACGTGGAAATTGACCTGAACGAGGCCGCCGAGAAGGTCTGCAAGGGCGCGGTGAAGGCGGGCAGCGCGGTGGTGGGCACCGTGAAGGCCGGGGCCAGCTACCTCAAGACCAAGCGGGACGAGTACCTGGCGGGCGGAACGCCCGGCGCCTACGACGTGGAGCTGAGCGAGGCCGAGGAATCTGAGACCGCACCCGAAGCCGAAGCGCCCGAGGCCCCCGAGGCCGCGCCCGAGCGGGAGGAAATGCCCGTGGTGGGCGAGGTGCCGCAGTACGAGCCTCAGTCCGCCCCCGAAACGTCTGACGCGGAGGAGGACGACGAGCCTGTGGAGCCTCCCGTCAAGCTGGACACCGACGCGGCTAAGGAGGCCGTGGCCCGCACGGCGGAGGCGGTGGTGAACACCGCAAAGGCCGCCGTGGCGCTGGGCGTGGCGGGGGTGCGCCGGGGCGGCGCGCTGCTGAGCGATTTGCTCCACCCCGCCTCGGAGGACCCCGACCCCTGGAACGAGTCCGCTCCGGAGCCCTCTGAGGAGGCCGAAGCGCCCTCCGGGGAAGCCGAAGCCGCCGAAACACCCGTGGAGGAGTCCGAAGCGCCCGAAGCCCCCGCGGAGGAGCCGGACCCTGAACGAAAAGATGAGGAATAATCCATGAATCAGGAAGAAATCAAGAAAATCATCCCCCATCGGGACAATATGCTGCTGGTCCACGAGGCCGAGGTGGTGGACGGCGTCGCCCACGCCAAATACCACGTGTCCGGGGAGGAGTTCTTTCTCAAGGGCCACTTTCCCGGCAACCCGGTGGTCCCCGGCGTCATCCTGTGCGAGATGATGGCCCAGGGCGCCTGCGTGCTGCTGGCGGACCTGACCACCCCCGACACCACCCCCATGTTCACCAGCCTGGACAAGGTGCGCTTCAAGAACCCCGTCCGGCCCGGCGACACTCTGGAGAGTGAGAGCAGCGTCATCAAGCAGAAGGGCCCCTTCTACTGGTGCGCCGCCAAGGGCTATGTGAACGGCAAGCTGTGCGTCAGCGCGGAGTTCTCCTTTGCTTTGGTAAAGTGACAGGCTGCGCCTGTTGGCATGCTCCCTCCGCACCCTTGCAATTGCCCACTTCCCGGCCTCCTCTGTCCGGACATCATTCCAGCCTGGGTTTGGCCGGGTCCTGGAGCCCATGCGCCGTGTAAGCGATGAGGCAGCAGGCTGCGCCCGTTGGCACGCTCCCTCCGTACCCTACGTCTGTCAGTTTCCACGATGGAAACCATTTTACTGTACGAGGCACTTTGTCCCCTCGGCGCCGGATGCCGCCGCCCATTTTGCGCGGTGCGGGGCACCGACGGGCGAAGCGATTGCCTCCAGGCGCAGCCTGGCTTGACAAAAGTTCCGCGCTCTGCTATACTGGCATGTCAGCAGGGCAGCGCAGTAAACCGCTAAAGTACACCCCCGCGTCCGCCGCCCCTCCCTGGGAGGGAAAACGGGACAGCTGGGGTTTACTTTTGGAAAAACGGCGGTCACTTTATCGAGATGATAGGGTTCCCACGAAAATAAGTCCCTATTTTTTGGGAATTTAACGAGCCGAAACAATTGCAATTCCCCTGCCGTGCCTGTATAATAGAGCCTGTGTGTTTTGCGCGTTGGACGCCCTCCCCGGGCAGGGGAGCGCACGGCGCGTGTGATTGTTGAATAATCGTGTGGAAGGGAAAGCTGCAATGTCGATTAAAATCAAGATTTCCGGGCTGCGTCGGGAGGAGGACATCGACTTCGTCAACGAAGCCCGCCCTGATTGGGCCAGCGTCATGCTCTGCCGCCGCTTCTGGCGCTGTGTGGACTTCGACCAGGCCCGCAATCTCCGCCGCCGCCTCCGGGACGACATCCCGCTGGTGGGCGTGTTCGTCAACGACAAGTTCTCCGACGTGCTGGTGGCACTGCGCCAGGGCATTGTGGACATGGTTCAGCTCCAGGGCACGGAGTCGGAGGAGTACATCACCAGCCTCCAGATGATGAGCTACGGCAAGCCCATCATCAAGGCCTGCGAGGTCCACTCCCCCGAGGTGGTGCTCCCCTACGCGGAGCACTCCGCCGCGGACCACATCCTGCTCCACTGCCCCCAGGTCACGGGCCAGAAGCCCGACTGGAGCGCCGTGGAGGGCTTTTCGCGGGACTTCCTGCTGGCGGGCAAGCTGACGCCGGAGAACGTGGTCGAGGCCATCAAGACCGTCCACCCCTGGGGCGTGGATTTGTGCTCCGGCGTGGAGGTGCCCACCGGCCCCGGCGAGGCCGAGCGCGTCAAGGACCGCGCCCTGCTGCTCAGCGCCGTGGAGGCGGTCCGCTCCTTCAACTGAATGAACACCCAAAGGGAAGGGGCCCGGCCCCTTCCCCTTTTTTGCGCCTTGGGGCGTGAGCTGAGACACGCCCGCGCCCAAAAGCGTGAGCTGCTCCACGGTTTATTGATAGCTTTTACACATAGATTCATATATTATCCTTATCAAAAACTATCGCTTTTTCAAAAGATACCCCACATTTGTCGTTTTTTTCGCCTGTCTCTCTTGCAATATTGATAGTTTCTTGCTAAAATAAGCTCACATCCTTTGTGCAAACTGATGGGTTGTATCCATCAGAAAGAGAAAGAGGGCGAGGTAATTCATGAAGCTGATTAAACTCATTGACGAGCGGCTGGAGGAGTTCCTGATGGTCGCGCTGCTGTTCCTGATGGCGGTGCTGATGATCATCCAGGTCGTCTGCCGCTACTGCTTCCACCAGTCGTTGACCTGGTCGGAGGAGCTGGTGCGCTTCCTGTTCATCTGGGCGGGCTTCATCAGCATTAGCTACTGTGTCAAAAAGGGCATCTCCATCAAAATCACCCAGTTTGAGGCCCTGCTGCCGGAGAAGCTGGCGGACAGCATCGACATCGTGCGCAACGCGATTCTGCTGGCCTTCTGCCTGTACATGGTGCCCTTCTCCCTGCGCTATTTGCAGCAGTGCATGCACAACGGCTCCACCAGCCCGGCCATGGGCATCCCCATGACGCTGGTGCAGGCGGCCCCGCTGGTGGGCTTCCTGATGGTCTCTGTGCGGCTGTTCCAGTACATTCTGCTGGCCATCCACAATCTGCGGAAGGGAGGGAGAATGTTTTGACCACTGCGCTGATTATGCTCCTGTTTGTGGTGCTGCTCATCTGTGCCTTCCCCATCGGCATGTGTCTGGGCATCGCCTCCATGCTGCCCAACCTCATCGGCGGCTCCACGGTGGGCGGAACCTACATCGTCCGCTCCATGCTGGGCGGTCTGAACTCCTTCACCCTGCTGGCCATCCCCATGTTCGTGCTCTCGGGCATTATCATGGCCAAGGGCGGCGTGTCCCGCAAAATCTTTGACGTGTTCGCCTACTTCATCGGCAACCGCACCGCCGGCATCCCCTGCGCGGTGGTCATCACCTGCCTGTTCTACGGCGCCATCTCCGGCTCCGCTCCGGCGACGGTGGCGGCGGTGGGCTCCATGACCATCCCCCTGATGCTGGAGATGGGCTATGACAAGAAGTTCTGCGTGGCCCTGGTGGCGGTGGCGGGCGGCCTGGGCGTCATCATCCCGCCGTCCATCCCCTTCATCCTCTACGCCCAGGCCAGCGGCGTGAGCGTCAGCGACATGTTCCTGGCGGGCATCATCCCCGGCATCCTCATCGCCGTTGTGCTCATGGGCTACGCGGTGTTCTACTGCACGCGCCACGGCGAGGACAAGGACGCGGTGGCCCGTGTGGTGCAGCCGCTGAAGGATTTGGGCTTTGCCAAGGTGTTTTTGAACAGCTTCTGGGCGCTGCTGACCCCGGTCATCATTCTGGGCTGCATCTACGGCTCCATCGCCACGCCCACGGAGGCGGCGGTGATTTCCGTGTTCTACGCCCTCATCATCAGCCTGTTCGTCTACCGCAGCCTGACGCTGAAGGACCTGTATGGCATCTTTGTGGAGGCCACCCGGACCTACGGCCCGATTCTGTTCATTCTGGCGGCCAGTGTGGCCTTCTCCCGCATCCTGACCCTGCTCCAGGTCCCCCAGACCGTCAGCACCTGGATCACCGCCAACTTCCACAGCCTCATCGTGCTGCTGCTTGTCATCAACCTGCTGCTGCTGGTGGTGGGCATGGTCATGGACACCACCCCGGCCATTCTGATTCTGACCCCGATTCTGCTGCCTGTGGTCACCACCTTTGGCATGAATCCGGTGCATTTCGGCATTATGATGGTCTGCAACCTGGCCATCGGCTTCGTGACCCCGCCCATCGGCGTAAACCTGTTCGTGGCCAGCTCCCTGTCGGAGGTGCCCGTGACGGAGATTGCCAAGAAGGCCATGCCCATGATTGTGCTGTTCTTCGCGGCCCTGCTGCTCATCACCTACATTCCGGGCATCAGCCTGGTGCTGCTGTAAGGAGGTGCCGAGGATGAAAAAACGTTTTGCCCTTCTCACGGCCCTGTGCCTGCTGCTGGGCCTGTGCCTCACCGGCTGCGCCGACGAGAGCCATCACATGGCCTGGGTGCTGGCCCACTCCTCCAGCGAGGACACGGTGACGCAGCTCTATTCGGAAAAGTTCGCTGAGGAGGTGGAGCGCCTCTCCAATGGCGAGATGAAGATTCAGGTCTATTCCAACAGCGCCCTGGGCGGCGACACGGAGCTGCTGGAGAGCTGCGAGGTGGGCGACATCCCCTTCGTGGTGCAGAACACCGCGCCTCAGGTGAGCTACCTGCCCAAGCTGGCCCTGTTCGACCTGCCCTGCGTGTACAGCGACATCGCCGACGTGCAGGCGGTGTTTGACAACCCGGACTTCGTGAGCAAAATCAACGACATCTACCTCTCCGGCGGCTTCCGGCTGCTGGGCATGGCGGACCAGAACTTCCGCGTCATGTCCTCCAACGTGAAGGTTGAGAAGCTGGAGGACTTCAAGGGCATCAAAATCCGCACCATGGAGAACGCCAACCACATCGCCTTCTGGAAGAGCCTGGGCGCGGCCCCCACGCCCATGACCTTCTCCGAGGTGTACATCGGCCTCTCCCAGGGCACCATTGACGCCCAGGAGAACCCCTACGAGGTCATTGTCTCCTCCAAGCTCTACGAGCAGCAGAAGTACGCCATCCAGACCAACCACCTGCCCCACCTCATCTCCCTCATCGTCAGCGAGGACTTCTTCCAGGGCTTGACGCCGGAGCAGCAGAGCATCGTGCAGCAGGCGGCGGACCTGGCCAAGGACTACGCCCGGGAGCAGGCGGCGGAGCGGGCCGCGGACCGCATCCAGATTATGGAGGAGCACGGCTGTGAAATCGTGCCCCTGAGCGACGAGCTGCTGGAGCAGATGAAGCAGAGCGCCGCCCCGGTCTACGAGAGCATCCGCAAAACCGTCAACGACGACGCCCTCTACGGGGCCTATGTGGGAGAGAACTGATTCCCACCCATCGACACAAAAGAGCAGTCCCTCCGGGGGCTGCTTTTTTTGGGAACCGGCACCCCATTTTTTTCGTTTTCACAAAATGTCTATATGCTTTTTCCGGGAACTGTGCTATACTGTTATCTGAATGCGAACGTCAGGGAGGTGAGGGATATGAAGCGCTTGAGAAGCCTGCTGCCGGGGCTTGTTCTGCTCCTGCTGCTCACAGGCTGCGGGGACTCCAGCTTTCTCTTCCGCACGCCGGAGAGTCTGTTCGCCCTGCCCCGGCTCTCGGATGAGTACCATTCCCTCCAGGCCTGCCTCCAGGAGCTGCTGGACGACGGCATGGAGTACTCCCCGCCGCTGAGCGGCACCACCACCCAGCCCGTCCACCTGCGGGACCTGGACGGGGACGGCGAGGACGAGGCCATCGCCTTCCTCCGGGACCCGGACGCCGAGGACAGCCCCCTGAAAATCTACATTTTCCGCAAAAACACCGCCGGAGCCTACGAGACCGCCTGCGTCATCGCCGGAGGGGGCAGCAACTTCAACTCCTCCCGGGCCTGTCAGCTGTTGGGGGGCGAGGACTCCCCTCTGGAGCTGGTGGTGTCCTGGCAGGCGTCCAGCTCCCTGTACTCCCTCACGGCCTACTCTCTGGTGAACTTCCAGCCGGTGGAGCTGCTTACCTGTCCCCGTTACACCCGCTACAGCGCCGTGGATTTGGATGAGGACGGTGAGGACGAGCTGGTGGTCATGAGCCTGGAGCGGGAGGACGGCGCCCTGCACACGGTGGACTATTACGACAAGAGCCGGGACGTGCTGGAGCTCTCCGGCAGCGCGACGCTGTCCACCAGCCTGTCCTCCATCGACCGGATTCAATTCGGGCCGCTGGCCGACGGCACGCCCGCCCTCTACGTCACCGGCTCGGTGCTCAACAGCCTGGGCGCCTCCACCTCCCAGCTCACGGACCTGCTCTCGGTGGAGGAGTCGGGGCTGGTGAACCTGACCCTGGACCCGGAGACCCTGAACAGCGACCGCACCGTGCGCTACAACCTGGCCAGCCCCCAGGACATCAACGGGGACGGCGTGCTGGAGCTGCCCTCCCCCTACACCCTGCCCGCCTTTGGCCGGAGCCTGCCCCCGGACAGCTTCAACGGCATCAGCTGGCAGCAGTTCCGCTCCGACGGCACCAGCACCTTTGTGTGCTCCACCTATTACAACAGCTCCGACGGCTGGTATCTGGAGCTGCCCGAGAGCTGGCAGGGCCACTTCTCCCTGGACCGGCAGGACGTGGCCGTGGGCAGCACCAACGAGCGCGGCGTGCTGTTTTACTACCGGGACGGGCCCTCCAAGGGCCAGCCCTTCCTGGCCTTTTACAAGAACACCGGTGCCAACCGGGAAAAGCGCTCCGTGGAGGGCAATCGGGTGCTCGTTGCCCAGGACAGCGGCGCCTGCTACTCCTTCGAGCTGATGGACACCTCCTCCGCCCTCTCCCTCTCCCCGGGGGACCTGGCGGAGCGCTTCCACCTGATTCTCCCGGACTGGTCCGTGGACTGACCGACGACTGATGAGGTTATAATCATGAAAAAAGTTCTAGTTTTAGAGGATGAGTCCAATATCCGCTCCTTTGTGGTGCTGAATCTGAACCGGGCGGGCTATGAGACCGTAGAGGCCGCCAGCGGCGAGGAGGCGCTGGAGCTGCTCAAGCAGCATCCGGACATCCGGCTGGCCCTGCTGGACGTGATGCTGCCGGGCATTGACGGCTTTGAGGTCTGCCAGCGCATTCGGGCCGCCAACAGCAAGGTGGGCATCATCATGCTCACCGCCCGGACCCAGGAGATGGACAAGGTCACCGGCCTGATGACCGGCGCGGACGACTACGTCACCAAGCCCTTCTCCCCCGCCGAGCTCACCGCCCGGGTGGACGCCCTGTCCCGGCGTCTGGGCGGCGCCCTTCCTGCTCAACACCCGGAACCGGACCCTGTCCAAGAACGGGGAGCGCATCAAGCTCACCCAGGTGGAGTATTCGGTCATCAAGCTGTTCATGGACAATCCGGGCAAGGCCCTGAGCCGGGAGGAGATTCTGGAGGCCGTCTGGGGCCGGGACTACTACGGCGAGGTGAAGATTGTGGATGTGAACATCCGCCGCCTGCGCCTGAAGGTGGAGGACGACCCCACCAATCCCACCTACATCACCACCGTCTGGGGCTTCGGCTACAAATGGGGCTTCTAACCAGGCATGCGCCAGGCTGCGCCTGGAGGCAATCTGCCTGCGGGCTTGTCGCGGAACGTGGTCAGTGATTGAATCAGCCTCAGTTGACACCAAATGGCGCTAATTTCCAACAAAAACCAGCTAAAATCCATCTGAAACGCCAATCAGCTTCCACGATGGAAACCAATTTACTGTACGAGGCACTTTGTACCCTCGGCGCCGGACACCGTTGCCCATTTTGAGCGAGTCGGGGCGCCGACGGGCGAAGCGATTTAAAAAAAGGAGGGGGAATTGTGGCAAAACGGGCAATTGAGCGTCAGCGCAGCTGGCATCTCCCCTTCCTGCGCGACCAGG
>CACZUK010000049.1 GCA_902784305.1 Oscillospiraceae bacterium | reverse complement strand
GATTTAACCTCGTTTTCTCCGGTTTTTCGCTTGTTTTGACCCGCTCTCGTCGAGTGCTTGCCTATCATAGCACAACATTCGGCACTTGTCAACAGGTTTTTTTCAGTTTTTTCCGGGAAGCAGCACACCGGGCCGTGTGAGTCCTCACCAGTCCCCCGGAACGTCATCCTGCAAGCGCCCCAGCTCCACATTGGGCTTCAGATACGCCCGCTTCATGTGCTCCCAAATCCGCTCTGACCCCTGGGCGGTTTTCTCGTTGCGTTTGAGCACCTGACTGAGCCGGACCTCGTGCTCCACCCAACTCTTCCCGTCCGAGGCGGCGTTGAGCATCATTGGCTGACAGTTGTCCAAGGTGCGCGCAAACCGGGCCTCCGGCGTGGAACGGGCCTCAAACTCCTCCCAAAGCGCCTTCAACTTCTGCCCCTGGTCCTCCGGCAGAAGCCCAAACAGGCGCTCCGCCGCCCGCTGCTCCCGCTCATGAGCCGTCGCCTGTCCCGCTGCGTCATAGGCATAGGTGTCCCCGGCGTCAATCTCCACAATGTCGTGAATCAGCACCATGGTCACCGTTTTCAACACGTCAATCTCCTCATTGGCGTGCTCGCTGAGCAGAATGGTCATCAGCGCCAGGTGCCAGGCGTGCTCAGCGTCGTTCTCCTTCCGGCTCCCATCGCTCAGCCAGGTCTGACGGCCAATCTTCTTCTCCTTATCCGCCTCCAGTGCGAAGCGGAACTGCTGCTCCAGACGTTCCATCTCTCTTCCTCCTCATCGTCGATAATAAAATAGTATAGCACACCTTGCCCTCCAATGCAAAAGTTCTTGTGCCCTGCGGAAAAAAAGGGTATAATAGTCCTGTGTAGAACTGTTCAGAAAGGTGGAACGCTTTATGTCCTATATCTGCCTCATTGCCAACCGAAACGGCGCCGCTCTCTCCGGAGACAGCCGCCTGACCATGGAGCCGCGGTTTCTCCATCTTCATTTTGACAAGACCCGGAAGGTGTTCTCTGACCCGGAGCAGCGCATGGCCTGGGCCTGCTGCGGCCTGACCCTCTACCTGGGCATCCACTATTTCAAGCTGGCCAATCGGATTCTGCGCCAGTCTCACCGAAGCCTCTCCAGCCGCCTGAGCCAGATTTCCGGCATCCTCTCCAAGGCCACTGCCCTCCAGCATTTGGTCACTCGGAAGGACTCCGTCTTCGAGCTTCTGCTGGCCGCGGTCACGGAGGACGGCGTTCAGGTGTACCAGCTGGAGGTCGTCAACGGCAAGGCCAAATTGAAACGCCACGCCGCCCCTGTGTTCCTCCAGGCGGGCTGGTTGCCCAAGCTGCACCAAAAGCCCCCCGTGCTGGCCGAGTACGAAAACGAGACCATGGAGCAGCTGACCACCCGCGCCCGGGAGCGCTGCGTCTGGGCCATGAAGCGGGACAAGCACCTGAGCGAAGAGAACCACAAGCACACCCAGACCATCGGCGGCAGCATCCGCGTGGCCAGCCTCAGCACCAAAGAGCCCGAACTGCCATGATTTACAGCGAGCTGACCCGCACCGCCATGCGCATCGCCTGTGCCGCCCATCAGGGGCAGGAGGACAAGGGCGGTTTCCCCTATATCCATCACCCCCTGCACCTGGCGGAGCAGATGACCGACGAGCTGACCTGTGCCGCCGCGCTGCTCCACGACGTGGTGGAGGACACAGATTGGACGCTGGAGCAGCTGGCGCAGCAGGGCATTCCCGCGCCCGTTCTGGAAGCCCTCGCCCTGCTGACCCACGCCCCTGACACCCCCTACCTGGACTACGTCAGGAACCTGAGCGGCAATCCCATCGCGCGGGCGGTGAAGCTGGCGGATCTGCGCCACAACAGCGACCCCTCCCGCCTGAGCAACCCGGATGGGAACGCCCGCGCACGTTTGAACAAATACACCCAAGCCGCCGCCCTTCTGGTGGCAGCCGAAAACGGAGACGCAGCGCCCTGATTCTCCCGCTCTTTGGCCTCCTCTGCGGCCATTTCCCTCACTTTTCGCCGGAAGATTGTGAAAAACTCGTTTAATTTGGCCAAACTTTCCCTTTCTTCTATCCGAATTATTTTGCACTTCGGCATTTGACAAGCTTTTCCTCAGGCCCTATAATGGGGGACGTGGTGCAGGGCATCGTCCCGCCGCACATTCCATCCGTTGCGAAAACAACCGAGTGATGAAGAGGATTGATGATTATGGCTAAGAAAGCTACCGCCAAGAAGGCCGCTCAGGCTGTGGATACCACCGTGAAGGCCGCGGCTCAGGCCGTTGAGACCGCTGTGAAGAAGAGCACCCCTGCCAAGAAGGTGGAGGAGGTCTTCGTGCAGTACGGCGAGAAGGAAGTCAAGATCGCCGCAGTCGTGGACGCCGCCAAGGCCGCCTTCAAGGAGGCCAACGGCCGCAAGGCCATCAAGGTCCTTCAGGTTTATGTGAAGCCCGAGGAGAACGCTGCTTACTACGTGATCAACAGCGAGTTCACCGGCAAGCTGGACCTGTAATGCCTGAGGAAACGCGCCTTCGCCACCATCGGCGGGGGCGCGTTCTTTTTCAAACAGGAGGTATTGTGATGAAAAAGCTGATTCCGCTGGAAAAGCGCTCCAAAAAGGAGCAAAAAGCCTGGTACGCCCGGCAGCGGGGCGACTGGAACGGCGTAAACCCCGTGACCAGAGTCGTCCCCAACAAAAAGCACTATAACCGCAAAAAACAGCGCCGGGAGCTCCCTCCTGACGCTGTTTTTATCATTTTTGTGCCTTTCATCCACCCTTGCGGATGCTGCCCGGCTTCCAAGCCGCAAGTCACATTCTGACCGCTTCGGTTCACAAGAGCGCAGGCAGTCTGCCTCCAGGCGCAGCCTGGCCAAACAGCAGCAAATTCTCCTGAGCCTCCTGAATGGCCTGAACCAGCTCTCTGAACCACGCCTCCACAGCGGCATCCTCCTCCGCCTCCCACCACACGAAGGCCGCGGTGAGACTGCCGTCCTCGTTGTTCACCAAATCGTCGTCCAAACCGTAGGAAACCGTTCTCCCCTCCCGGGTGAACTGCCCCGTGCGGGCGTGATAATAGCGCAGCCCCCCGCCGCTCTGGAACACCCCCAGCGTGTCCTCGGCCACCGCCTCGCGGTCCTCCTGCGTGAGACTTTCCGGCCGGGTCGTCTGGCGAAACACGGTGAAAATCTGCTCCAACGTGAGCACCTTGCGGATGTCCGGCTCCACCAGCAGCTCGAATTGCAGGCGCTTGCCCGACGGCGTGGGCAGCGCGGTGACTCCCTCCATGGCTCTCTCCTCTCAAAAGGCCGGCCTGCCCCGGAGGACAGGCCGACACAGTATTTGTGTTGATGGTTTGCGTTGATGTATAAACCGCGCTTATTCGAACACGAAACGCTCCCAGGGCGCCGCTCCGGTGTCGAAGTCGCTGTCGAGCAGCTTCTTGCGCTCCTCCACGTCGTCCAGACGGCTGGCATAGCGGGAGTCGAAGGGGGTGGTGACATCGGCGCTCTTCACGTCCACGGCAACCGCCTTGGCGGCCTTGGCCGGGTCCACGATGGTGCCCGCGCCGCCCACGCAGCCGGCGGGACAGCCCATGCCCTCGATGAGGTAGCCGTCGTACATGCCGCGCTTGGCCATCATCAGCATCTTCTTGCACTCGGCCAGGCCGTTGGCGGTGACCATCTTGACCTCCAGCTCGGGGTTGGTCTTGGCGATGACGTTCTTCACCGCCTGAGCCACGCCGCCGGTGACCGCGAAGCCGCAGCCGTCGCCGGAGCCCTCGTTGAAGGGCAGGTACTCGTCCATGGGGATGTCGTCGAAGCTGACGCCCTTGGCGTCCATGATGCCCGCGACCTCCTCATAGGTCAGCACGTAGTCCACATCGGAGCGGATGGTGCGGCGCATGGCCTCCAGCTTCTTGGCGGCGCAGGGACCCACGAAGGCCACCTTGCAGCCGGGATGCTCCTTCTTGATGAGGCGAGCGGTCAGAACCATGGGGGTCAGGGCCATGGAGATGTTCTCCGCCAGCTCGGGGAAGTTCTTCTTGGCGAAGGCCGCCCAGGCGGGGCAGCAGGAGGTCGCCATGAACTTCAGCTTGGAGGGAACCTCCTCCACGAAGTCACGGGCCTCGGAGATGGTGCACAGGTCAGCGCCCACGGCCACCTCGATGGCGTCGGCAAAGCCCATTCTCTTGAACACGGCGCGAACCTTCTCATTGGCGCGCTTGTCCACAAACTGACCGGCGAAGGAGGGGGCCACAGCGGCGTACACGGGGGTGTTGCCGTTCTTGATGGCCTTCACGCACTGGTAAATCTGGCCCTTGTCCACAATGGCGCCGAAGGGGCAGGAGACCAGGCACTGGCCGCAGCCCACGCACTTCTTCTGGTCGATTTCGGCGCGGCCCAGCTCGTCGCTCTTGATGGCGGCGGCGCCGCAGGCCACGGTGCAGGGGCGCTCCTGCTTGATGACCGCGCTGTAGGGGCAGGCCTGGACGCAGCGTCCGCACTTGACGCACTTGCTCTCGTCAATGTGGCACTTGCCGTCCTTGCGGTAGATGGCCTGCTTGGGGCAGACCTCCATACAGGGGTGCTCCAGACAGCCCTGGCAGCCGTTGGTGATGAGCACCCGCTTCTCCGGACAGGAGTTGCAGGCGAACTTGATGACGTTGACCAGGGGCGGGGTGTAGTAATGGTCCTCGGTGGCGGCATCCTCCAGGCCGTCGCTGAGCAGACCGCCCTGGCTGGCGGGGCGATAGGTCATGCCCATGGCCAGGCGCAGGCGCTCGCCCAGAATGGCTCTCTCAAGGAACACACTGGAGCGGTACTTGTTGTGCTCACTGGGGAGCATCTTCACGGGGAGCTGCTCAAACTCCGCCTTGGTGCCGTCCTCATAGGCAAAGCGGGCAATCTCCCGGAAAACCTGGTGGCGCAAATCTGTTTTGTTGGAATACAATCCTCTCATGCTTCTGTCACTCCTTCTGTAGGTTTCTCCTGCTGGTTTGATGGCCGGCGCTGTGACGCGCCTGTTCTCAAAGCATATTTACAAAAAGAGTATACCACACCAAAGCGACGGGCGCAATCTTTTTTCCGGTTTTGGGAAAGATTTTCTCAGATGTACCGGGGCCGCCGCGGGCAGCCCCGCCCCTCCCGGCAGGATGCAGGAGCTCTTGCGCAAAGGAGGGGAGGCAGAAACGTTCAGAGCGAGGCACAGTCCGCAGGCGGCAGCCCTGACGGATTCCCAAAAGGCCGCAACGAAGCTCCGGGTGCCTCTGCGCCCCGAGCTGTACAAGGATGTTTGTGGATTGCGCTCAGGTCACGCTCCAGCCGCAGCCGCGCACATTGGGACCCCACTCCACGTCGTCCGGCGCGGCGTCCGGGCCGGAACGGGCCCGCTGCTTGTCCTGGTCCGGCCTGGGCGCGCCGCTTCTGCGCCGGTGCATGCGGCTGGCCGCTCCCCCGTCCACGTTGGGGGTCAGGTCAAAGGCGAACTCCTCCTGAAAGGCCTCCTCCGGCTCTCGTTTGGGATGCTTCATGCTCAGCACTCCCCTCCTTTGCGGTTTTTTCACCGCCAGTATGCACAAAAACCGGAAAAACATACACGGTTAGCCGCTGCTTACCTCCTTTTTCGTGATTTTTTGCTTTCCCCCCTTGATTTTTTTCCCGAATGTGTTACAATGCAACTAGCTTACATAAAGGAGGATTTCCACCATGGCATATAAGATTTCCGACGCCTGCATCTCCTGCGGCACCTGTGCTGATCAGTGCCCCATGGGCGCCATCTCCCAGGGCGACACCCAGTATGTCATCGACGCCGATACCTGCATCTCCTGCGGTTCCTGCGCCGGTGCCTGCCCCATGGGTGCCATCGAGGAGGAGTAATCTCCCCTCTCACAAAGGCCGGACGCCAAACGGTGTCCGGCCTTTGCTGCGTTCTGAGGGCCTTATACATAAATATACAGAATATCAGCGTATGAATGTATATTTATACATATAAATCGGCATACTGGCCATTTATTTGAAAATTTATGCGTGCATTTATACAATTCGCCTATTGCATTTCCCCGCGATGCGTGGTATTCTTTAGGACGAAAACCACGGCGGGCCCCATTCCGGGCCTGCCGGCAAAGAGAAGGAGCATTTCCCATGGCTGACATCAAAAAGGTTGTACTCGCCTATTCCGGCGGTCTGGATACGTCCATCATCATCCCCTGGCTGAAGGAGAACTACAACAATCCCGAAATCATCGCCGTGTCCGGCAACGTGGGCCAGGCCGACGAGCTGGAGGGGCTGGAGGAGAAGGCCCTCAAGACCGGCGCGTCCAAGCTCATCGTGGCGGACCTGGTGGATGAGATGGTGGATGAGGTCATCGTCCCCTCCGTGATGGCGGGCGCCAAGTACGAGACCTACCTGCTGGGCACCGCCTTTGCCCGTCCCATCATCGGCCGCAAGCTGGCCCAGATCGCCCTGGAGGAGGGCGCCGACGCCGTGTGCCACGGCTGCACCGGCAAGGGCAACGATCAGGTCCGCTTCGAGCTGGCCCTCAAGCGCTACGCCCCGGGCCTGAAGATCATCGCCCCCTGGCGTGAGTGGGACATCGTCAGCCGTGACCAGGAGATTGACTACGCCGAGGCCCACAATGTGCCTCTGAAAATCACCCGGGAGACCAGCTACTCCAAGGACAAGAACCTGTGGCACCTGAGCCACGAGGGTCTGGACCTGGAGGACCCCTCCAACGAGCCGCAGTACGACAAGCCCGGCTTCCTGGAGATGAGCGTCTCCCCCCTCCAGGCCCCGGACGAGCCCACCTACATCTCTCTGGACTTCGAGGCCGGCCGTCCCGTGGCCATCAACGGCGAGAAGAAGAAGGCCAGCGACATCATCCGCGACCTGAATGAGTACGGCGGCAAGAACGGCATCGGCATCATCGACATCGTCGAAAACCGGCTGGTGGGCATGAAGGACCGCGGCGTCTACGAGACCCCCGGCGGCACCATCCTCTACTTCGCCCACGCCCAGCTGGAAATGCTCACCGTGGACAAGGACACCCTGCACGCCAAGCAGAAGATGGCCATTGACTTCGCTGACCTGGTCTACAACGGCAAGTGGTTCAGCCCCCTGCGCGAGGCCATGAGCGCCTTCGTGGAGAAGGCCAACGAGTACGTCACCGGCACCGTGAAGCTCAAGCTCTACAAGGGCAACATCATCCCCGCCGGGACCACCTCCCCCTACTCCCTCTACTCCGAGGAGCTGGCCACCTTTGACGAGTCCGATTACGACCAGAAGGACTCCGCCGGCTTCATCAACCTCTGGGGTCTGCCCACCAAGGTTCAGGCCCTGCGGGAGATGGGCAAGCTGAAGTAATCAGCAAAATTGAAATGATTCCTCCGCTCCACCCTCTCCGGGGGGTGGAGCAGGAGTGCATAAGGAGCAATCACTATGAAACTTTGGGCTGGACGCTTCCAGAAGGAGACCAACACCCTGGTCAACGACTTCAACGCCTCCATCAACTTCGATGCCCGCCTCTACAAGCAGGACATCACCGGCTCCATCGCCCACGCCACCATGCTGGGCGAGCAGGGCATCATCTCCCCCGGGGACGCACAGGCCATCATCGCGGGCCTGAAGCAGATTCTCTCTGAAATCGAGGGCGGCGGCGTGGAGTTCTCTCTGGAGAACGAAGACATCCACATGAACATCGAGACCATCCTCACCCAGCGCATCGGCGAGGCGGGCAAGCGCCTGCACACCGGCCGAAGCCGCAACGACCAGGTGGCGGTGGACTTCCGCCTGTTCGTGAAGGAGGAGATTCCGGTCATCATTCAGAAGGTTCTGGACCTGGAGAAGATTCTCATCAAGAAGGCCAAAGACAACCTGACCACCGTCATGCCCGGCTACACCCACCTCCAGCGGGCCCAGCCCACCACCTTCGGCCACTACATGATGGCCTATGCCAACATGCTGCGCCGGGACATCACCCGCTTCGAGGACTGCATGGCGCGCATGGACGAGAGCCCCCTGGGCTCCGGCGCCCTGGCCACCTCCACCTACAACATCAACCGGGAGCGCACCGCCGAGCTGCTGGGCTTCTCCAAGCCCTCTGAGAACTCCCTGGACGCCGTGTCCGACCGGGACTACGCCATCGAGTTCCTGAGCGCCTGCTCCCTGCTGATGATGCATCTGAGCCGTTTCTCCGAGGAAATCATCCTCTGGTGCAGCTGGGAGTTCAAGTTTTTGGATTTGGATGACGCCTACTCCACCGGCTCCTCCATCATGCCCCAGAAGAAGAATCCCGACGTGGCCGAGCTGGTGCGCGGCAAGACCGGCCGGGTCTACGGCGACCTCATCAGCCTGCTGACGGTGATGAAGGGCCTGCCCCTGGCCTACAACAAGGACATGCAGGAGGACAAGGAGCCGGTCTTCGACGCCATTGACACCGTGGAGATGTGTGTGAGCGTCTTCGCGGCCATGCTGGACACCCTGACCGTCCGGCCCAGGGACATGGCCCGCGCCGCCGCCCGGGGCTTCATCAACGCCACCGACTGCGCGGACTACCTGACCAAGAAGGGCATGCCCTTCCGGGAGGCTTACATGATTGTGGGCCGCCTGGTGAACATGTGCATCAAGAACCACGAGACGCTGGAGACCCTGACGCTCCGGGACTTCCGGGCCATCTCCGAGCTGTTTGATTCGGACATCTACGAGGCCCTGGAGCTGCGCCGCTGCGTCCACGAGCGCAAGGTGCTGGGCGGACCCTCCGCCGCGGACGTGGAGCGTCAGATTGCCTACATTCAGAGCTTCGTCGACCAGCGGGAGGGCTGAAAAGGGACGAAAACGTCAGTTTAACCCCCTTTTCCCGGCTTTTCCCAAGGGCAGGTGTACGCCTGCCCTTTTGGTGGTTTTTCCAAACGGAAGGTTTTCCCAAACGGAGGTTGATTCCTTGAAACCCAAAATCTACATCGACGGCCAGGCCGGAACCACCGGCCTCCAGATTCTGGACCGGCTGCGCAGCCGGGACGACATCGAGCTGATGCTCATCGACGAGGACAAGCGGCACGACAACGCCGAGCGCCGCCGTCTGATGGCCCAGGCGGACCTGATTTTCCTCTGTCTGCCGGACAAGGCCGCGGTGGAGGCCGTGTCTCTGGCCAGCGGCTGCGGCTGCCGGATCATCGACGCCTCCACCGCGCACCGGACCGACCCCATGTGGGTCTACGGCTACCCGGAGCTCTCCGCCGAGCAGCGCCGCGCCATTCAGGTGGCCCGCCGGGTGGCCAATCCCGGCTGTCACGCCACCGGGTTCATTTCCTCTGTGGCGCCTCTGCGGGCGATGGGCATCCTGCCGCCTGACTACTGCGCGAGCTGCTTCTCCCTGACCGGCTATTCCGGCGGCGGCAAGGCCATGATTGCGGACTATGAGGCCGATGGACGGCCCGAAGCCCTCTCCTCGCCCCGCATCTACGGCCTGAGTCTGAAGCACAAGCACCTGCCGGAGATGCAAAAGCTGTGCAATCTGGAGATTCCCCCCCTGTTCTGCCCGGTGGTGGACGACTACTACAAGGGCATGGCCACCACGGTGCAGCTGCACAACCACAGGATGCGGGGCAACCCCTCCGCCGCGGACATCCACGAGGCCCTTTCGGAGCACTACCGGAACAGCGCGCTGGTCAGCGTGGCACCTCTGGGCTACGACCAGAGCATGATTGCCGCCAACACCTTCGCCGGGCGGGACAGCCTCCAGCTCATCGTGTGCGGCAACGAGGAGCAGACCACCGTCACGGCCCTGTTTGACAACCTGGGCAAGGGCGCCAGCGGCGCGGCGGTGCAGAATATGAACCTGATGCTGGGCTTTGCCGAGACCGCGGGACTGAATTTGTAGGCGGCTCTGCCCCCTACACCCCCGGCAGGGGCCGCCGGGCCACTGCACCCCGATGCTCCTGACGGGCGGAAGGGGGAAAGTGGTCAGGGCATGGGTACGCCGGACTCCCTCCGCAGTTCCAAAGCGGGCCGGATTCTGCATAGTTCATGCTGACAACGGACGACATCAATTGAAGTTGCTTTTGCCTTCCTTTTCTGTTCAGGGAAAAGGAGGAAGAAAAGGAGTACGATTATGGAATACATCAACGGCGGCGTTTGCGCCGCAAAGGGCTTTCGGGCGGCCGGCATCTACGCGGGCGTGAAGGAGGGCGGCGACCCCTCCAAGAAGGACCTGGCCCTGATTCTCTCCGACGCGGAGTGCACCGCCGCGGCCATGTACACCACCAATCGGGTGAAGGCCGCGCCCATCTACGTCACCATGGCCCATCTGGAGGACGAGTGCGCCTGGGGCGTCATCGCCAACTCCGGCAACGCCAACGCCTGCGCCCCCAACAGCCACGAAAACGCTGAGCTCATGTGCGAGGCCGCCGCGAAGGCCACCGGCCGCAGTGCCCGGGACTTCGTGGTGTGCTCCACCGGCGTCATCGGACCGGAGCTGAACGTGCAGGCCATTGTGGACGCGGCTCCCGCGCTCTCGGAGGCTCTGCGTGCCGACGCGGAGGGCTCCACCGCCGCCGCCGAGGCCATCATGACCACCGACACGGTGAAGAAGGAAGTGGCCGTTCAGGTGGAGCTGGGCGGAAAAGTGGTCACTTTGGGCGGCATCGCCAAGGGTTCCGGCATGATTCACCCGAATATGGGCACCATGCTGTGCTTCCTGACCTCCGACTGCGCCATTTCGCCGGACATGCTCTCCGCGGTGCTCCACGAGGTCGTGCCCCGCACCTTCAACCGGGTGACGGTGGACGGCGACACCTCCACCAACGACACCTGCGCCATTCTGTGCAACGGTCTGGCGGGCAATCCCCTCATCGAGTGGAAGGACAGCAGCTACGCCGCCTTCAAGGCCGCTCTGACCCAGGTGCTCACCCACCTGTCCCGGGCCATGGCCGCCGACGGCGAGGGTGCCAGCCGCCTCATCACCTGCACGGTCCACGGCTCCCGCAGCGAGGAGGCCGCCGAGCGGCTGAGCAAGGCCATTGTGGCCTCCTCTCTGGTCAAGGCCGCCATGTTCGGCGCGGACGCCAACTGGGGCCGGGTGCTGTGCGCCATGGGCTACTCCAAAGCCCCCTTCCGCCCGGAGCATGTGGACATCAAGTTCGCCTCCGTGGCCGGTGAGCTGCCGGTGTGCGAGAAGGGCGCGCAGATTCCCTTCGACGAGGACAAGGCCAAGGAAATTCTGTCCCAGAACGAGGTCATCATCGACGTGAACGTCAACGAGGGCGACAACTACGCCACCTGCTGGGGCTGCGACCTGACCTATGACTATGTGAAAATCAACGGCGACTACCGCACCTGAGAAATTGAGGGATAACTATGCTGAAGAACCCCGTGGCACGGGCCCAGGTGCTGGCTGAGGCCCTGCCCTACATCCAGCAGTTCAGTGGGAAGACCATTGTGGTCAAATACGGCGGCAACGCCATGATTTCCGACCAGCTTCGGGACGCGGTGATGAGCGACATCATCCTGCTGCACCTGGTGGGCATCCATGTGGTGCTGGTCCACGGCGGCGGGCCGGACATCAACGCCATGCTGAAGAAAATCGGCAAGGAGGCCACCTTTGTGGACGGCCTGCGCTACACGGACCAGGAGACCATCGACGTGGTGCAGGAGGTTTTGTGCGGCAAGGTGAACAAGAACCTGGTGGCCGCGCTGAACCGGCACGGCGGCAAGGCCATCGGCCTGTCCGGTCTGGACGCGAGCCTCTTCGAGGCCAAGGCGAAGCATCCGAAGTACGGCCTGGTGGGCGAAATCACCAAGGTCAACCCGGACATCGTGCTGGACTGCATCGCTCAGGGCTACATTCCGGTGGTGTCCACCGTGGCCCAGGGCTGGGACGCCCAGTGCTCCTACAACATCAACGCGGACACCGCCGCCTCGGAGCTGGCCATCGCGCTGGGCGCGGAGAAGCTGATGCTGCTCACCGACATCGCCGGTCTGATGATGGACCCGAAGGACGAGAGCACCCTGCTGCCCCTGGTGCGCAAAGAGGACGTGCCGAAGCTCCAGCGCAAGAACGTCATCAGCGGCGGCATGATTCCCAAGGTGGAGTGCTGCGTCAAGGCCCTGGAGTCCGGAGTCCGGCGCGCCCACATTCTGGACGGACGGGTGCCCCACTGCATCCTGATTGAACTGCTCAGCGACCAGGGCGTGGGAACGATGATGCTGTGAGTGGACTGCGTCCACAGGCAATCGCTTCGCCCGTCGGCGGCACGAACGTGGTCCTGTATTTTTTGGACCACGAAGGCCGCCGAAGGAACAAAGTGCCTCGGACAGGAAATGGGGTTCCATGGCAGCGACTGCGAGCGTGAGCGCCTGCTCTGCGTCAGTCTGCTTTTGCCGCGTTTCCGGTTTTTGCCGATTGTGCATTCCAACAGAGGAGATTTCTATGACTTTCAACGAACTCAAGGCCCTTGACCACCAGTACGTCATGCAGACCTACGGCCGCTTCGACGTGGCCATCGAGCGGGGCGAGGGCGCCACCCTCTACGGCTTCGAGGGGCAGCGCTACACCGACTTTGCCAGCGGCATCGGCGTGGCCTCTCTGGGCTATGGGCACCCGAAGTGGGTCAGGGCCGTGCAGGAGCAGGCCGCGAAGCTGGCCCATACCTCCAATCTGTTTTACAACGAGCCCTATGTCCGGCTGGCGCAGCAGCTCTGTGAGCGCTCCGGCATGTCCGCGGCCTTCTTCGCCAACGGCGGCGGCGAGGCCAACGAGGGCATCATCAAGCTGGCCCGGAAGTACAGCTTTGACAAGTACGGCCTGGGCCGCGCCAACATCGTGACCCTGCGCAACTCCTTCCACGGGCGCACCATCACCACCCTGAACGCCACCGGTCAGGACGTGTTCCACAACTACTTCTTCCCCTTTACCGAGGGCTTCCGCTACGCCGAGGCCAACAATCTGGCGAGCGTGCAGGAGCAGGCCGGGGACGACACCTGCGCTGTGTTCCTGGAGCTGATTCAGGGCGAGGGCGGCGTGCTGCCCATGGAGCAGGATTTTGTTCACAATCTGGCCCGTTGGTGCCAGGAGCAGGACATCCTCCTGCTGGTGGACGAGGTGCAGACCGGCATCGGCCGCACCGGAAGCCTGTTCTGCTATCAGCAGTACGGCATCCTGCCCGACGCGGTGACCTTCGCCAAGGGCATCGCGGGCGGCCTGCCCATGGCGGGCGTGCTGTGCAATGAGAAGTGCCGGAACGTGCTGACCCCCGGCACCCACGCCACCACCTTCGGCGGCAACCCCGTCGCCGCGGCGGGCGCCCTGGCGGTGCTGGAGGTGCTGGACGAGGCCATGATGAAGAGCGTCAACGAGAAGGGCGCCTGCCTCCGGGAAACCATCGCCGGTTGGGAGTCCCCGCTGGTGGAGACGGTCCGGGGCATGGGCCTGATGGTGGGCATCGTGCTCAGGGACGGCGTGGACCGCGCCGCGCTGGTGAAGGCCTGCTACGAGCGGAACCTTCTGGTGCTCACCGCGGGACC
>CACZUK010000048.1 GCA_902784305.1 Oscillospiraceae bacterium | reverse complement strand
ATCGCTGACATGGCTGCCGTCGGCATGGCGCAGGGCAAAGGCGGGATTGCGGAAATCCGTGGTGCCGAAGCCGGGATACGCCTGCCGGGTGAACTCCAGGGAGAAGTTGGGCAGCGCCCCGATGGGATTGGAGGAGATGGGGCGGCAGGTGCCGTCCTGAAGGTGGGCGAAGTCGGCGCGGTCCCGCAACCGGGCGCCGTAGTAAATCTGACTGAGCTGACCGTTGGGCAGCACGTCCATGATATAGCTCATGTGCTGGTTGAACAGGTGGAACACCTGGGTTTCCGGATGGAAAATGATGGACATGGGGTCGTCCTCCCTCTCGCTTGATTGGCCTTAGAGGCTGTATTCACAAGGTGCCGCACACCATCTGGACGGCCCTTTTGCCGCCACTCTGCGTTAAAATTTCTTGAAATCCACAAAGGATTCCTGCGCAATTTTGCCTTGATTGACGGCAAAATTGCTCGTCCATCTGGCGCACTTCACTTGTGAATACAACCTCTTAAAGGTTCTGAATGGCAATGGTCATGCCCGGCATGAACTGCTTCTTCCGGCTCACCACGTTCACCAGCGTGGCGCTGTGGTCCGCCGTCTCCACGTTGAAGGCCGCGCGCACCACCTCGGGCGTGTTGATGATGTCCGCGTTGCCCTGATAGAGCAGCTCGGTCGTCTCCTTCATGATGTCCGTGAGCAGCAGGAAGACCATGTCCAGATGGGTCCGCTCCAGAATCTGCTCCATAAAGGGCAGCATCCGGGCCTTGAGCTCCTGCACCATCTCGTCGCCGATGACGGTGAGCTGGCCCACGCCCATCTGATAGCCCTCCACGGAGAAGGTCTTGAAGTCCTGATAGAACAGCTCCTCCTCGGTCTTGTCGCTGATCTGACTGCCCGCCTGGAACATCTTCGTGGCGTGCTCCTCCGGGTCGATGCCCGCGATCTGGGCCAGCATCCGGGCGGTGGACTCGTCCAGCGGCGTGCAGGTGGGGGAGCGGAAGCAGAGGGTGTCGGACAGAATCGCGGAGCAGAGCACCCCGGCGATGTTCGGCTCGATGTCCACCTTGTTCTCCAGATACATCTGGGTGACAATCGTGCAGGTGCAGCCCAGCGGCTGGTTGCGGAAGTACACCGGCCCCACGGTGGTCACGCCGCCGATGCGGTGGTGGTCGATGATCTCCAGCACCTCGGCGCTGTCGATGCCGTCGGCGCTCTGGGTCTTCTCGTTGTGGTCCACCAGAATGACCTTCTGCTTCTCCATGTCCAGCAGGTTGCGCTGGGAGATGAAGCCCATGAAGCCCCCGTCCTTGTCCAGCACCGGGAAGTAGCGCAGACGCTTCTTCATCATGGTCTTGCGGGCGTCCTTGACGAAATCGGACTCCCGGAAGCAGATCAGCTCCCCAAAGTGCATGACGTGGCGCACCGGCATGGACTGATTGATGAGCCGCGCGCACTTGTAGGTGGAGTAGGGCGTGACGATGATGTTGCAGTTCTTCTGCCGGGCCAGCTCCTTGATGCTCTCGAAGACCTCGCTGCCCAGGCAGACGATGAGGAAGTCCGCGCCCTTCTCCAGCGCGCCAATCTGCGCGTCGGCCCGGTTGCCCATGATGACCATGGAGTGGGGCTGGATGTACTGGGTCATGACCTCCGGGTTGGCCGCGCCGATGGCCACCTTGCCCTGGTCAAAGACCCGGTCCGGGTCGCCCACCAGCAGCTCGCCGTCCAGGGTCTCGACGATGTTCCGGCAGCTCACCCGGGAGGAGGACAGGGCCGTGGTGGCGTGCTCCTCCATCATGCTCCGGGCGATGTCGCCCTGGGTCACCACGCCCACCAGCTTTCCGTCCTGGAACACGGGCAGGGTGCGCAGATTCTCCTCGTTCATCTGCGCCCAGGCCTTCTTGATGGAGGTCTCCATGTCCACGCCCCGGGTCTTGCGCATGGCCACCTCCCGCACCCGCGGCTCCAGCGTGTCCACATAGCCCGGCTTCGGGAAGCCGAAGGTCTGGAGCACGTATTTTGTCTCCCGGTTGGTGTGGCCCGCCCGCTTGGGCAGGTAGCGCTCCTCCCCCGCCAGAATGTTCTTCAGATTGGCGTAGGCGATGGCGGAGCAGATGGAGTCCGTGTCCGGGTTCTTGTGCCCGATGACAAAGATTTTCTTGTCGCTCATTTTCTCGCTCCTTTTTGGTGTGATTCAGGTTCAAAAACGCATTTTTGTGCAGGAAGCTGTCAATACACCGTTTCCAGCTCCTCCTCCGTCACCCCGTAGGTCTCCAGAAACTCCCGCAGATCCTCCGGCGTGCGGATGAGCATGACCTCCTCCAGCTTTCCGGTCCGCCGGTCCTGGAGGCAGGCGGTCTTCTCCCCGGTGCAGATGCTGGCGCGGATGACCGGCCGCTTCTGAGCGCGGTCAAAGCTCCTGGTGGGCGAGCGCTTCGCCCTTCGATGCCAAAACACGCGCGCACCTCCTCTCTTCTCTCTCGCTTGCCCCCATTGTACCATTCTTTCGGAAAGAAGACAAGAAAAAGTCTCCCTCTTTTTGGCCTTTTTTGTGCACAGAGACAAGGACGGACTGTTTCCGACGAAAAATGTCAGTCACCTGACCATTGACCTTTGTTTCAAAAAAGCCTATAATACTCGTTACCGCGTCAAAGCACGGCGGTGTATGCACGGACAAGCCGGTGCCATCGCCCGGCCCATCGAAAAACAAACAGGAGGTTCTTTCATGCTTTACGTCCTACTCTCGGCGCTGCCATTTCTGACGGCGCTGGTGCTGATGGTGGGCTTTCGCTTCTCCTCCGCCCGCTCTCTGGTGATCTCCCTGGTGCTGACCTGCGCGCTGGTGCTGGGAGTCTGGCACATGACCCCCGCGGCCACCGCTGCCTACTTCCTCTACGGAGCGCTCAAGGCCATGGAGCTGCTCATCATCATCGGCGGCGCGATTCTGCTGCTGAACACCATGAAGCAGACCGGAATGATGAAGGTCATCAACCAGTGCTTTAAGGAGGTCTCCCCGGACCCCCGGATTCAGGCCATCATCATCGCCTACCTCTTCGGCGCCTTCATTGAGGGCGCGGCCGGCTACGGCACCCCCGCCGCCCTCGCCGCTCCCCTGCTGGTGGGCCTGGGCTTCCCGCCTGTGGCGGCCTGCATCGTCGCCCTGATTTCCAACTCCACTCCGGTGCCCTTCGCCGCCGTGGGCACGCCGACCATCACGAACATGTCCAACCTCTCCCCGCTGGTCAGCGCCTCCGGGGTGGAGCTGAGTGACTTTACCAGCGCCGTCACCGGCAAGACCGTGCTCTATCTGGGCGTGGCCGGGCTGATGGTGCCCATCCTGCTGGTCAGCGCACTGGTGCTCTGCTTCGGCGCGGGCCGCCGCTGGGCCCGCATCGCGGAGACCATCCCCTTCTGCATCTTCGCCGCCCTGACCTTCGTGGTGCCCTATTACCTGCTGGGCACCTTCCTGGGCCCGGAGTTCGCCTCCATCGTGGGCAGCGTCATCGGCCTGGTGCTCACCGTCACCGCCGCGCAGAAGCGTTTCCTGACCCCCAAGTACGTCTGGCACTTCCGCTACAAGGTGCGCAAGCAGCTGGACAACTCCGTGTTCCTCTCCTCCGACGAGCCCATCACCGCCGCCACCGTGCTCAAGGCCTGGTCCCCCTATCTGGTGATTTCCGTGGCCCTGCTGGTCACGCGCATCCCCGCCTTCGGGCTCAAGGCGCTGCTGAACGCCTTTATCATCCCCATCCACAACATTCTGGGGGTTGAGGGCCTGGACTTCAACTTTGCGCCCCTGTTCAACTCCGGCGTCATCTTCATTCTGGTCAGCGTGGGCACCATGCTGCTGAAAAAGGACGCGCTGGGCAACGACGGCGCGAAAACCGTCTTCGCCGCCACCGGCAAGCAGCTGCTGATGATCGCGCTGGCGCTGGTCAGCGGCGTGGCCATGGTCCAGATCATGATGAACTCCGGCGTCAACGCCTCCGGCCTGGACGGCATGCTGACCCTCATCAGCACCTCTCTGGTCAAGCTGGTGGGCGCGGGCTTCCCCGTCATCTCGCCGCTGCTGGGCGTGCTGGGCGCCTTCGTGTCCGGCTCCTGCACCGTCTCCGGCGTGCTCTTTGGGCCGCTGCAGTACCAGACGGCGGAGCTGCTGGGCCTCAACGTGCCCTCCATCATCGCCCTCCAGATGGCTGGCGGCGCCATCGGCAACATGATTTGCATCAACAACGTGGTCGCCGTGGCCGCCACCACCAACGCTCAGAGCAGCGAGGGGCAGATTATCCGCACCAACCTGCTGCCCTGCCTGATTTACTGCGTGGGCGTGCTGCTGGTGTATTTCGTGCTGGGGTAAGGCACTAAAAAACGTGAAAAACTCCCGATTCCGGCCGGAATCGGGAGTTTTTTTGCTTAAATCTCGTAGGTCCAGTACTCGCTCAAATCCGTCACCGCGAACTCGTCGGGCTTGTATTGCAGCTCCGGCGCGGAGAAGCTCACCCGCATGTGGGCGGGCACCGAGCGGGTGATGAAGCAGTTGCCGCCGATGATGCAGCCCTCCCCGATGACCGTCTCGCCGCCCAGAATCGACGCGCCGGAGTAGATGGTCACGTCGTTCTCGATGGTGGGATGGCGCTTCACGTTGCGCAGACCCTGCCCCGCCCGGGTGGACAGGCCGCCCAGAGTCACGCCCTGATAGATTTTCACCCGGTCGCCAATCACCGTCGTCTCACCGATGACGACGCCCGTGGCGTGGTCGATGAAGAAGTAGCGGCCGATGGTCGCGCCGGGGTGGATGTCCGCGCCGGTGCGGCTGTGGGCGTACTCCGTCATGATGCGGGGAATCAGCGGCACCTTCATCAGGTGCAGCTCGTGGGCGATGCGGTTGACCATAATCGCGTAAAAGCCCGGATAGGAGAAAATAATCTCGTCTTTGTTGAACGCCGCCGGGTCCCCGTTGAAGGCCGCCTGAAGGTCCATTTTCAGCAGCTCCCGCAGCATGGGGATTTTTTCCAGAAAGTCCCCCGCCAGCTCCCCGGCCAGGGCGCGGCGCTGAGCCTTCGCCTCGCCGCTGTGGTCCGGGTGGTGGAGCAGCGCAAGAGTAATCTGCGTCACCAGCGCCGAGTAGAGCTCCTCCACCAGCGCCCCCAGCTCGTACTTCACCGCGAAGCCGCTCACCTGCTTTTTGCGCCCGAAATGGGCCGGGAACAGCAGAATTTGCAGCTTATCCAGCACGGAAATGATGACCTCCCGGTCCGGCTGGAGGTGCACCTCCAGACTCCCCAGCGGGTGCTCGCTGCCGGCGTCCTGCATCAGATAGTGGACAATTTTGCGCACCTGTTCTTCCATGTTTCTGGCCATATGCTCCTCCAATCAGTACACCTTTACCGTCGCCCCGCACTCCTTCAGGGCCTCCATCACCGCCGGGGCGTAGAGCGCGCTCACCGCGATGCACACGCCCCCCGTCTGCGTGGGCAGTACGCACAGGCTCTCCCGGAACACCCGGAGAAAGGCCACCGTGCTCCAGTCCATCCGCACCCGCTGCACGCCGGGCCTGTCCAGCTCCACGCCGTTCTCGTCCACGGTCAGCCTCGCCGGGCCGCCGCGCTCCATCAGCCCCCGCAGCAGCCGGTGGAACATGACCAGATAGCCCGCGTTCAGCACCAGCGCCACCGTCAGCAGGGTCAGCGCCACCCAGGTCAGCGCGTCCGGCCCCCAGGCCAGCGCCATGCCGCCGCTGAGCAGCAGCATCCCCACGCAGAGGACCAGATACAGCCACAGCGTCCGCCAGGTGTCCCGCAGCTTCGCCTCGGGGTGTTTGAGCAGCCGCCGGTGCTGGGTGAGCACGCAGACCACCTCCTTGAAGAATGCCTTGCTGCCCTGCTCTCTGATTTCGATTGTCATTGACTTTTCTCTCCTTGATTCTCGTTCTCTCTTGACATTTTGCGCCGAAGAGCGCACAATACAACTAATAACTCACCGGGAGGGACCCTCTATGAAGCATTTCAAATCCGCCCTCGTCCTGCTGCTGTGCGCGCTGCTGGCCCTCGGCTGCACCGCCTGCTCCGCGGAGGACGTGAGCAACGTTCTCGACCTCGTCGGCTCCTTCCTGGACGATCCGGACCCCTATGCCGACGACGCGTCCGGCACCGAACAGAGCGCCGACGACGCGTCCGCATCCGCAGAAGCCGACAGCGACCCGGACGCCGCCGCGTCTGCATCCACAACAACCGAAACCAGCGGCAGCGGCTCCCAGAGCGCCACCGTCCTGCCCTCCCCCGACAACTGGCTGGACGGCGAAGAGCTGGACGAGGACGGCACCTACTCCTCTCAGGAGGACGTGGCCGCGTATCTGGTCACCTACAAGCGCCTGCCCGACAACTACATCACCAAAAAGCAGGCGGAAAAGCTGGGCTGGCACGGCGGCAGTCTGGAGCCCTATGCCCCGGGCAAGTGCATCGGCGGCAGCCGCTTCGGCAACTATGAGGGCCGTCTGCCAGAAGACGAGGTGTATTATGAGTGCGACATCGACACCCTCGGCGCCAAAAAGCGCGGCGCGGAGCGGCTGGTCTACTGTGAAGATTTTGAGCACATTTATTACACCAGCGACCACTACGAGAGCTTCACGCTCATTTACAGCGCCGATTAAGCCCGCCGCGGTGCGCGCGCAAGGCGGCGCGGGAGCGTCCCCGGTTGGGGGGCGCTCCTTTTTCGCGTTTTTGTGCTCAGCGGACCTGAATCTGGCCCAAAACCTCACCGATTTTGCCCTTTATCACCAGATTCGCCCGGCTGTCCATGCCCGTGGGCTGGAGGTTGATGAGCACCAGCCTGCGGCCCTGATAGTAGTTGATGAGACCCGCCGCCGGGTACACCACCAGAGACGTGCCGCCCACGATGAGCAGGTCCGCGTCCCGAATCTTCTCCACCGCGCCGTAGAGCACGTCGCTGTCCAGCCCCTCCTCGTAGAGCACCACGTCCGGCTTGATGAGCCCGCCGCACTTGGGACACTTCGGCACGCCGGGGCTGTCCAGAATGATGTCCATGCCGTCGTAGCGGGCGTGGCATCTGGTGCAGAAGTTGCGCCGAACGCTGCCGTGCAGCTCGTAGACCGCCCGGCTGCCCGCGTCCTGATGCAGCCCGTCGATGTTCTGGGTCACCACGGCGGTGAGCTTGCCCGCGCGCTCCAGCTCCGCCAGCTTCTTATGGGCGGCGTTGGGCTTGGCCCAGGGCGAGAGCATCTTGTCCTTGTAGAAGCGATAGAACTCCTCCGTCCGGCGCACGAAGTAGGTGTGGGAGACGATGGTCTCCGGGGGGTCCGGGTACTTCTGGTTGTAAAGGCCGTCCTGGGAGCGGAAGTCCGGGATGCCGCTCTCCGTGGACACACCCGCGCCGCCGAAAAAGACGATGCGTCGGCTCTCATCCACCCATTTCTGCAACGTTTCAATGGCCTGATCCATGTCCGTCACTCCTTTGTGCGGGCCGTTCAACACAGCGGCCCGGTTGGTTGGCACCATTGTACCACCACCGGGCCGGTTTTGCCACTGCTTTCGGGAAATTTTTTCCGAAACGAACCGCGCTCCGGCGTTTCAGCCCTCCAGAAACGCCTGGAGCTTCTTCAGCGCCCGCTTCTCAATCCGCGAGACATAGGACCGGCTGATGCCGCACAGCCGCGCCACCTCCTTCTGCTTCATGGGCGGACGGCCGTCCAGACCGTAGCGGCGCAGAATCACCATCTGCTCCCGGCCCTCTAGCACCTGGGCCACGCCCTGCCGGACCTTGGCGCACTCGTCCCGGCTGCACAAATCCTCCAGCATGGTGTCCTCCACCCGCAGCACGTCCATCAGGGACAGGCCCCCGTCCTCCTCCTGCTCCAGCGCGTCGTTCAGGGAGCACTCCCCCGCCCGGCGCTTGAGGCGGCGCAGGTGCATCAGAATCTCGTTCTCGATGCAGCGCGCGGCGTAGGTGGCCAGCCGGATGTTCTTATCGGCCCGGAAGGTGTTCACCGCCTTGATAAGACCAATCGTCCCGATGGAAATCAAATCCTCCGAATCGCCCCCCTGATTGTAGTATTTCTTCGCGATGTGTGCCACCAGCCGCAGATTGTGCTCGATGAGCGCGGCCCGGGCGCTCTCGTCCCCCTCCGCGGCGCGGCGCAGGCAGTCCTGCTCCTCGGCGGCGCTCAGGGGTCTGGGAAAGCTGCCGCTCCCCAGCCGCAGGGTCAGAAAGGGGCTGCGCAGGAGCAGCAGGGTGAGCAAGCTGAGCATAGGCGCTCCTCCTTTTTGTGGAAATTGCAATCCGCCGGTCGGGGCTCCGCTCCGCACCCACTCTGGGAACTTTGGAAGACCCCTGAGAACCCCGAAACGTTCCAGCTCCCTTCGGGTAATAGCCCAACGGCCCCGGATTGCTCTCAGAGAGCCTATTCCGCAACGGTTTGTCCCTATTCCCGGAGAAAAAGGGCAAAAAAGGCGAAATCCCGGCCGCAAAGTCAGGATTTCGCCTCATTTTTTGCACAATTCTCACACAAACCGCTCGAACCGGTCCTCCCAGGCCCGACACAGCAGCGTCAAGCCCCGGCGCCGGGCGCCGCTCACCGCCTGGGCCGTGGGAATCGCCTTGGACACCAGCACCGGCACCCCCGCCGCCGCCAGCTTCTCCACCAGCGTCGCGGACACCCGGCCCGAGGTGTAGAGCAGGCACTCCCCCAGCGGGATTCCCTGCCGCAGGGCGTAGCCCACCGCCTTGTCCACCGCGTTGAAGCGGCCCACGTCCTCGGCGGCGTAGACCACCGCTCCGGCGCGCATCAGAAAGCAGCTATGCGCGGCCCCGGTGCGCCGGTGCAGGGGCATGCCCTCCCGGAAGCGCCGGGCCAGGGTGAACACATTTTCCGGACTCCAGTCCGGCGCGACGGGCAGCTTGTGCAGCGCGCGGCGCTCCGTCGGGGCGCGGTCCGGCCCGTCCAGCGTGACAAGCGCGTGATTGTTGCGGATTTCTATGCTTTTGACCTCTTTCGCGGCGTCAATCAGCCGCTGGGTGTAGAGCCAGCCCAGCACCAGCTCCTCCAGGTCCGTGTCCGTGCAGGTGAGCTGTCCCAGCCGCGCCCCGCCGGACACCACCGTCAGCTCCCGCTCCCGCAGCACCGGGCAGGAGCCCAGCTCCACCCGTCCATCGGCGTACACCACCTCGGTGTACACCGACCGGGTCAGCTCCTCCGCGCGCTTCATGACAGCTTCTCCAGCCGCACCGCGCAGACCTTGTACTCCGGGATGCGGGCAAACTCGTCCAGGGCGGCGTTGGTGAGCTGATTCACCGGGGAGTCCGGGAAGTGGAAGGGCATCCAGACCTCCCCCGGCGAGACCTTGCGTCCCACCCGTGCCGTGGCCGTGATGCTGCCCCGGCGGCTGCTGACGCGGATGCGCTCGCCGTCAGAAATGTTCAGGTGCCGCGCGTCCCGGCGGTGGACCTCGATGAAGCCCTCATTGACCATCTCCATCAGGCCCGGCGCCCGGGCGGTCATGGCCGCGGCGTTGTAATGGTACAGAATCCGGCCCGTGGAGAGCAGGAAGGGGAACGCCTCGTCGGGCAGCTCCGCGGAGGGCCGGAAGGCGGCGGGGTAGAACAGCGCCTTGCCCCGGACAGGCCCGTTTTTGTGCAGAATGTCCGTGCCCGGATGCTCCGGCGTGAGGCAGGGCCACTGGAGGCCCGTCTCCAGCTCGTCCAGCCGCGCGTGGGAGATGCCGCCGAAGCTGGGGGTCAGGGCCGCGATTTCGTCCATGATTTCCGCGCTGGTGAGCTGGGGCTGGGGGTAGCCCATGGCGTTCATCAGCTCGATGAGGATGTCCGTGTCCAGGCGCATCTCGCCGCGGCCCTTCACGGCTTTTCGCACCCGCTGTACCCGGCGTTCCGTGTTGGTGAAGGTGCCCTCCTTCTCCGCGAAGCTCACGCCGGGCAGCACCACGTCGGCGTATTTCGCCGTTTCCGTCAGGAAAAGGTCCTGAACCACGAAGAAATCCAGACTCTTCAGCGCCGCGATGATGTGGGCCGTGTCCGGGTCGGAGACCACCGGGTCCTCGCCGCAGATGTACAATCCGCGGATTTTCCCCTCAATCGCCGCCGGGAACACGTCCGTGGCCTTGAGGCCCGGCTTTGGGCTGAGCGGCACGCCCCAGGCGCGTTCAAACTTCTCCCGGACCGCGGGGTTGTCCACCTTCTGATAGCCCGGGTAGTCCGTGGGAATCGCGCCCATGTCGCAGGCACCCTGCACGTTGTTCTGGCCCCGGAGGGGGTTCACGCCGCAGCCGGGCCTGCCCAGCTTGCCGGTGAGCAGCGCCAGATTGGACAGGCTCATGACGCCCTCGGTGCCGGAGCTGTGCTCGGTCACGCCCAGACAGTAGATAATCGGGGCGCGCTGGGCGGTTGCGTACATCCGGGCGGCCTCGCGCAGCATATCCGGGTCCACATGGCAGAGTTCCGCCACTTTTTCGGGGGTATAATCCCGCACCAGCTCCGCCAGCGCGTCAAAATTCTCGGTGTTTTTTTCGATGTAGGCCCGGTCCTCCAGCCCCTCGGCCAGAATGACGTGCATCATGGCGTTCACCAGCGCCACATTGGTGCCCGGGCGCAGCTTGAGGTGGATGTCCGCCTGACGGGTCAGGCCGATGTCCCGGGGGTCAATCACGATGAGCCGCGCGCCCCGGGCCACCGCCTGCCGCAGCTGCATGCCCACCACGGGGTGGGCCTCCTCCGGGTTGGAGCCGATGAGGAGGATGCAGTCGCTGTTCCGGGTGATGTCCCCGATGGGGTTGGTCATGGCGCCGCTGCCCAGCGTCCGGGCCAGACCCGCCACCGTGGCGCTGTGGCAGACCCGGGCGCAGTTGTCCGTGTTGTTGCTGCCGAAGCAGGTACGCACCATCTTCTGCACCATGTAGATGTCCTCGTTGGTGCTCCGGGAGCAGGCAAAGCCCGCCAGCGCCTCGCCGCCGTAGCGCTCCTTCAGCTCCAGAAAGCGCCGGGCGGTGTAGGAGATGGCCTCCTCCCAGCTCACACGCTTGAGCTCCCCCGTCTCACGGTCCCGAATCATGGGCGCGGTGAGCCGGTCCCGGTGGGTCACAAAGTCGATGCTGCCGCTGCGGCCCTTGACGCACAGCAGACCGTGGTTCGACGGGCCGTCGGCCCCCTCCACGCTGACGATTTTGTTGCCCTTGACCACCAGCCTAAGCTGGCAGCCCGTGGCGCAGTGGGGGCAGGTGGTGACCACGCTGTGGACCTCCCAGGGCTGATACTGGGCGTTGCGCTTGAGGCTCAGGGCCCCGGTGGGACAGGCCTGAGCGCAGTTGCCGCAGCTCTCGCAGTCCGTCTGCTTCCAGTCCGGACCGAAGGGCGCGTCCACCAGATGCAGAGCGCCGCTGCGGGCGTTTTGCAGCACGCCGTTGCCCGCGCGCCCGGCGCAGGCCTGAATGCAGCGCTGACAGTGGATGCACTTGGACGCGTCGTAGCGAAGGTAGGGATTCTCCTCCAAAACGGGCCGTTTTTTGTCCGTCATCAGCCTTGTGGACTGGTAGGAGCTGACGCCCACCTTGTAGCGCCCGCAAAGCTGCTGGAGGTCGCACTGGCCGTTGGCCGGACACTTGACGCACTCCAGCCGGTGATTGGCCAGAATGAGCTGGAGCATCCGGCGGCGGTAGCCCTCCAGCCGGGGGGTGTGGGTGTGCAGCACCATGCCCTCGGTGACGGCGGTGCGGCAGGCGGGCAGCAGGCGCTCGAAGCCCTCCGCCTCCACCATGCACAGCCGGCACATGCCCAGACTGCTGACCCCCTTCAGGTGGCAGAGGGTGGGAATGTCGATGCCGTTGGCCCGGGCCGCGTCCAGAATCGTGGTGCCCTCGGGGACCTGAATCGTTCTCTCGTCGATGGTACAGGTAATCATTCGCCTCGTCCTCCCTCCATCACGCCGCAGCCGTAGAAGTCACAGCGCAGACAGCGTCCGCTCTCCCGCTCCGCCTCCTCCGGGGTCATGGAGCACTCCACACAGCGGAAGTCCTCCTTGCGCTCGAAGGGGTCGCGCTCCTCCAGCTCCGCGCGGCCCGTGGGCTTCACATTGCCCGGCACCGGGGCCGGAGCGTGAGACGGACAGTCCACCTTGTGGTGGTAGCCCAGACTCTCGTCGATGTTGTACGCCGCCGCCTGACCCGCCGCGATGGCCCGAATGGCCGTGGACGGCCCGGTGACGCAGTCGCCGCCGGAGAACACCCGCGCCAGACCCCGCACCTGACAGGTCTCGTCCGCGTCCACGCGGCCCGCCCGGACCGCCACGCCTCCGGCCTCAAAGGCGGCCAGCTCGCTGCTCTGGCCCACGGCCATAATCAGATAGTCGCACTTGAAGCGGTAGGGGTAGGCGCTGGAGTGCTCCGTGGTCACCTCGCCCCGCTCATCGTACTCGCCCACGATTTGGGGCTGGAGCCACACCGCCTGCACCAGCCCGGTGTCGGCATTTGTCTCAATGTTCAAAAAGCTCACCAGCGTGCGGAAGCGCACGCCCTCCTGCATGGCCCCCTCCAGCTCGTGGGCGGAGGCGGTGTAGTCCTCCCGCTTGCGGGTGAAGACGTGGACGCTCTGGGCGCCCAGCCGCACGGCGGTCCGGGCCGCGTCCATGGCCACATTGCCGCCGCCGATGAGCGCCACCCGCTTTCCGGCCAAATCGGGGGCCTGACCCGCCGCCACGGCCTGCAAAAAGTCCGCCGCGGGCACCGCGTTGGGGGCGTCCGCGCCCTCGGCGGGCAGTCTGCGGCCCGTCTGCGCGCCCAGGGCCAGATAGACCGCGTCATGCCGCTCCCGCAGCTCCGCAAAGCTCACTTCCCGGCCCACCCGGACGCCGCAGTGGACGTGGATGTCCCCGGCCTTGAGGATGCCGCGGATGTCCTCGTCCAGCCGCGCCTTGGGCAGGCGGTACTCCGGCACGCCGTAGCGCAGCATGCCGCCCAGCTGCTCGTGCTCATCGAAAATGTCCACCCGGTGGCCCATCAGGGCCAGAAACCAGGCCGCGGTGAGGCCGGAGGGACCGCCGCCGATGACGGCGATCCGCTTGCCCGTGGACACATTGGCCTTGGGCGCGCTCAGCTGGTCCGCGTGCATCTGCTCCACGGCGTAGCGCTTGAGGCCCCGGATGTTGATGGCCGCGTCCACCATGCCCCGGCGGCAGCGGCGCTCGCAGGGGTGCTCGCACACCAGCGCGCAGGCGGTGGGCAGGGGGTTTTTGTTGCGGATGAGCTGCACGGCTCCGGCGAAGTCCCCCTCGTGGATGAGGGCGACGTAGCCGGGCACGTCCACATGGGCGGGGCAGAGGGTGATGCAGGGCACCGACTGCACGCCCCCCTCCACGCAGCGGCGGTGACGGATGTGGCTCTCGTACTCGTCGGGGAACTCCCGCAGGCTGTCCAGCACGGTGTTGGCCGCCACCACGCCCACGGCGCAGTCGGAGGCGGCGGCGATCATCTCGCACAGCTCCCGCAGCTCGTCCAGGGTCTCCTCGTTGGCGTCGCCCCGGATGACGCGGCCCAGCAGCCGGTCCACCTCCCGCAGGCCGTCCCGGCAGGGCACGCACTTGCCGCAGCTCTGGTTCATGGACACCTGCAAAATGGAGCGGTAGAGCACCAGCGGACAGATGCCCGTGGGAATCGTGTTGAGCCGGGCGCGGAATTTGTTCAAAACCACGTCCAAACGCTCGTTGATATTGCCTCTTTTTGCCAGCTTTCGCATCGTTTTTCCAGTCTCCCTGTCTCAGGCCCTCCGGGGTGGGAGGGGTGTTGGTGGTTTCTTCCCGCTGCCTAGCGGGCCGCTATAGCAAGATGCAAAATTATTTGCACAAAGGAGGGGATGCAGAATCGTTCAGAGCTAGGCGCAGTCCGCAGGGAATCCTGACGGATTTCCAAGGGCT
>CACZUK010000047.1 GCA_902784305.1 Oscillospiraceae bacterium | reverse complement strand
TGGACATAATGGGCCTCCGGAGGGAATGTTTGCTCCATTATCCGGCAAAAACGACCGCCTGTCAAGCCCGGGCTTGCGCCCGGGGGCAGACTCCCTTCGACTGATAGAGGATGCCCGATTCCCGGCTCTGGCTGCCCACGGAGGATTTGGACCCTGTTTGGCCGGGTCCTGGAGCCGATTGGCGGCGGGAGTGCGTCGGCGGCTGGGCTTGCGCCCGGGGGCAGACTCCCTTCGGCTGATAGAGAATATCCACGTTTCGGCCCCGGCTGGAAGACAGGGCAACAGCATTTAAAACCGCCTGAAAACAACACGTTCATTGGGAATTTGAAGCCTTTTGTAGGGGCGACCTGTGGTCGCCCGCAGAAAACCACATAAATCCCCGGGCGACCACAGGTCGCCCCTACGAAAACAGCGGAAAACAGGTCCATTGTTGCGGAAAAACAATGAAATTTTAATGCGGTTGCCCCGGCTGGAAGAAGATTCCCCTTGCCATTTTGTGTCAGATTCTATATAATAAAGGCAGTAATTCCACCAACGAACCAAAAACGCAAAGGGGGGTCTGCTATGCTGCACTCTTTTACACGAAACTACAACGACCTGTCCACCGAGGCGGGCTTCCAGTTTGAATTCTACTGCGACTGCTGCGGAAACGGCTACAAGTCCACCTTCCGCAAGTCCTCCACCTGGCGGGAGAAGACCAAAACGGACAGCATCGGCCGGGGCGCGGGCATCCTGGGCGGCCTCTTCGGCGGGCGGCTGGGGGAGCTGGCCTGGGCCACGGAGCGGGTGGCGGACGCCATCGGCGGCAATCAGGGCACTGACAGCTCTGCCTGGCGGCGGGAGCAGGAGGCGGCCTTTGACGAGGCCCAGGAGGAGGTCCGGCCTTACTTCCAGCGCTGTCCCTCCTGCAACAGCTGGGCCTGTGCCGACTGCTGGAACGAGGAGGAGGGCCTGTGCACCTCCTGCGCGCCCCGGGAGTCCGCCTATGTGGCCAAGGCCCGGAATCAGGCCATGCGCAACAACATCGACGAGGCCGCCGAGACCGCTCAGGTCTGGAAGGGCAAGCTGACCAGGAAGATTACCGTCTGTCCCAAGTGCGGAAAGCCCGCGGGTACGGGGAAGTTCTGCAACAACTGCGGCGCTCCTCTGGGTGCGCCCAAGTGTCCCCAGTGCGGCGCGGAGGTTCCGGCAGGGGCCCGCTTCTGCGGAGAGTGCGGCGCGAAGGTGTCGGAGTAAAACAAGGATTCAGAGAGGCGCTTCCGGCGGGGAGCGCCTCTTTTTTCCCCATTCCGCGGCGTTGTTGTCCAGAAAACCGCTGCTGTGCCCCTGCCATCCGGTGAAAAACCCCGCACTTGCGGGAAAACCTCCAAACTTTTGGGCAAAATTGAGAAGTTACCATTGCAAACGGCCGCAAGTTACGGTATAATGCCAAACAGAACCGTGTTTTTTGAGGGGGGAGCCTGCGGCCTTCCCTTGACGCGCGACAGGGCCCGGGCGGGGCGTTTTCCGCGGGAGCCTGTACAATTATTCGAAGGAGCGACAAAAATGAGCTATACTGCCAAGAAGATTCGCAACATCTGCCTGCTGGGCCACTCCGGCAGCGGCAAGACCATGCTGGTCGAGAGCATGCTGAACGTCACCGGCGTCACCCAGAGACTGGGCAAGACCGCCGACGGCAACACCGTGTCCGACTACGACGCCGAGGAGATCAAGCGCGGCGTGTCCCTGAGCGCCACTGTGATTCCCGTGGAGTACAAGGGCCACCTGTTCAACGTCATTGACTGCCCGGGTCACTTCGGCTTCTACGGCGAGGTCGCCGAGGCCCTGAGCGTGGCGGACCTGGCGGTCATCGTGGTGCCCGCCAAGGGCAACGTGCCCGTGGGCGCGGAGCGCTCCTACAAGCTGGTCAAGGAGCACAACCTGCCCTGCGTGGTCTATGTGGCCAAGTGCGACGAGGACCACAGCGACTACAACGCCGTGGTGGACGAGCTCAAGGAGAAGTTCGGCAACCAGGTCACGCCCGTGGTCTCCCCCCTGCTGGACGGCAGCAAGAACGCCACCGGCGTGCTGGACATCCTGAACCGCTGCGCCTACGGCATGGGCGACAAGGGCAAGGACAAGAAGCTGGACGTGCCCGCCGACAAGGAGGACTACCTGGAGGAGGCTTACGCCGCCCTGATGGAGAACGTGGCCGAGGCCTCTGAGGAGCTGATGGAGAAGTTCTTCGACGGCGAGGAGTTCACCCCCGAGGAAGTGGCCGAGGGCATGCTCACCGGCGTCAAGGAGGGCTCCGTGGTGCCCGTTTTCGCCGGCAGCGCCTTCAACGGCATGGGCACCGAGGCCCTGCTCAACGGCCTGATTAACATGGGTCCCTATCCCATGAACACCGAGCCCATGACCGGCGTGGACGCCGACGGCGAGCCGGTGGAGGTCAAGGTCAGCGCCGAGGGCGACACCGTGGTGTTCGTCTTCAAGACCGTGTCCGACCAGTACGGCAAGTACTCCTTCGTGAAGGTCCTGCGCGGCAAGCTGACCCCCGATATGAGCCTCATCAACGGCCGCACCGGCAACAGCGAGAAGATCGGCCGCCTGTACGCCATGTGCGGCAAGAAGGCCACCGAGCTCAAGCAGCTCAACGCCGGCGACATCGGCGCCATCGCCAAGATGGACGGCCTGAAGACCGGCGACACCCTGTCCGTCAAGGGCATCAAGCTCGACGGCATCACCTTCGCTGAGCCCGTCTACTCCAAGGCCATCGCCCCCAAGGTCAAGGGCCAGGACGACAAGGTCGGCGTGGGCCTGAACCGCCTGAACGAGGAGGACCCCTCCTTCTCCGTGTACAACAACCCCGAGACCCATCAGCTGGTCATCTCCGGCGCCGGCGACATCCATCTGGACGTCATCGTCTCCCGCCTGAAGAGCCGCTTCGGTGTGGACGTCGTTCTGTCCGACATGCGCATCCCCTACCGTGAGCGCATCCGCAAGAGCGTGTCCAAGCAGGGCAAGTTCAAGAAGCAGACCGGCGGCTCCGGCCAGTACGGCGACGTTTGGGTCCGCTTTGAGCCCAACGAGGAGACCGAGGAGTTCACCTTCGGCGAGGAGGTCTTCGGCGGAAGCGTGCCCAAGAACTACTTCCCCGCGGTCGAGAAGGGCCTGCGCGAGGCCTGCCTCCACGGCGTGCTGGCGGGCTATCCCGTGGTGAATCTGAAGGCGGTCCTGTACGATGGCTCCTACCATCCCGTGGACTCTTCCGAAATCGCCTTCCGCACCGCCGCTCAGCTGGCCTACAAGGCCGCTCTGCCCGAGGCCAACCCCGTCATGCTGGAGCCCGTGGGCGAGCTGAAGGTCACCGTGCCTGACAGCTACATGGGCGACATCATCGGCGACCTGAACAAGCGCCGCGGCCGCGTCATGGGCATGGACCCCGTGGACGGCGAGCAGGTCATCACCGCCGAGGTGCCCATGGCCGAGATGCAGGAGTACGCCATCGACCTCCGGGCCATGACCCAGAGCCGCGGCTCCTTCACCTTCCACTTTGTGCGCTACGAGCAGTGCCCGCCCGCCGCCCAGGAGCGCGCCATCGCTCAGGCCAAGGAGCTGGAGGAGAAGTAATTCTGTTTCCGACGACGCAGGGGGACACTTTGTAAAGTGTCCCCCTGAGAACCCCCGAAGCTTTAATCGCTTCGCCTCGCTACCATGAAACGGAGAGGGGATATGTCAGGGTGATAATATGGCAAATATTGTAAAAAGAATCAAAGAAGAATTGACATTTGAGAATGTTCTGTCTGTGGCGATTAAAACTCCGGGGGTGCATATTGACCGAGCAGATTTCTTGCGTCGAGAGCTACATCTTTTCTTCCCGGATTCCGTAGTTGAAGAAGCTGTACGCTACAATCCTGCTAAAGCAGGTATTCCAAGGCATATAATCAGCGGGATAGCTGAAAGTGTAATCAGCTACGAAGCCGGTAAGGCAACGGGACTATCCATAGTTGCAAGTTTATCCAGTTCAGCGAATGCTGCTTTTACAATTCCTGCTGTCAGTGCAGATATTACATCGTATTTTGTGTTTGTGTTGAGAGTTGTTCAAAAATTGGCATATTTGTATGGATTTGAAGAATTTGATACATTTGAAGATGGACTTGATTCCGAATCGATGAGTATTGTGATGGTATTTATCGGGGCCATGTTCGGTGTTCAGAGAGCTACGTCAGCTTTGGGAAAACTAGCTGAATCTATGGCGATTCATATCCAGAAGAAACTGGCAAACAAAGCATTGACCAAAGGTGTTGTATATCCCATAGTAAAGAATATCGCAAAGGCAGTAGGTGTTCGCATGACAAAACAGATTTTTGCAGATGCAGTTGCGACATCTATTCCAATTGCTGGCAGTCTTCTCTCTGGTGGTGTTACCTATTTTTCCTTCAAGCCTAGTTGTGCAAGATTGAAAAAGCATTTGATGAAATTCCCACTTTCGGATCCCGATTTTTATTCGCAAGAATGATAAAAAGCGACTCCCAAATCATATGAGAGATTTGGGAGTCGCTTTTTGCGATTAGAACGATTTTCTAATCTCCTCCATAATTCGCACAATCAGCGCATAGCGCAGAAACGGCGTCATATCACACAGTTTTCCTCGCTATTTTCCCCCTTTGTTTTGAAGGTTAGCAAATTGCATTGAGCCGTTTTTTGTACTATAATGGCGAACAAGCAAGAGGCGGGGGCGGCTATCCCTCCCTGGATGGGGAGGAGGTGACGCTATATGACGTTGCTTAAGACTTTGGCACTGCTGAATCTGATAGCTGTCGTGGTCTTCGGTGTCATTGAAGCGCTGAAGAAATAACTCGCCCCTCACGGTTTAAGGGACGGACATTCACCAAGATTTGAAATCTTTCGAGGGTGTGCCGCTTCCTGGAGCCAACAGGTGCCCCGCCTCTTGTGTTCAATATAACACACGCTTTTCTCCGCGTCAAGTCGGCGCGGAGCGTTTTTATGCCCGCCTGCGTATCTCTTCCATAATCCGCACAATCAGCGCATAGCGCAGAAACGGCGTCATCAGGTAATACCCGTCCACGAAGGGCGCAATCTGCCCGGCAATTTCCGTGGAAATCTCCACCGCCAGGGCCTCCGCCCGCTCCCGGTCCAGACCCTCGTAGCGCTCCACGATGCTCTGGGCCACGGTGATGCCCGCAATCTCGCTGTTCATGAAGCAGGCGTTGCGGTGGCTCACCACCGGCAGGATGCCGCCCAGAATCCGGCCCCGGAGGCTCCGGTGGGCCAGCTCCAGATTCTCCACGGCCTCCGGCGAGAGCACGGGCTGGGTCAGGAAGCCGGTCACGCCCGACTCCTCCTTCTTTTTGGCCCGGTCCAGCTCCGCGGCGAAGTTGCGGGCGTTGACGTTCAGGGCACCGTAGATGCGGAAGGGCCGCTCCAGCTCCGTCCGGTTCAGCTCCCGCACGAAGGCGGCCAGCTTCCGGGAGTGGAAGTTGAACACGCTCTTGACCTCATCCCGCTCCGCCGTGGGGATGGGGTCGCCGGTGACCACCAGCACGTTGTCCACGCCCTCCACGCTCAGGCCCAGCAGCAGGGCCTTGGTGGCGTTCAGGTTCCGGTCCCGGCAGGTCATGTGGGGGATGGGGTCGATGCCCAGCTCCCGGCGCAGCTTGCAGGCCAGCAGGGAGGAGTCCATCCGCGCCCGGCCGATGGGACAGTCCGCGATGGTGATGGCGTCCGCCCCGGCGCTCTTGAGGGTCCAGGCGCCCGCCATAAACTTGCCCAAATCGGCGGTTTTCGGCGGGTCCAGCTCCACAGCGAAGACCTTTTTCCCGGCCTCCAGCTTGTCCCAGAGGCGGTTGGGGGGCGGCGCGGTGGGCCTGGGCGCGGCCTTGGGGGTCACGCGCCGGACGGCGGCGGGCCGCTTGAGCAGCTGCGCCGTGCGGGCGATGTGCTCCGGGGTGGTGCCGCAGCAGCCGCCCAGAATCCGGGCCCCCAGCCCCGCCAGCTCCGAGAGCTGAAGGGCGAAGTAGGCCGGGTCGCCGTCGTAGAGGGTCCGGCGGTTCACCACCACCGGGTAGCCCGCGTTGGGCATCACCGAGAGGCAGAGTCCGTCCAAATTCCAGTGCTCCACCAGCCGCCGCAGATGATACGCGCCGGACACGCAGTTCATGCCCACCGCGTCCACGCCGCCGCAGCGGCTCAGCCGCCGCAGCAGGGCCTCCGAGCGCTGGCCGTCCTGGGTGTAGCCGTCGGGCTGCACCGCGAAGGAACAGAGCACGAAGCTCTCCGGCCTCCGGGCCTTGAGATACGCCGCCGCCTGGGGCAGACAGCCCTCCGCGCTGTGGGTCTCAAAGAGGAAGTGCTCCGCGCCCAGTGTCAAAAAGAGGTCGATGAGCTCCTGATAGTGGGGCCACAAATCCTCCTCGCCGGTCTGGGAGATGGGCCCGATGTCCGCGAAGACGAAGACCTCCCGGCCCGCGGCGGCGCTTTGGGCCAGCTCCCAGCCCGCCGCCACCGCCTCCCGGAGCAGGGCGTGGTCCCCGCCCAGGGCCGGGGCGTTGAGAGCGAAGGTGTTGGTCTTGAGGGCCTTTGCCCCCGCGTCCAGATAGGCGCAGTGGATTTCCGTCACGCTCTCCGGGCGGCGCAGGTTCGCCAGCTCGCAGGGGAAGTCCGCGTCCCGGTTGCGGGCGGCCCAGAGGGTGCCCATGGCACCGTCAAAGAGGAGGATATGGTCGGTTAAGTAGCTTCGGATGTCCATAAAGACCTGCTTTCTGTCAAATCCACCACTCAGGGGTCAAGGCCCCGAGTGTGACCACTCTGTTTGTTTCGTAGTCCAGCATGATTTCCACATTCTGATAGCGTCCGGGCATCAGCTGGGTCATGAACTCCCGGCAGGCACCGCAGGGCGCCCCGGTTTTCCCGTTCGGCAGGAGGGCAAGCACCCGCCGAAGCTCACTTTCCCCGTTGGTAATCATATGGAACATGGCGTTGCGCTCGGCGCAGATGCCCAGCGTGCAGGAGGTGTCCACGCACACCCCCACATAGATTCGGCCCGAGGCGGATTCCACCGCCGCGGCCACGCCTCCGGCGCAAACGCGCTCCGAAATCTCCCGGGGGTGCTGAACACTGAGGGCCGCGCGGTAAAGCCTCTTCCAAATCTCGTCCATATGCGTTTTTCTCCTTATCCCAGCACCTTTTTCGCAATTTCCACGCTCTCCCTTGCGTCCTTGGCGTAAAAATCCGCGCCGATTTCCTCCGCGTACTCCGGCGTGAGCACCGCGCCGCCCACCCAGATTTTGCAGGGGTGGCCGCTCTCCCGCAGCGCCTGAATCGTGGCCGCCATGGAGGAGACCGTGGTGGTCATGAGCGCCGAGAGGCCGATGAGCCGGATGTCCTGGGCAATGGCCTCTGCCACCACCAGCTCCGGAGGCACGTCCCGGCCCAGGTCGATGACCTGATAGCCGTAGTTCTCCAGAATCACCTTGACGATGTTCTTTCCGATGTCGTGGATGTCCCCCTGTACCGTGGCCAGCAGAATCTTGCCCTTGCTGACGCTGGGCGCGCCGCGGTCCAGAATCCGCTGCTTGATGACCTCAAAGGCCGCGCAGGAGGCGTTGGCCGCGTTGATGAGCTGGGGCAGGAACAGCTCACCCCGCTCGTAGCGCGCGCCCACCTTGTCCAGGGCGGGAATCAGCTGTTCGTTGATGATTTCCAGCTCCGTGTGGTCATTGAGCAGTGTCCGGGTCAGCCGGGCGCACTCGTCCCGGAGTCCCTTGGCCACAGCGGTGTCCAGGTCCATCCCCACGGCGGCGGTGAGCGACGGCGCGGGCGCGGCGGGGGCGTTGGCGAAGCGGGCGATGTAGGCGGCGCTGTCCCGGTCCTCGCCGGAGAGGACCTTGTATACCGCCACCGCGTCCATGATTTCCCGCTGATTGGGGTTGATAATGGGCAAATCCAGCCCGCAGGCCAGCGCCTGAGTGAGGAAGCTGGCGGTGATGCGATTGCGCTCCGGCAGACCGAAGCTGATGTTGCTCACGCCCAGAACCGTGTGCAGGCCCAGCTCCTCCGTCACCCAGCGCACGGCCCTGAGGGTTTCCGCGGCCTGCTCCTGCTGGGCGGAGACGGTGAGGGTCAGGCAGTCGATGAACACGTCCTCCCGGGGGATGCCGTGCTCCAGCGCCGCGTCCAGAATCCGCCGGGCGATGATTTGACGCTCTTCGGCGGTTTTGGGGATGCCGTTTTCGTCCATGGTCAGGCCCACCACCGCCGCGCCGTACTTCTTCACGATGGGCAGGACGCTGTCCAGCACCTCCCGCTTGCCGTTGACGGAGTTGACGATGGCCTTGCCGTTGACGCAGCGCAGACCGGCCTCGATGGCCCGGGGGTCGGAGGAGTCGATCTGGAGGGGCAGGGGCACCACGCTCTGGAGGGCCTTCACCACTTCCGTCATCATTTTCGGCTCATCCAGCCCGGGGAGGCCCACATTTACGTCCAAAATATCCGCGCCCGCGTCCTGCTGCTCGATGCCGCGCTCCAGAATGTAGTTCAAATCCCGCTCCCGGAGGGCCTGCTGGAAGCGCTTCTTGCCCGTGGGGTTGATGCGCTCGCCGATGACCCGCACGCCGTCCAGCTCCACCACCTGAGCGGCGGAGCACACGCCGTGACGGCGCTTTCCCGGCGCGGAGGCGGGGGGCGCCGCCTGCTCCAGAGCCAGATTCAGCTGGCGGATGAACTCCGGCGTGGTGCCGCAGCAGCCGCCCAGAATCCGCACGCCCAGCCGGACACAGGGGAGCATCTGCGCCACAAAGTCGGCGGGAGTGATGGTGTACTCGTTGGTGGCCGGGTCCGGCAGGCCCGCGTTGGGCTTGAGCACCAGCGGCAAATTGGTCCACTGGGCCAGCTCCTCCACCAGCGGCAGCAGCTCCGCCGGGCCCAGAGAGCAGTTGAAGCCCAGCGCGTCCACGCCCAGCCCCTCCAGCGTCAGGGCCATGGCCGGGACGGTGGTGCCGGTGAAGGTGCGGCCGTTCTCCTCGAAGGTCATGGTGGCCAGAATGGGCAGGCCGGTGGACTCCTTGGCGGCCAAAACGGCGGCTTTCAGGTCGTAGAGGTCCGTAAAGGTCTCAAAGACCACCAAATCCGCCCCGGCGTCTGCGCCCGCCTCCACCATCTCCCGGTAGAGGGCGCAGGCCTCCTCAAAGCGCAGGGTGCCCAGCGGCTCCAGCAGCTCCCCGATGGGGCCCACGTCCAGCGCCACCAGAGCCTCGCTGTCCTCCGCGGCCTCCTTGGCCAGCCGGACCGCCGCCCGGACCGTGTCCGCCACGGAGTAGCCGGTCCCGGCCAGCTTGTGGGCGTTGGCCTGGAAGGTGTTGGCGTAAATCACGGCGCTGCCCGCATCCAGATAGCGCCGGTGGACCTGCTTCACCACCTCCGGGGCGGTGAAGCAGAGGGTTTCCGGGCGCTGGCCCAGCTCCAGACCCGCCGCCTGGAGCTGGGTGCCCATGGCCCCGTCCAGCAGCAGGAAGGGGCGGGCTTCCAGCAGCTTGGTAAAGATATTCATAGGGATGCCTCCCGAAAGAATGCTATTTTTGGGGTTTATTCCGGGTTTTCAGAGAAAATCCGGCACTTTTTCCGGTCACAGTGCTCCCGCAGCGCGCACGCGGCACAGCCGGGCACGGCGGAGCGCCGGGGCGTGGGCGCACAGCCCAGAATGGCGGTGACGGACTTGCGGGGCATCAGAATCCCGCTGCTGCTCACCGTCAGGCCGATGCGCCGGGCCGTGTCCAGACACTGGCACAGGGGCCCCTGGAGGCTGAGGGGCAGGTCGCCGTAGCCGGGGCTGAAGCGGCCGGTGAGGTACAGGCCCCGGTCCGCGCACCAGGCGCGCAAATCCGCCTCCAGATTGTCGCACACGTTCTCAATGGCGGAGCTGGCGACGCTGTCCAGCACCAGAGCCTGGGCCAGGTCGATGACCTCGGTGCGCAGCAGCAGCCGCTCCACGTCCGGGCCAAGGGTGGCGGCCATCAGCATGCCCTCCACGCAGCCCTCCAGATGCCGTTGGATGGACGCACCCTCCAGCACCAGTCCGGAGCCGATGAGCTGCCCCTGTTCCAGCGGGAAGAGGCGGTATACGCACCGGGGCCGGGCGGCGTCCAGAATCTGCCGGGTGCAGACCCGGATGCTCTCCAGCAGCTCCTCCGGCACCGGGCCGCCCCGGTGTCCCAGATAGCGCAGCACCTCGGCCTCGTTGACGCCCTCCAGGCGCGGCTTCAGCACGGCCACCGCCTCCTCTCCAAACCGATTGCCTCCATTATACTGGATTCCCCCGGCGCTGTAAAGCACGGGTCCGAAAAACCCGGGGAAATCAGTTTTAGAGGGAGGTTTTCAGGGGATGGCTCCGGTTTCCTGCTTTCCCGTAGGGGCCGGTCCTGCTCAGGCTCACACAACAACGCAAAAGAAATCCGGCATTTTGTGCCTGCTGAAACAAGAACGGAGCTCCGCGCGAAAAAACCTCAGGGACGCAAAAGCCCCCCGCTGGCTCCCGGGGGAGTCAGTGGGGGGTCATATGCAGTCTGGAGCTCCGGGCGCCCGGCCCGAAACCGGCTTTTCAGGCTCAGGGCCTCACTTTTCGGAGGCTTCCTCCTCCGTCACCCAGCGCTTGAAGGTGCCCGGGGACACGTGCAGCATCTGGGAGGCGGAGCGGGCGCTGAGCTTGCCCGCCTGGTACATGGCGTAGACGCTCTGGAACTTTCTGGGCCGTTTCGTTGGCGGACGCCCCAGCCGGACGCCACGCTCCCGGGCGATTTTCAGCCCTTCACTCTGCCGCCGCACCAGCTCGGCGTGGCGCATCGCCTCATCCTCCCGGATAATGCTCAAAACCTGGTCTGCCATCGCTTCATTACCCAGCAATGCCCGGATTTTATCCTCGTTCTGAACTAACATAGAAGCTCCCTTCGTTCCGGAATTTCCAGAACCGGAGAGGAGGGGGAAGCGCTGAGGGGCTCAGCTGTTGTACCTGTTCCATCGGTTCTGTGTTGCCGCTTAAAATCCCGGTACAGCCGCGCACTGCGCCGGATTTGTACAGTTTTATTGGTTGTTCCCGCTGCGCTGCGCCGGGATTCCTCCGGGCGGGCGTGATGCCTCCGGTGGAAACCTTCCGGCCCTGGCACAGGAGCAAGCGCGCCAAACCGTTCCCAATCCTCTGTCGGAAACGGTTTGACACCGTTCACCACTATTATAGTAAACCGCAGAGGAAAAGTCAACAACGACTCGTGGATATTTGGACCAATAATACACAGAAAATGGAAAAAAGGGGGTTGATTGGGAAGAAATAAAAAACCGTCGTTTTCTAAATATACACAGATAGTCAAACTTTTGTCCAGTTTACGCCGTCCTTTGCGTCCTTGAGCACAATTCCTCGGCCGCTGAGCTCATCCCGGATGCGGTCGCTCTCGGCCCAGTCCTTCGCCTTGCGGGCCTCATAGCGCCGCAGCAGCAGGGCGTTGACCTCCTCGGCCAGGGCGGGGTCGGCGTCGGCGGGAGCGGTGATGCGGTACTCTCCGGTGCCGGACTGGGCGGTTTTGGCGCTTTTACGGACCTTTTCGGCACCTTGGAGCAGGTTCAGGCCCAGCACCCGGTCGAAGTCCGCCAGAAGGAAGAGCTTGTCGGCGTCGGTGAGGCCCTTGCCCTTGAGCACGTCGTAGAGGTTGGTCACGGCCATGGAGGTGTTCAGGTCGTTGTCCAGAGACTTCTGGAACTTGGCCTGATAGGGCTTGACGGCCTCCAGGTCCGGCTCCGCGCCGGTGTCGGGGTTCAGGGCGGCGATGCGGGTGAGAAGCTTCTGATAGGTGACCGCGGCGTTGTCCAGATTCTCCCAGGTGAACACCAGACCCTTGCGGTAGTGGCTCTGGAGGCAGAACAGGCGGTAGACCAGGGGGTCATAGCCCTTCTCCTCCAGCAGGCTGACGGTGAGGAATTCGCCCTTGGACTTGCTCATCTTGCCGTCGTTGGTGTTCAGGTGGTGGACATGGAACCAGTAATTGCACCATTTGTGGCCCAGGTACGCCTCGCTCTGGGCGATTTCGTTGGTGTGGTGGGGGAACATGTTGTCAATGCCGCCGCAGTGCAGGTCCAGGTACTCGCCCAGATGCTTCTTGCTGATGCAGGAGCACTCGATGTGCCAGCCGGGATAGCCCACGCCCCAGGGGGAGTCCCACTTCAGGGCCTGGTCCTCGAACTTGCTCTTGGTAAACCAGAGCACGAAGTCGGCCTTGTTGCGCTTGTTGTCGTCGGCCTCCACGTCGTCCCGGACGCCCACGGCCAGGTCGTCCTGGGCGAAGTCGTTGAAGACGTAGTATTTGTCCAGCCTGGAGGTGTCGAAGTAGATGTTGCCGCCGGCGGCGTAGGCGTAGCCCTTGTCCAGCAGGACGGTGACCATGTCGATGTAGTCCTCGATGCAGTTGGTGGCGGGCTCCACCACGTCGGGGGTCTTGATGTTCAGCTTGGCGCAGTCGGCGAAGAAGGCGTCGGTGTAGAATTTTGCGATTTCCATCACCGTTTTGTGCTCCCGGCGGGCGCCCTTGAGCATCTTGTCCTCGCCCTCGTCGGCGTCGCTGGACAGGTGGCCCACGTCGGTGATGTTCATGACCCGCTTCACGTCATAGCCCTCCCAGCGCAGGGCCTTTTCCAGCACGTCCTCCATGATGTAGCTGCGCAGGTTGCCGATGTGGGCGAAGTGGTAGACGGTGGGGCCGCAGGTGTACATGCTCACCTGGTTCCCGAAGCGGGGGGTGAAAATCTCCTTGCGGCGGGTGAGAGAGTTGTAGAGCTTCATGAGAGGATTCTCCTTTTCATCATTCGGGTGAAACCGGCAAAAAAGCGCCCCTTACATCTCTGTAAGAGGCGCAAAAAACGCGGTTCCACTCTTGTTTGTCACTTGAACGGGCGATAACGGGCCTTGACCGGGGACATTGCTCCCGCACTCCCGGGCGCACTTCACGGCGCCGCTCACAGGGCGGCTTTCAGCCGTTGACCGCCCCTCTCTGCCTGAGCCGCTGCGCGCTACTCTTCCCGTTCATCGTGCATTCAACATATGTGGACAGTTTAGCATGGATGAGCGGGCTTGTCAAATGAAAATGCCGGGCGGTTTCACCGAAACCGGTCATTCCATCGTCAAAACCAGCTCGATTTCGTCCTCGTCCTCCACACCGGTGGCGGAAAAGCCCTTGCGCTCGTACAGCCTGAGGGCGGCGGCATTGTCCTTGTTGCAGGTCAGCGCGACTCTGCCGCACTCGCCGAAGGGCCTTGTCCGGATGTAGTCCAGCACCCGGTCCAGCGCGTCGCTGCCGTAGCCGCGGCCCTGCATGGACGCGTCAATCATCATGTGCCAGATGTCGTATTCCGGCACGTCATAGTCGTAAATGACCATGACGTAGCCCACCATGGTGCCCTCCGCGTAGATGCCGAAGGGCTGGCACTGGGTCCGGTAGACATAGGCCTGGGCCAGGCTCCGGATGGGGTGGGATACAAAGCGCTCCTGCCCCGGTGCCAGTTTGAGGTTGAATGCGTCGATAAAGTTATCTTCTGTGATGGTTCTCAGTTCTGTCATGGTTGCCTCCAAAAATGCTGATTTTGTTCAGCTTTCGGACAACACCGCACTGCAGAACCTAGTGAATTGCTGCCTGAGGGGTGCTGTCCATTCGGATGTTGATGTTTGTCTGTGCCATAGTGATCCCCTCCTTTCTGTGCCTATCGTAACGAAAAATATGGCT
>CACZUK010000046.1 GCA_902784305.1 Oscillospiraceae bacterium | reverse complement strand
GCCAGTCAGGCGCCCGCGGCCTCGTGGTGAAGCTCGTCGTCCCGGTCCCGGAACAGCAGGGAGATGCACCACAGGGCGGACAGGCCCACCAGGCTGTAAATGACCCGGCTCAGGCCGCTGCCGCTGCCACCGAAGAGCCAGGCCACCAGGTCGAACTGGAACAGGCCAATGAGGCCCCAGTTCAGGCCGCCGATGATGTTCAGGGTCAGGGCCAGCTTGTCAAACATACGCAATTCCTCCTTCTCGTAGGATAGCAGTAGTTTGACCCGCAGCGCCGCCGGTATACCTGAAAAGCCTGCTAAAATCCGCGTTTTTTGCCATTTTCTGGCAGAACCGGCCCGGAAATGCTGTCATAGAAGTCCAGCGTCCGGAAGCCCCGCTCCAGCTGGGTGAGCAGGTAGCGCTCCGCGGCCCGGGAGAGCAGCCGCAGGCTCTCGCCGTCCAGCCGGAAGGAGAAGAGCTTCTTGCTCTCACAGCTTGTGATGTAGCGCATGGCGGCCAGCGCGGCGCTGTTGAGGCTCTGCACCGGCCCCGGCGCGCTCTGGCAGCTCCGGCACAGCAGCTGGCCCTCCCGCAGATGCAGCACCGGCTCCTCCGGCTCTCTGCCGCAGACCGCGCAGGCGTCCAGACCGGGGGCGTAGCCGCTCAGGCAGAGCAGGCGCAGCTCGAAGGCGGCCTTGACCAGCGTCAGGGGGCGGTCCAGCCGGTCCAGCGCGTAGAGGGCGTTGAGCAGCAGGGACAGCAGCTCCGGGGCGCTCTGGCCCTCCGGGACCATCACGTCGGTGAGCTCGGCGAAGTAGGAGCCCAGGCTGAGGCGTTCCAGGTCCCGGCGCAGGCTGCGGAACTCCAGCTCCGTGGCGGCGTCAGTGAGGGTCCAGCGGCCGCGGTACTCGCTGAGCGTCAGCTCGGACCAGACCAGCAGCTGAGCGGCGGCGGAGATGCCCCCGCCCTTGCGGCGGCTGGCCCGGGCGGTGACGGTGAGCTTGCCCAGGTCAGGGGTGAGGACGGTGAGGATTTTGTCCGCCTCCCTGTACTTTGCCTCCCGGAGCACGAGGCCGTGGGTCACAGTGGTCATGACCGCCCTCCCTTCTGGCGCAGACGTAGGCCTGGGGCAGACCTGTGGCCAGGAACAGCCGCCAGAGACCGGAATGGTTCATCGCGGTCCCCTCCTTCCCTGAGAACTCCTGATGCGGTCAGCTTCGGCGCGGGGCGGGTCTTTTCCGCCAGCTCGGGCTTGCGCAAATCAGGGATTCCCTTGTTCCTTTATGGTTTGAAGGGGGCCGGGAAAGTATGAGTGGAAACTTTTGCTCAGATTGCTTTCTCCTCGTAGACATAACTCTCCCGGTAGACCGTCTCAGGAGCGATGTCAATTTCTCCGTTGTTCCAGGTGATTACCCCATGAAACAAAACCGGATTGCGAAAAACTGCTTCATCGGACAGGGGCGCAAAGGCGGAGCCAGTAAGCAGGGTTGTGTCAAACAGCCTCTTCTCGCCTGTGGAAAAGGTCACAAGCAGCATACCGCCCCGCAGCGGCTCCGCCTCGGTGACGCGAATCCCCGGCTCCAGCTGCCCGGCATAGCACACTCCATCCTTTATAAACACAGCGCACACCTCATTTCATTGGGGGGATTTTTTCAAAATGCTCCCCTCTGACTGCATGATTCCAGGCTCTATAGGCTTCTTCCTCGTGAAATGCCAGCCATCCGGCAACAATTTTCAGTTGTTTATGCGGAAGGGAGCCAGCAAGCAGCTCTCCGTCAACAGCAATTGCCGCCTCGTATTCTCCGTAGTATACATGCACATGCGGTTTGTTGTGCTGTCCGATGTCGTAGAACAGCATATAGATAACCATGCCGCCAAAACGGCTCAATTCTGGCATTTTCTTCACACTCCTTCCCGATAGATGTCAAAATGCTCACTCGTCCACATACCCAAAATTGTGAATCGCGGCCAGACTGTCCCGCCAGTTCTCCTTGACCTTGACCCAGGTCTGCAAATACACCTTTGTGCCCATAAAGGCCTCCATGTCCCGGCGGGCCAGGGAGGAAATCGCCTTGAGCATGGCACCGCCCTTGCCGATGATGATGCCCTTGTGGCTGGCCTTTTCACAGAAGATGGTGGCCTCCACGTCGATGATGCCGTTGTCGCGCTCGGAGAAGCGGGTGATCTCCACCGCAGTGCCGTGGGGAATCTCCCGATTCAGCCGCAGCAGCATTTTTTCCCGCAAAATCTCGGCCATCATCTGCTTTTCCGGCTGGTCCGTGGTCATATCCTCCGGGAAGAGCTGGGGACCCTCGGGCAGATACGCGCCCAGCGCGTCCAGCAGGCCCTCCACGCCCTCGCGCTTCTTCGCGGAAATCGGGAACACCGCCTCGAAGGGGCACTCCCGGCTGTATGCGTCGATGACCTCCAGCAGCTTCTCCTTTTGCTCCACGGTGTCCACCTTGTTGATGACCAGCACCGCGGGCACCTTCAGCGCGCGGATGCGCTCCATGAGCTGCCGCTCCGGCTCGCCGGGGGTGGGGATGGGCTCCACCACCAGCACCGCCGCGTCCACGGCGTTGATGCTCTGCCGGACGACTCCGTCCATGTACTCGCCCAGCCGGGTCCGGGCCTTGTGGAGGCCGGGGGTGTCGGTGAAGACGAACTGCTTTCCGTCCCGGTTCACGATGCCGGTGATGCGGTTGCGGGTGGTCTGGGGCTTGTGGCTGACAATGGCCACCTTCTCCCCCACCAGCGCGTTCAGGAGGGTGGACTTTCCCACGTTGGGCCGGCCCACGATGGTGATGATTCCAGAATGTGTGATGTTCATAGGGTTATTCTCCGTTTTCAGGATTGCTCTGTGTTCCGTCCTCAAGTCCGTCAGGCAGCTCGTTATCAAGCGCGGTCTGGCCGTCAGACAAATTCTCTCCGGGCGCGGCCTGCTCCGAACGAATTGGATTCCCCAGATAGATGTAGAGCAGAGAGTGCAGCCGCTCCCGCTCCTCCTCGCTCAGACTCTCCTGCCGCAGGGCGATGGCCTGACCGCCCACCTCCATCAGGTAGTAGCCGTCCTCCAGCCACCAGCCGCTCAGCTCGTCCCAGGCGAAGGTGCCCTCCTGCCCGTTCAGCAGCAGGGAGACCCCCTCCTCGGAGACGGTGTAGCGCCACTCCTGCCCCAAAAAGGGCTGCATCCGGCGTTCCATAAAGCGCTCGATGGGCTGGTTGACGTACCAAAACAGAAACGCGTCCATGACCAGCAGCAGCACCATGAGCACCGGCCCGCGGCTGGTCTGGGTCTTCGTGATGAAATAGCTGACGAACATCCAGACCACCACGCCCAGGATAAACACGCCAAAAAGATTGTATAACGGCTTGCGTCTCTGGTTTTTTTCGTCATTTCTGGCCGCGATTTTTGCCAGCAGGTGCACCAGCTCGTGATTGATGACGGTGGTGGTCACGACCTCCGGCCGCTCCTCCACCGCCTCCACGCGCACCTGTACGCTCTCGTTTTCCATACCCGCACCTCAGCGCGTCAGGCCCAGGCGCTGGAGAATGAACTCCTCGCGCGCGCGCATCTGCCGCTTCATGGGACCCTCGTCCAGATGGTCATAACCCAGCAGGTGGAGCACGGAGTGGACGCACAGGTATCGTCCTCCTCCAGCTCGAAGCGCTCGAAGTTGGCGTTCTCCTCCTCGGCCACGGGGACCCCGGGCAGCAGGTCGAACTGCGGGAAGGAGAGCACGTCGGTGGGCGCGTCCACGCCCCGCTGCTCCCGGTTCAGGACCTGAATCCCCGCGTCGTCGGTGAGCAGCACGTTCACCTCGCAGGGGAAGCCCACGCCCTCGGCCTCCAGGGCCGCGTCGATGCAGCCGCGCAGCAGCGCCTCGGCCTCCGGGCCGATGTTCTCAACCTCAGTGGACACAAAAATGCGGTTTTTCATGGTTATTTCTCCTTTTTACCCGTGTTTCTGTCGGGACGGCGGCGCGCTCCGGAACAAGCCGCCGGAGGCTTACGCCGAACGCGCCCCGCCCTCAGGCGTGCTTTTTCGACTTGTCCGAAGCCTTTCCGGCGCCGTGACGGCTCTGGTCCTGCTCATAGGCCTCGATGATGCGCTGCACCAGCGCGTGGCGCACCACGTCCGCGCCGGTGAGGCGGCGGATGGAGATGTCCTCCACGCCCTTGAGCACGCGCATGGCCTCCTTGAGGCCGGACACCTGGTCCCGGGGCAGGTCAATCTGCGTGATGTCGCCGGTGATGACGATTTTGGAGCCGAAGCCCAGGCGGGTGAGGAACATTTTCATCTGTTCGCGGCTGGTGTTCTGGGCCTCGTCCAGAATGATGAAGGAGTCGTCCAGGGTGCGCCCGCGCATATAGGCCAGCGGCGCGACCTCGATGCTGCCCCGCTCCACATACTTTTCATAAGTCTCACTGCCCAGCAGCTCAAACAGGGCATCGTAGAGGGGCCGCAGGTAGGGGTCCACCTTGCTCTGGAGGTCGCCGGGCAGGAAGCCCAGCCGCTCGCCAGCCTCCACGGCGGGGCGGGTGAGGATGATGCGGTTGACCTCCCGGGCCTTGAAGGCGGCCACGGCGGCGGCGACGGCCAGATAGGTCTTGCCGGTGCCCGCGGGACCCACGCCCAGGGTGATGGTGTGGGTCTGGATGTCCTTGACGTAGCGGGCCTGTCCCACGGTCTTGGGCTTGATGGGCTTCCCGGCGGCGGTGACGCAGACCACGTCCCGGGCCATCTCGCCCACCTGATCCTCGCGCCCGCTGCGGGAGAGGGCGATGACGTAGCGGATGCTCTGCTCGTTGAGCTGTTCGCCCCGGGCGATGAGGGTCATGAGGCCCTGAATGACCTTGGTGCCCAGCACCACGTCCTCCGGCTCGCCGGTGAGCTTGAGCTCTTCGCCCCGGACCACCACCTGCACGCCCAGCTCCCGCTCAATCAGGCGCAGATTCTCGTCGAAGGAGCCGAAGAGGCTCGCTGCCTCCTCCATGCGCTCCAGACTGACGGATTGTTCTATCATACTTCTCTTTCTCCTTTTGTCGGGGCTCTGCCCCGAACCCCGGCAGGGCTCTGCCCTGCACCCGCTCAGGGGGACTTTGTAAAGTCCCCCTGAGAACCCCGAAACTTTCAGGCTCCTGACGGGTGGGGTTTGATACGTTGTAATATTATCCTGAAAAAATGCGTTTCGGCCAATTTTGGCCGTTTCAGGTTTCCTCTGTCTCTGGTCCACAAGCCCACAGGCAGCTTGCCCGGGGACGCAGTCCATTCTTCTTCAAGTTTCAACCCCGTTTCGGCTCCAGGACCCGGCCCATTTTTCTACTGGTTTTACGCCACAATGGTGGCCGGGAGTCCGGCAATCTCTGACAGTCAGAGGGAGTCTGCCTCCAGGCGCAGCCCCATTCTTCCCGGAGTTTCAACCCCGTTCCGGCTCCAGGACCCGGCCCGCCCTTCTTCTGGTTTTACGCAACAATGGTGGCCGGGAGTCCGGCAACCACAAACAGCCGCAGGGAGTCTGTCCGCGGGCGCAGCCCAATTTTCTCAGACTTTCAACCCCGTTTCGGCTCCAGGACCCGGCCCGCCTTTCTTCTGGTTTTACGCAACAATGGTGGCCGGGAGTCCGGCAACCACAAACAGCCGCAGGGAGCTTGCCTCCAGGCGCAGCCTGTTCTTCCTGGAGTTTCAGCCCCGTTTCGGCTCCAGGACCCGGCCCGCCTTTCTTCTGGTTTTACGCAACAATGGTGGCCGGGAGTCCGGCTCCCTCTGACAGTCAGAGGGAGCTTGCCTCCAGGCGCAGCCTGGGCAGCCCGCCTAGTCCAAAGAAAAATCCTCCTCGCTGAACTTATCAAAGTTCAGCGGGGCGCTCTGGGGCGGCACCCGCTTGAGCGGGTCATAGGAAAACCTGTGGCAGTTGAAATTGGGCACCACAATCCCCTTTTTGATGCAGAACAGCTGCTCCTCGTTGAGCTCCCGGCTGTGGAGACAGTAGCGGCAGACGTGCTCGATGTCCTTGCGAAAGAGCATGACGACACCTCCTCGTGGAAATACCACCGCTATTATACACGCTTTCCCCCGGCTTTTCCACTGTGAATAATGATAAAAACCAGCCAGCTGCCCCAGACAATCCCCCAGACCGCCGCCGCCCAGGGCCACACGTCCCCCGCCGCGCCGCGACCCGCCGCGCTCAGCGCCGTCGCCATGCCCGGCCGCTCCAGCGGCACCCACAGCAACAGCACATGGGTCCACAGCGCCGCGCAGCAGCCGTGGAGCAGCTTGCCCGTCACCGCGAAGCGTTTCCGCAGTCCGCAGCCCTCCAGCACCGCCATCGTCTGGCACAGCACCGCCATACCGCCCCAGCCCAGCAGCGCCGCCGCCAGCTCCGCCGCCCCGGGCAGACGCGGGTCCAGACAGCCCACGCCGCCGGTCAGATCCAGCAGCCCCCGGGCCAGCGCAGGACCGTTGGGCACGCCCTCCAGCAGACGCAGCGCGCCCGCCTCCTCCAGCAGCCGGATAACCACCCCGAAGAGCACCGTATACGCGCACACGCTGCCCATGGCCCGCAGTCCCTGCCCCACCGCGCGATTCAGCGCCGAGGACAGGGTGGTGACGTGAATCGGGGCAACTGCGTCGCTCTTTTTGGCAGTTTTTCCGAAAATTCGGAACAATATTCCGACGCTCAGCGTCCCCAGCCAGTGGCCCGCCAGCAGCAGCATCCCCATGGCCGTGCTGCCGAACACCCCCGCGCCTGCCGCACTGAGCACGAAGGCCGGTCCACAGTTGTTGCAGAAGGCCAGCAGGCGCTCCGCCTCGCCCCGGGACAGCTGCCCGCTCTCCCAAAGCCCCCGGACCGTCTGCGCGCCCACCGGATACCCGCTCAGCAGACCCAGCGCCAGCGCTCCGCAGCCGCACCGCCCGATGCCCAGCAGCGGACCCGCCGCCGGAACCAGCAGCCGCCCCAGCGCCGCGGCCGCCCCCAGACTCACCGCCAGCGTGGAGAGCACCAGAAACGGGAACAGCGCCGGAATCACCACCTGAGCGCACAGCCGCAGCCCCTCCCGGGCGCCCGCCGCCGCGGCCTGAGGCCGCATCAGCAGTCCGGCGCCCAGTCCCAGCAGCGCCGCGCCCTCCATCCATCGCAAAAGCCGTTTCATGCACCCTCACCTCGGGGGATTGTATGCGCTTCGGCCCTCTGAGAGTACTGGGCGGGCGGATTTGCCCGGATATTACCTCAAAATCCGGCGTTTTTCGCACTTCTGCGGCGCGGGAAAGTCCCCACCATCGTCCTCCGCAGTCCTCCGGCGCAGGACCCCCCCCCAACAGAGCAAGCACCGCCCCCGAAAAGCCGGGAGCGGCGCGCAAATCGTGCTATTTCTTTGAAAAAACGGGCAAAATCAGGCCATTACAGCTTCATTTCCGCCTCCACCAGCACCACCTTCATGCCCAGGCTCCGCAGGCTCTCCACCACCTCGGGATTGGCCTTCTCATCGGTGATGAGGGTGCAGGGCTTCTCATAGGTGCTACTGCCGTAGCGGTTCACGCCGTCGGCGCGGTGCTGGAGCTTGGTGTGGTCGGCCAGAAAGTACAGCTCGCCCCGGGTGCGGGAGACCATCGCCTCGTTGATGCCGATTTCCGTGGGGATGTCGTAGCGAAACTCCCCGTCGCTGTAGACCCCGGCGCAGCCCAGAAAGGCCTTGTCCGCCTCGCTGTCCAGCAGAAAGCGCATGGTCTGCTCCCCCACCATGATGTGGTCGCGCAGAATCCCGCCGGTCAGGTGGATGGACACCCCCGCGGGTAACTCCTCCTCGATGGCCCAGCCGTTGTTGGTGTGGACCGTCAGGCGCTTGTTCTCCACATGGCGCAGCATGTACAGGCAGGTTCGGCTGCCGTTGATGAACAGCGTGTCCCCGTCGGCCACGAAGCGGGCGGCGTAGCGGCCGATGAGGTCCCGGTACATTTGCAGCTCCTCCTCACCGGTCATGGTGTGGTGGTGATTCACCGCCGAGGCGCCGCCGTAGAAGCGGTTCACCAGATGGCGCTCCTCCAGGTATTGCAGGTCCCGGCGGATGGTCATCAGGGAGATGCCGAAGGTGCGGGCCAGCTCCTCCACCTTCACCTCTCCGTTGTCCCGAATCATCTCCAGAATCCTGCTCTGGCGCTCGTCCACCGATTTCCGATCTCGCTTCATCCTACGGCTCCTTTCAGCCCTTTTCTCCGCTTTTTTGATGATTACGCCGTTTTTTCGCTATTTTTCCTGATTCATTTCCCCATCGTCCAGATGACCCGGCACCTCGCGCAGAGAGCGAATCTGCTCCACCTGCACGGCGCTCCTCTGGCCGTCCGGGTTGAACCAGAGGCTTTGCAGCCCGCACCCGGCCGGTCCCAGCACGTCCTTGACCAGGCTGTCGCCCACGAACAGGCAGCGCTGCGCGTCCACCCCGGCCTTCTCCACGCAAAGCTGGTAGAGGGCGGGACTGGGCTTCTCTGCTCCGGCCTCCTCGCTGGAGACGATAAAATCCACCCAGGGCAGCAGCCCCAGCCGCCGCAGCTTCACCAGCTGGAGCCGGGCGGTCATGTCCGTGCCGATGCCCACCCGGACGCCCCGCTCCCGGAGGGCTTGCAGCGTCCCGACCGCGCCGTCGTTGGGCTGCATAGCGTCCAGAAGGGTGCTCCAGTACAGCTCGTTCATCTCCAGGGCCAGGCCCAGGTCGCCGCCCCTCTGCTCCACCAGGTTCTGGTAGCGAATCAGGCGGTTGTGGACCGCGGCCACCGGGCCCATGCGCTGCTTGAGTGCCTCGTTGGTCTGCCGATGCAGGGCTTGAAAATCCGCGCCGGAGATGCCCAGGCGCTCAGCGGCGAACTGAGTCAGCTTTTGAAAGGCCGCGGCGTGGGCGGCGTCGTAGCTGTAAAGGGTGTTGTCGATGTCAAAAATGACGCATTGAATCTGCATGGTTCAGCTCTCCTTTTCCGCGCCGAAATGTACCGCATCGGAACAATCAAAGGCGGAGGAAAGGGTCAAACCCCTTTTATTTTGCCCCTTTCCTCTGCTTTTGTCAAGCTCTTTTTCCCGCACAAATGGCAGGAGAGAACGGGAAAAAAGAGGGCTCCGGGCCGAACAGGCCGACACGAAGCCCTCTTTCTTACAGTTGCGGCTCAACGGCGGGAGCGCCCGGCGTCAGGCCGCGGCGGGAACTCTTACAGCAGCTCCTTGGCCATCAGGGCCTTCTCGATCTCCGCGGGGGACATGACGTTGCGCAGGGGGATGAGCACGGTGTTGCCGCTCTTGGCAGCCTCCTCGAAGGTCTTGGCGAAGGTCTTGGCGCAGAACACCACGTCATAGTTGCGGGCAGCGCTCTTGCCCTCGCTGACGGGGCAGTGACGCAGCTCGGCGGGCTTGACGCCGTGCTTGTTGAGGACCTTGCGGATGGCGTTCTCCATCATCAGGGAGGAGCCGGCGCCGTTGGCGCAGCAGGCCAGCAGCTTCTTGTTGTCCAGTTTTGCCATAGTGTAAAACTCCTTTTTTAAAATGATACTCTTATTATAGAGGATTCTTTCCCGGGACGCAAGCCCCATAAAGGAAAAGAATGAAAGAGTTCCGCACTCCCTGCCAGGAGCGCCGCCCGACCCGTCGGCCGGGCGGCGCCTGAGGGTCCGCCGGGGCGTCCCTCAATTCAGGAGTTCCACAGATATGGATACGGAACCTGCGATGGGGAAGGTGGGCTTCACCCGGAGAGTGAGGCCGGGACGGGTGCGATTACCAATCCTCGAAGCCGTCGTCTTCGGTGACGATGCCCTTGAGCTCCTTGTAGGCGTCGTAGTCCTCGGTGATGAGGAAGTAGCCCTCGGGGTCCATCTTGTACTCGATCTGGGGGATGGCCATGAGGATGACCACGACGATGGCCACACCGGCGAAGCTCAGGTACTTCATGATAACGGTGAACAGAGGCCACACGGTATCCCAGTCGAACATGCCCAGGTAGCCGCCGTAGGCAGCCATGCCGACGAAGCCGGCGATGAAGGCAGCGCCCAGCACCTGCACGATGCCGCTCAGGAAGGGGATGACCAGGCAGGCGACCAGACCGCCCTTTTCGTTGGCGACCAGACCCATGGTGGCGTTGTCGAAGAAGACGGGCACGAAGCCGCAGATGATGATGACGGGGCTCTTCATGACGATGAGCGCGACGATGGCCAGCAGCTGGCCGCACAGGCCGGCCAGGAAGCCGAAGGTCACGGCGTTGGCGTCGCCGAAGCCGTAGCAGACGGCGCAGTCCACGCCGGGCACGGAGGAGGGCAGCAGCTTGTCAGCAATGCCCTGGAAGGAGGCGGTCAGCTCGGTGACGAAGGTGCGCACGCCCAGCTGCAGGATGGCCAGATACACGGCGAAGTTCAGGGCCGTGGTCAGGCAGTACATGACGAAGTTGTCGCCCTCGCCGGTGGCGCCGCTCTCCACGAAGAAGGGCTTGCCGATGATGGCCATGATGGTGCCGAAGAAGGCGGTCATCAGGATGGCGGTACACACCATGTTCTCGTTGAAGATGGAGAAGAAGCCGGGCATCTCCAGGTCGCCGACCTTCTTGATCTCCTTGTCGGGCTTCTTGCCGCCGTCCTTGCCGAAGAACTTGTCGGCCAGGAAGTAGCTCAGACGGATGCCGAACATCTGCTGATGGGCGATGGCGAAGCCGGCGCCGTCAGAGAGCTCCTGCATGGGTTTGACGGTGAGGTTGGAGCCCACGGCCCAGTAGGCGCCCAGGATGATGGACATGACAATGAGCATGACCAGGTCGTTGTTGAGCAGGCCGGGCAGGGCGAACATGATGAGCCAGTAAGCGGTGGCAGCCTGCTGCACCTGGACGTGGCCGGTGGTGAACAGGGTGCGGCACTTGGTGATCTTGTTGAAGCGGACCAGCAGGATGTTGACGATGAAGGCGATGAGCAGCAGGGTCATGGCCTGGGAGAAGCCCTTGCCGAAGACCTCCTCAACGCCCGCGGTCACGGCGTTCTGGCCGAAGTAGGGGTCGATGACGGTGGCGGTCAGGTTGAAGCGGTCCTTCAGGCCGGTCAGGATGGGACGGAAGGTGGAAACCAGTCCGCCGGAGCCGACGTTCAGGATCAGCATGCCGATGATGGCCTTCAGGGTGCCGCTGAGGATGTCGTACCACTTCTTGCCCATGAGGGCGTAGCCCAGCATGGTCAGGAAGCCGATCATGAAGGGAGCGTTACGCAGGATGTACGTCGCAAAAAACTCCCAGATAGCTACTAAAAATCCCATAATTTCTTTCCTTTCTTCTCATGGCTGCCCACGGGGGTTCTTCCCTCCCCCGCGGGACGGTATTGAAAGCGACCCGCGCCGCCGCTCCGGAGCGCCGCGCCCCGCGCGCCGTGTTCCGAAGAGCCTGGCGTCTCCCCACGCCGCGGCGCGTGAGGGCGCAGAAATCCGAAGCGGCCGCGCTTCCAAATCGCCTCAACACCCGGCCGCGCGGAGCACAGCCGGGATGTCGTGAGGTGTTTTAGAAGTCGTCTTCCATGGGGGGGTGCTCGGCCTCGGCCCTGAGGATGTCCTCCGGGGTGTCAGCCTCCATCAGGGCGTCGAGCAGCGGCTCATTCATGAAGATCTCCATGAGCTGCTGCATGTTCTCCAGGTGCTCTTCGGGGTTGACGGCCACCAGCGGGAAGAAGAGCTTGGCCTCCTTCTTCTCGCCGTCCTCGTCGGTGCCGAAGTCCACGATGTTCTTCACTCTCATGAAGCCCACAGCGGTCTTGTAGGCGCCCACAGCGTTCTCCTGGGTGTGGGGCATGGCCACGTAGTGGTCAAAGACCATGTAGGGGCCGTACTTTTTGACGCAGTCCACAATCTGCTTGTAGTAGTCGGGGGCGGTGTAGCCGGTCTCCACCAGGGGCTCGCAGCTGAGTCTGACGGCCTCCTCCCAGGAGTCCACGCTGTCCACGAACTTCACATGGCGGCGCTCCACGATTCTCTGAAGGACGGTTTTCTCATCCATAGATTTGCTTCCTTTCTGTGACGATTTGACTCTTACGCCGCTCGATTACAGGCAGGAGCGGTACGGAATGTTCTGGGGAGCCTCGAAGCAGTCGGCGAAGCCGCGGGTGTGGTGATAGTAGACCTTGTCCTTGTCCTGGGGCCAGGTGTACTTGCCGCCCACCTGCCAGAAGAAGGGATGGAACTTGTACTCGTTGCGCGCCATGCGCAGCACGTCGATGGAGGTCATCTTGTCCTGCATGCCGATGGGGTTCTCGCCGAAGGAGCCGAAGGCCACGTCGATGTCGTAGTCCTTGCCGTGCTTGGCGAAGTAGATGGAGAAGTGAGAGTCGCCGGAGTGGTAGATGTTGCCGCCGGGGGTCTTGACCAGGTAGTTGACGGCCTTCTCGTCCATGTCGGTGGGGCACTTGCCGGTCAGCTCCTCGCGGTCGGGGCCGGTGGAGTCGGTGGTGACGATGCAGGTGCGGTCAAAGCTGTCCAGGCACACGATCTCCAGGTCCTTGATCTTGATGATGTCGCCGGGCTTCACGGTCTGGCAGCGCTCCTCGGGCACGCCCCACTTGACCCAGGTCTCGACGCTCTTCTTCGGGCCGATGAAGGGCACGGGGATCTCATTGCCCTTATCGTCGGTGGTGGTCATGCCGCTCTGGAGCACATGGGCGGCCCACTCAGCGCTCATGTGGTCCTGATGGTAGTGGGTGGCCAGCACGGCGTCCACATGCTTGAAGGCGAAGGGGTCAGCCACGAAGGGCACGTTGCGCAGGTTGGGCTGCATGGCGCGGCCGCCGCACATGTTGGCCATCTGGTGGCCGACGGCCATCTTGCCGTTGCCGTGGGTGCGCTTGCCGTTGCCGTTCCAGAAGTCGATGGTGATGTTGGCGTCGCCGGGCGTCTTGAACCAGATGCCGGTGCAGCCGAGCCACCACATGGCCACGTTGCCGGGAGCGACGACCTCGTTCTCGATGTCCTCGACCAGCCAGGTGCCCCACTCGGGGAAGGTGCTCATAATCCACTTCTCGCGGGTCATCTCAGATACTTTGCTCATGCTTATCCTCCTTTTGCTGTAACAGCGTGCGTTTATGTTTGTTGCCGCTTGCGTGACTACAATTTAACATAAAAACGCTCATTGTGCAAGTCTTTTTTTCGGTTTCTTTTCAAAGTCCCCGCCGAAAAACCGGGCTTTTTGTGCGCTATTGGAGTTTTGACGAAAACTTTTTCCCAAAAGAACCGCCTTGCGGCTTCATTTTTTGCCCATTTTTGTGAACTAAATCACATAAACCCCAACATTTTTCCGTTTGGAATTGGTCAAAACGCTGATTTTTCGGCCCCGGCGTTTTGGCAAAAAAATCTGAAACTCCACAGAAAAATTTCATTTTATCCCTTGAAATTCCCATGAAACCGTTATATAATACTAAAACAAGAGCAGGGAATCTTTGTGTTCCTTTTTATGTTTGATTTTCCCGGTCCGGCCCCAGGGCCTCCGGAACAAACGAACATAAAAAAGCACACGTTCCCCGTCGCAAGGAGCCGGAGCACGCCGAGGACGTGCAGAAAGGGAGGTACACATGAAAGCATATGCCATCGGCCTGTACGAGAAGGCCATGCCCAAGACCATGAGCTGGCGCGAGAAGCTGGAGTGCGCAAAGGAGTGCGGCTACGACTTCATCGAAATCAGCATTGACGAGACCGACGACAAGCTCTCGCGTCTGGAGTGGAGCAAGGACGAGCGCCTGGCGCTGGTGAAGGACATGAAGGAGGTGGGCGTGCCCATCCGCAGCATGTGCCTGAGCGGACACCGGAAGTACCCCTTCGGCGCGTCCGACCCGGCGGTCCGGGAGCGCAGCATGGAGATTATGGAGAAGGCCATCGAGCTGGCCGACGACCTGGGGGTGCGCATCATCCAGCTGGCCGGCTACGATGTCTATTATGAGGAGGGCACCGCCGAGAGCGAGCGCCTGTTCCGCGAGAATCTGAAGAAGGCCACCCTGATGGCCGCGGCCAAGGGCGTGGTTCTGGGCTTCGAGACCATGGAGACGGAGTTCATGAACACCACCGAAAAGGCCATGAAGTACGTCAAGCTCATCGAGAACCCCTACCTGGGCGTGTATCCCGACTCCGGCAACCTGACCAACGCCGCCAAGACCTACGGCACCAGCGTGCTGGACGACCTGGAGACGGGCCGGGACCACATCGTGGCCCTGCACCTCAAGGAGACGGTGCCCGGCAAGTTCCGCGAGATTCCCTTCCTCACCGGCCATGTGGACTTTGAGGCGGTCATCGCCAAGGCCTGGGAGCTGGGCATCCGCCGCTTCGTCACCGAGATGTGGGACGTGGGCAACGCGAGCTGGAAGGAGGACATCAAATTCGCCTGCTCCAGCATGAGCGCGATTCTGGACAAGCAGCAGTAAGTATACATTATATAAAGGAGGATACACACGCATGAAGGTCACAAAGAAGGTTCTGGGCATGCTGCCCAAGTGCTACGCCATCACCAAGCTGGACTACAAGGGCAAGTCCTGCTTCCTCATCTGCGCGGAGAAGGAGGGCAACTGCTTCATCTTCGACGAGGACGGCAACAAGCTGGAAAGCGTCTGGGAGGGCGAGTGCGGCGTCATGACCATGCTCCAGGTGCCCGGCTCCGACGGCGAGTTCCTGAGCACCTACAAGTTCTACGGCCCCAACAACGCCACCGAGGCCAGCATCGTCATCAACACCCCCACCGAGAACGGCTGGGAGCGCCGGACCCTGGTGAAGGCCCGCTATGTACACCGCTTCGGCATCCTGGAGCGCGGCGGCGTGAACTACCTCATCGTCTGCTGCCTCAAGAGCGGCCACGAGTACAAGAACGACTGGCGCTTCCCCGGCGCGGTCTACGGCGCGGTGCTGCCCAAGGACCTGAGCGCGTTCAACGACGACAACCAGCTGGAGCTCAAGCTGCTCAAGAGCGGTCTGCTGCGCAACCACGGCTTCTCCATCGCCCCCTGGGCCGGCCACACCGCCGCCGTCGTGGGCGCCGAGGAGGGCACCTTCCTGTTTGAGCCGCCCATGCTGCCCGGCGCGGAGTGGACCGTCACCCGGCTGCTGGACATCCCCACCAGCGACGCGGTGCTCATCGACTTCGACGGCGACGGCCAGAAGGAGCTGGGCGTCATCTCCGACTTCCACGGCAGCTCCCTGTGCATCTATCATCTGAACAAGTTCGGCAACTATGTGCCTCAGTGGAAGTTCCCGGCACCCGAGGCCGACACCGAGTTCCTGCACGCCACCTGGGCCGACACCATCCTGGGCAAGCCCGCCTGGGTCGTGGGCTGGCGCAAGGGCACCCGCGACACCGTCCTCATCAGCTGGGACGCCGAGGCGGGCACCTATCAGTATGAGTACATCGACAAGAGCACCGGCTGCGCCAACGCCATGCACTTCGTCAACGCCAAGGGCCAGGACGTGGTCATCGGCACCAACCGCGAGATTGACGAAATGGCGATGTACACCCTGACGGAGGACTGAGCAGGCTGCGCCTGCTGGCAATCTGCCTGCGGGACAAGCGTCGTCTCCGGGCTTGTCGCAGAACTATAGCAAAAACTGACTGAACATTTCGCAATTTTTGCGATGGAACCCCATTTTCTGTCCGAAGTACTTTTTACCCTCGGCGGCCTGAGCGGTATCAACTGTTTGGCACAGCGTCCGTGCCGCCGACGGGCGAAGCGATTTAAAAAGGAGGTATACAAATATGCTGGAAGAACTGAAAAAAAAGGTATATGAGGCCAATATGGAGCTGCCCCGCCGCAATCTGGTGACCTACACCTGGGGCAACGTCAGCGGCATCGACCGGGAGAAGGGCCTGTTCGTCATCAAGCCCTCCGGCGTGGAGTACGACGAGCTCAAGCCCGAGGATCTGGTGGTCATGGACCTCAAGGGCAATCAGGTCGAGGGCGACATGAACCCCTCCTCCGACACCAAGACCCATCTGGTGCTCTACAACGCCTTCCCGAAGATCGGCGGCATCGTCCACACCCACAGCCCCTACGCGGTGGGCTGGGCCCAGGCCGGCCGGGACATCCCCGCCTACGGCACCACCCACGCCGACTACTTCTACGGCCCCATCCCCTGCGCCCGTCACCTGACCCAGGAGGAGCTGGACGAGGATTATGAGATGAACACCGGCAAGATCATCGTCGAGGAGTTCCAGGCCCGCGGCATCGACCCCGTGGCCGTCCCCGCCGTCATCTGCCACTCCCACGGCCCCTTCACCTGGGGCAAGGACGCCGCTCAGGCCGTCTACCACGCCGTCGTGCTGGAGGAGGTCGCCAAGATGGCCATCTTCACCCGCCAGGTGGACCCCAGCGCCGCCCCCGCTCCCCAGCGCATCCAGGACAAGCACTACATGCGCAAGCACGGCCCCAACGCCTACTACGGCCAGAAGAAGTAATTCCAGTCTTTCCGGGGACTCCCCTCCCCCGCACCCATCTGAAAGGAGCTATTCTACATGACATCTGCTGACAAGAAAGCGCTGCAGCTCAAGGCTGTGGCCGTCCGCGAGGGCGTCATCACCAGCACCCACAGCGCCAAAGCCGGTCACCCCGGCGGAAGCCTGTCCGCCGCCGACCTGCTCACCTACCTGTACTTCAAGGAGATGAGAATCGACCCGAAGAACCCCAAGTGGGAGGACCGGGACCGCTTCGTGCTCTCCAAGGGCCACATCACCCCCGGCCTGTACTCCACCCTGGCCGAGCGCGGCTACTTCCCCGTGGAGGACCTGAAGGGTTTCCGTCACATCGACGGCCAGGGCTCCTACCTCCAGGGCCATCCCAACATGAACACCGTCCCCGGCGTGGACGCCTCCACCGGCTCCCTGGGCCAGGGTTTGAGCATCGCCGCGGGCATGGCCAAGGGCGCCAAGTACCTGGGCAAGGACATCAACGTCTACGCCCTGTGCGGTGACGGCGAGGTCGCCGAGGGCCAGATCTGGGAGGCCACCATGTTCGCCGCCCACTACAAGCTGGACAATCTGTGCATCATCGTGGACGTGAACGGCCTCCAGATCGACGGCCGCACCAAGGACGTGATGAACACCGCTCCCCTGGACGACAAGTTCAAGGCCTTCGGCTGCAAGGTGGTCAAGATTGACGGCCACGACTTCGACGACATCGAGAAGGCTTTCAACAAGTTCCACAAGAACCACGGCTCTGACAAGCCCACCGTCATCCTGATGAAGACCACCAAGGGCAAGGGCATCTCCTTCATGGAGGACGACGCCGGCTGGCACGGCAAGGCCCCCAACGATGAGCAGTACGCACAGGGCATGGCCGAGCTGGCCGCCGCCCGCAAGCAGATTGAGGAGGCGTAAATCATGGCAGACGTGAAGAAAATTGCAACCCGTGACAGCTACGGCAACGCTCTGAAGGCCCTGGGCGCGGAGCACGACAACCTGGTCGTCCTCGACGCCGACCTGGCCGGCGCCACCAAGACCGGCACCTTCCTGAAGGCCTTCCCCGAGCGTCACTTCGACTGCGGCATCGCCGAGGCCAACATGATCAACGTGGCCGCGGGCCTGTCCACCATGGGCCTGGTCCCCTTCGCCGCCACCTTTGCCATGTTCGCCGCCGGCCGCGCCTATGAGCAGGTCCGCAACACCATCGGCTACCCCCACCTGAACGTGAAAATCGGCGCCACCCACGGCGGCATTTCTGTCGGTGAGGACGGCGCGTCCCATCAGTGCTGCGAGGACTTCGCCCTGATGCGCACCATCCCCGGCATGACCGTGATGTGCCCCTCCGACGACGTGGAGGCCCGCAAGATGGTCAAGGCCGCCTATGAGATGACCGGCCCCGTGTACATCCGCTTCGGCCGCGCCGCCACCCCCGTGTTCCACGACGAGGACTTCGACTTCCAGATCGGCAAGGGCGAGGTCATTCAGGACGGCACTGACGTAGCCATCATCGCCAACGGCATCATGGTCCCCGAGGCCATCGAGGCGGGCAAGGCCCTGGCTGAGGCCGGCATCAGCGCCCGGGTCATCAACATGGCCACCATCAAGCCTCTGGACGAGGAGCTGGTGCTCAAGGCCGCCGCTGAGTGCGGCAAGATCGTCACGGTCGAGGAGCACAACATCCTCGGCGGTCTGGGCGAGGCTGTCTGCGGCGTGGTGTCCGAGAAGTGCCCGGTGCCCGTGAAGCGCATCGGCGTCAACGACGAGTTTGGTCACTCCGGCCCCGCGGGCGCGCTGCTCAAGCAGTTCGGCCTGTGCGCGGAGAACATCGTCAACGTCACCAAGGCCTTTGTGGGCAAGTAATTTCCTGAACCCTTTCGTCCCCCTCCGGCCCTGCGTCGGAGGGGGCGCTTCCCCCCGAAACGAGGTATAAAAATGGTAAAACTGAGTCCTTCCGTCCTCTCCGCCGACTTTTCCCGGCTGGGCGAGGACTGCCGTGAGGTGCTGGACGCGGGCGCGGACATGATTCACTTCGACGTGATGGACGGTCACTTTGTGGACAACCTGAGCTTCGGTCTGCCGGTGCTGGAGGGCCTCCACAACGCCCTGCCCCACGCCTTTATGGATGTACACCTGATGATTACGAACCCGCTGAAATACGTCAAGCAGTTTGTGGACGCGGGTGCCAACTGCATCACCTTCCATGTGGAGTGCTCCGACAGCATCCGGGCCACCAGCGCCGCCATTCGCGCCTACGGCTGCCAGGCGGGCATAGCCATCAACCCGGACACCCCGGCGGAGTGCGTGTTCCCGTTTCTGGAGGGTCTGAGCCTGGTGCTGGTCATGGGCGTGCAGCCCGGCCACGGCGGTCAGGCCTTCAACCCCACCGCTCTGGACAAGCTGCGCAAGCTGCGCGCGGAGTGTCAGCGCCGGGGTCTGGACATCGACCTGAGCGTGGACGGCGGCGTCAAGGCGGCCACCACCGCGCCTCAGTGCATCGAGGCGGGCGCGACGGTTCTGGTCAGCGGCAGCGCGGTGTTCTGCGCCAAGGACAAGGCCGCGGCGGTGGCGGAGTTCAAGCGCATTTGACGCAAAGCGCTCCCGCCGCAGTTGACAGGAGCGCTAAAACAGGGTATCATAAACAATGAGAAGAGGAACTGCCCGTTGACGGTCAGCCCCCGTTTTTGGTTAGAAAGTAACCGCCCAACGGATGGTCGGCCGGGGCGGTTGCTTCTTTTTGACCGAAAGCGCTCCCACCGCAGTTGACAGGAGCGCGAAAACAGGGTATAATAGGCAATGGAAAAAGGCGCTGCCCGTTGACGGTCAGCCCCCGCTGGTTAAAGGAAGTAACCGCCCAACGGATGCTAGGCCGGGGCGGTTACTTTCTCTTTGTATTCACATACGCCAGAATCACACCGGCAAGGCCGATGAGAACGAGCGAGTACTGAAACAGGTCACTATATGTCACCATACAGACCGCCCCCTTTCCTGTGGACAGGGGGCAAAGAAAGTTCACCCCCTGATACGGGGGCCAACCGCCGCGGACAGCGCCAAGGCTATTCTAACAGATGTTGTCGAAGATTGCAAGCAGAAAGCACCATCCCGTTCTGAGATGGTGCTTTCCTCATTCATTCGTTCGCCGTGTCTGCACAGTGGAAAATCATTCGGACGGCCCCTTTCCGCCCAGGGGGGACAGAAAAAGCTGCTTTGCCTTGCCGCTGAGCCGGAATCCCGTGACAATGTTCCCTATTTTTCCGCATCTGGGGCATTTCCGGGGATAATAGCAGTCGTAAATGCAATTTTCCGGGTTAAGCTGCAAATGGTACTCCTCATTGATGCAGCGGCGGCAGATGTGTACGCCGTAGCGCCTGCGGATGGTGTCGATTGTGACCATAACGAACCCCTCCCGCCTCAAATCTGGTATAAAACTGAACGCTCCGGTGCTTTCGGAGGCGGTCAGCCGCCCTCTCCGCGTCAACTCTCTCTACTCATGGTAATTATTTTAGCCTGTGTTGTCACTTTTGTCAACAAGACCAGCCGTATTTTCCATCATAGTCATCTTGACAATTTTGTCATTTGTTTCCATTTTAAAGATTTATCAATCGTTATCCGAACCATTTCTGTGATGACAGACGGAAACAGACAGGCTGCGTCCGGCGACATTCTCCCGGCGGGCAAAAAAGGAACCCCCGCGGAAGCTGACGAAGCAATCAGCCTCCACGGGAGTTTTCGTTTTATTGCAAAATACCGCTCCAGAGCAGCCTTTAGAAAAGCAAAATCAGAACTTTTCAGAAATTTGCTCAGGCTTCAGCAGCCTCCACGATGGAAACCCATTTACTGTATGAGGCACTTTTTTCCCTCGTCGGCCTCATGGGTATGAAATCCCGTTCCACGTCGGGGCCGACGACGGGCGAAGCGATTGATTAAGGCTTCAGCTCCAGGTACATATTGCGGTACTTGAGGGCGCTGGCCTCCCAGCTGACGTCCTTGTCCATATCGCGCTGGACCATCTCGTCCCAGCACCAGCGGTTGGTGAAGTACAGGGTCTTGGCGCGGTTGATGGCGTCGAGCAGCAGGCCCGCCTCGTAGCGGTCGAAGGTGAAGCCATTGCCGTCATTGGTGTTGACGTTGTAGGGCTCCACGGTGTCCTTCAGACCGCCGGTCTCGCGGACGATGGGCACGGTGCCGTAGCGCATGGCGATGAGCTGGGTCAGGCCGCAGGGCTCAAACAGGGAGGGAACCAGCAGGGCGTCGGCGCCGGCGTAGATGAGGTGCGCGCGGCCCTCGTCGTACATAATGCTGGAGGAGACGGTGCCCTTGTAGGTGTTCTCGTAGTAGCGGAAGCTGTCCTCGTACTTGGCGTCTCCGGTGCCCAGCACCACCACCTGGGTGTGGCCGTCGATGAGGGAGGGCAGGATATAGTTGATGAGGTCCAGACCCTTCTGGTCGGTCAGGCGGGAAATCAGGCCGATGACGAACATGTGGTCGTCCTGCACCATGCCCAGGGACTCCTGGAGGGCCTTCTTATTGCCGCGCTTGTTGGTCAGCACGTTGCCCAGGTCATAGTTGGTGGCCAGACGGGCGTCGGTGGCCGGGTCCCACTGCTCCACGTCGATGCCGTTGACGATGCCGCGCAGCTTGCCGCTGTGATAACGCAGATGGTCGTCCAGCTTCTCGCCGAAGAACGGGGTCTGAATCTCCCAGGCGTAGGTGTTGCTGACGGTGGAGATCATGTCGGCATAGGCCAGGCCGCCCTTGAGCATGTTGGCGTCCTCGTAGCCCTGCTTGAGCACATCCTTATTGAACACATAGTCGGGCAGACCGGTCCAGTACTGGATGGTGGGGATGTTGTAGATGCCCTGGAAGCGCAGGTTGTGGATGGTCAGCACACTCTTGGCGCGGTTCACGGGGGTGTCGGCGAAGAGGGTGCGCTGCATCACGGGCACCAGAGCCGCCTGCCAGTCGTGGCAGTGGATGATGTCGGGAATCCAGTCCATATAGTTCAGCGCGGCCAGCGCGGCCTTGGCGAAGTAGCAGAACTTGGGGATGTCGTCCACCAGGTTGGTGTAGGGCTTGCCGTCGCTGAAGAACTCCTCGTTGTCGATGAAGTCATAGACCACGCCGTCCCACACATACTCCATAATGCCCACATAGTAGGAGCGCCCGTCGGCACACAGGTCCATCTGGAACGCGCCGCGGTAGACCATCTTCTCCTGGAACTTCCAGGGGATGCACTTATAGCGGGGCAGAATCACCTTCACGTCGCAGTTCTGCTTGATGAGGGCCTTGGGCAGGGCATACATGACATCGCCCAGACCGCCGGTCTTGACAAAGGGATAGCACTCGGAGCCGATGAAGGCCACGCTGCGCCGGGGCTCGGGCATGGGGGGCGCGGGGGGCGCGGGGGGCGCTTCCTCGGCCACGGGCTCCTCCACGGGCGCTTCGACCACGGGAGCGGCCTCCACGGGGGCCTCGACCACGGGCACCTCCACCTTGGGCTCCTCAGCCACGGGAGCGGCCTCCACGGGGGCCTCGACCACGGGCACTTCCACCTTGGGCTCCTCGGCCACGGGAGCGGCCTCCACCACAGCCTCTTCCACCACGGGAGCGGCCTCCACCACAGCCTCTTCCACCACGGGAGCGGCCACGGGAGCCTCCTCCACGGGGGCGGCGGCCTTGCGGGTGCGCTTGGCGGGGGCCTTCTTCTCGGCGGTCTCAGCCTTGGGGGCGGCGGCCTTGCGGGTGCGCTTGGCGGGGGCCTTCTTCTCGGCGGTCTCGGCCTTGGGGGCGGCAGCCTTGCGGGTGCGCTTGGCGGGGGCCTTCTTCTCGGCGGTCTCCTCGGTCACAGCGGCTGTCTTCTCGGGGTCCGTTTTCTTAGCAGGCATGATGATTCCTCCTTATTCTAAAGCTTTGGGGCTGTTTCAGCCGTTCACAAGGGCGTTTCCCTTCAAAAAAGGGGCAGCTCTCTTCATTCCCTCCCAGTATACCACATTGCTTTGAAAAAGTCACTATAATTTTCCGGTTTTTGAAAAGTTCCTGACAGGCGGTTTTTCCCCGGCGCGCGGCCGGCTTTTCCTTGACAAATTGTCTCAGTTTGACCCGGCGCGACCCCCAGATCGCCCCCTCGGCGGAGAGGCGAACGGCCGCCCCCGGAGACTGGTTACAATTTCTTCCAATGTAAACAATAATGTTGACTCTCCAGGGCTTTTGTAGTACAATAAAGCTGTAAAATTATCGGCTCAAGCAGACGAAAGCATCCGGTGCCCGGCGCTCTGACGCCGAGCCGCGGTTTTTGTGTCCGGAAGGCCGCCGCCCTCCGGCCCGGCCGGATTGGATGGAAACTTTTCCATCTTCTTTGGGGTAGAAATCCATCGGCGGCACCGTTTTTTGTCATTTTCAGGTAGAGAGGTTGAACGAGCTATGAAGAGATTTCTTGCATTGTTGATGGCGTTGGCCATGACGTTCAGCATCGTCATGCCCTCCGTCGCCGCGGCCCACAAGGGGTCGCAGGAGGCGTCCGGCAACGCCTCCCAGGTCTCCGTTCAGTCCGAGAACGCGGATGAGGACGCTGACAAGCCGGAAAAGTCGGTCGGCAAGCAGGACGCTGACAAGCCGGAAAAGTCGTCCGGCAAGCAGGACGCGGAGGAGGACGCCCCCAAGGACGAGGGCAAGTCCAAATCCGGGGATGTCGGCAAGGACGACGAAAAGGAGAAGGCGGACGAGAAATCCGGGTCCGATGAGGACGCCGGAGACAAGACCGACGACTCCCCCGGGGACAAGTCCGGGAAGGAGGACGCCCCGTCCAGGGACGTGTCCTCTGACGAAGGGAAGAAGGACGGGGAACCGTCCGACGGCTCCTCCAGGGACGTGGACGCGGACGAGGACGAGGACGAGCAGCCCGACGACTCCGGGGAGAAGAGCGCCCGAGAGCAGGAGCAGGGCCCGGTCCTGCGGGAGCTGCGCGCCTCCCTCAAGTGCGTGGACGGGGTGACCTACACCGTCACCGTCGCCTATCCCGAGGAGGCGGAGCTGCCCGAGGGGACGGAGCTGTCCCTGGTGGAGCTCAACCGGGCGCTGACCAAAAAGGAGCAAAAGCTGCCCGAAAACAAGCACCGGCCCTACAAAACCGAGAAGTTCCTGAGCAAGGACGCCCTGGAGCAGGTCAGCTTCGACCTCCACAGCGGCCTCAAGGTGGAGGAGGACGACTTTGTCCTCTTCACGAAGCTGCTGGACCTCTCCCTGACCCACAAGGGGAAGGCGGTGCAGCCAAAGGTCCCCGTGCAGGTGACCATTGAAACGGACGTGGTCTCCGAGGGCGCCTCCGACATCCTGGAGGCGGCGCTCTACGACGCAAAGGCCACCGAAAAATGGCAGAAGGACCTGAAGGAGCGGCGCAAAAAGGCCAAAGAGCGCCTCCCGGACACCATTTTCACCAGGGTGAAGCTGGAGAACGAGACCCGGAAGAAGAAGGGCGTCAAGCTCCGCTTCGAGACAGAGGAGTTCGCCCGGCTGGGCCTGACGGGCGTGGCGAAGCCCCTCAAGAGCTGGGACTGCCAGGGGGAGACGGTGCGCGTCTACGGTCCCCGGCACCTGAAGGCCGAGGTCCGCAGCGCCAACATAGAGACCCCCGAGGCGGGCGTGGAGAAGCTGCGCGCCTTCACCGTGAAGGTCACGGAGAAGCAGCGGCCCGACTACGACGTGAAGTTCTGGGTGGGCCGTGAGCAGTCCTCCGATGGGCTCAGCGCCCAGGAGAGCGCCGACGAGCGCGTGGGCGTGGCCGCCCGGAAGCTCAGCGGCGGCAAGAGCAAGCGGGACCTGTTCTCCGCTGAGGACGCCGGCACCCCCACCGCCTTCCGGGAGGGCGACGACATCGGCCTGGTGTGGGACACCGGCTTCCGGGACCAGACTTTGGAGGCGGAGGGCGTGACCCTGTCCGGCCTGCTGCCCAAGGGGGCCAAAGCCGAGGCGGACGACGTTTCCGGCCAGTACAGCGACCCGGGCAAGGTGAAAAAGAATCCCTCCGGGGATAAAATGAAAACCCTTGCCGCTTACGATATTACAATTAAGGACGGCAAGGCCGACTTCCAGCCCGGCGAGGGCCAGAGCGTGGAGGTCGCCATCCAGAACAAAGGCATCAGCGGCAAAAAGAAGCTGGAGGTCTGGCACCTGCGGGACGACGGCTCCGTGGAGCAGGTCAGCAGCTTCACCGTCAAGGGGCACACCATCCGCTTCCCCGCCCGGGGCTTCAGTGTGTACCTGATTGTGGAGAATGTGACGAGTCTGTGCACCTACACCTTCTACTCCTACAACGACTCCGGCTCCCGGATTGAATACATGTTCGAGACTGAAGAGGGCGACACCACCTCCTCCGTGACCATCAAGGGCGGAGAGAAGCTGACCGCGCCCCAGAACCCGGTCCACCCCAAGGACGCGGAGGCCACCTTTGTGGGCTGGTACGCTGAGGACACCGAGAGCAGCGAGCAGCCCGCGTCGGACGGCACGCCTCCCCTGGTGAGCCAGCGCTTCGACTTCGACCATCCCAATCCCCCGGCGGGCGTCAGCTCCGTGCGCCTGTACGCCAAATTCTCCCAGCTGATGACCGTGCGCTTCCACGGCTACTATGCCAGCGCCGGGAGCTTTGACTCCCCGGTGATTCGCACGGTGACTCTCCCCAGTCAGAACGGCCAGTCCATTCAGCTCAAGGACTACCAGACCGGCTACTCCGACGCCCAGGGCAACAACGCCTTCCCCGCCTACGAATTCTACGGGTGGACCGATGCGGATACCGCCCCGGCGGCCGGAACCATCCCGGCGGGCGGCAAGATTCCCGACGGAGCCGAGGATTCCTATCGGCTCACCAAGTCCTCCACGGACCTCTACCCCCTGTTCAAGGCGGTCCGCTGGCTGACTCCGGTGTCCGGCAACGCGGGCACCAGCGCCAAATACTTCCCGCCCTTCTCCTTCCAGGCCGACTCAGGCCCCACCAACCTGTCCGCCTACATCCCGGACCGCCCCGGCTACGACTTCCAGGGCTGGTATCTGGACGTGGAATACGAAGGAAAGGACAGTCAAAACGGCAAAGGGCCCCAGCTGACGGACGAAAACGGCAGCTTCCTGGCAGACTTTGACAACACGCAGGGCGCGGCCTACGGCGTGCAGGTCACCAGCGGCAGGCTCTTCCTGGACGACACCCGGGACAACGTGAGAATCTACGCCAAATGGGCGCCGAAGACGGAACCCGTCCCCTACTCCATCGTGGTGTGGCGGCAGCTCTCCACGGACGCCGCTGGTCTCCCGGAGGAGCAGCGCCACTACGAGTGCGCGGACTCCTTCACCCTCACCGGAACGGTGGACACCGACGTCACCGTGGCCGGGGACTACCTGACCCTGAACCAGGACGCGTCGTACAGCGCGCTGCACCCCGGCTCCAGCGGTGCCAATCCCTACACAAACTACACCTTCAACAGCGGAAAGTCCGAGGTCGGCCCCAAGTCCATCAAGCCCAAGGGCAACCGGGTGTTCAACCTCTACTACGACTACA
>CACZUK010000045.1 GCA_902784305.1 Oscillospiraceae bacterium | reverse complement strand
GGGCAAAACCACCCTCTCCGAGGCCCTGCTCTACCGCAGCGGCGCCCTGCGGACCCTGGGCCGGGTGGACCACGGGGACGCCTTTCTGGACACCTTCGCCCTGGAGCGGCAGCGGGGCATCACCATCTTCTCCAAGCAGGCCCAGCTCCAGATTGGGGACCTGAACGTCACCCTGCTGGATACACCGGGGCACGTGGACTTCTCCGCCGAGATGGAGCGCGCCCTCCAGGTGCTGGACTGCGCCATCCTGGTCATCAGCGGCACGGACGGCGTGCAGAGCCACACGGAAACCCTCTGGCGGCTTTTGCGGCGCTATGAGGTGCCTGTGTTCCTGTTTGTGAACAAAATGGACCTGGCCGGAGCGGGCCGCGACGGGGTTTTGTCCCAGCTGCGCGTGCGGCTGGACGAGAACTGCGTCCCCTTTGACGCCTCCGACCGGGAGGTCTGGCTGGAGGAGCTGAGCCTGTGCGACGAGGCGCTGATGGAGGCCTATCTGGACGCCGGGACCCTCTCCGACGAGGCAATCGCCGCCGCCGTCCAGCGCCGGAGCCTGTTCCCCTGCTGGTTCGGCTCCGCCCTGCGGCTGGAGGGCGTGGACGCCTTCCTCGGGGGTCTGGAGCGCTTCGCGCCCGTTCCCCGGTGGGGGGAACGCTTCGGGGCGCGGGTGTTCAAAATCGCCCGGGACGCCCAGGGCAAGCGGCTGACTTATTTAAAGGTAACGGGCGGCACGCTCAAGGCCAGAGCGCCTCTGTCCGGCGTGACGGAAAAGGGGGAGGAATGGACGGAGAAGGTGGACCAGATTCGCCTCTACTCCGGCGCGAAGTTCACCGCCCTGCCCCAGGCGGAGGCGGGCACGGTCTGCGCCGTCACGGGTCTGAGCCACACCCGGCCCGGTCAGGGATTGGGCGCGGAGGCCGGTCAGGTCGCACCGGTGCTGGAGCCGGTGCTCACCTACGAGCTGATTCTGCCCCGGGACGCGGACCCCCACACCGTGCTCCTGCGCCTGCGGGAGCTGGAGGAGGAGGACCCCCTGCTCCATCTGGTTTGGGACGAAGCCGCCGCCCAGCTCCGGGTGCAGCTCATGGGCCAGGTGCAGCTGGAGGTGCTGCGAGCGCTGATACAGGAGCGCTTCGGTCTGGACGTGCGCTTTGGGCCGGGCCGCATCGTCTACCGGGAGACCATCACCGGCCCCGCCGTGGGCATCGGCCACTTCGAGCCCCTGCGCCACTACGCGGAGGTGCACCTGCTGCTGGAGCCTCTGGAGCGGGGTGCCGGGCTGGTGCTGGAGAGCGCTTGCGGTCAGGATGTGCTGGATTTGAACTGGCAGAGGCTCATATTCACCCATTTGGAGGAAAAAGAGCACAAGGGCGTGCTCATCGGCGCGCCCATCACGGACGTGAAAATCACCCTGCTCACCGGCCGCGCCCACCTCAAGCACACCGAGGGCGGCGACTTCCGCCAGGCCACCTACCGGGCCGTGCGCAACGGCCTGATGCATGCCCCGGCCCGACTGCTGGAGCCCTGGTACCGCTTCCGGCTGGAGCTGCCGCCGGAGGCCCTGGGACGGGGCATGAGCGACCTCCAGCAGCGCTGGGCGGAGCTGGAGGACCCGGTGGTGGAGCCGGACCGGGCGATTCTCTCGGGTCTGGTGCCGGTAGCCGCTCTGGGGGACTACGCCGCGGAGGTGGCTTCCTATACCAAGGGCCGGGGGCGGCTGAGCTGTCAGCTGGCCGGGTATCGGGATTGTCACAATCAGGAGGAGGTGGTGGAGGCCGCCCACTACGACCCTGCCGCCGACCTGGAGAACACCCCGGACTCCGTCTTCTGCTCCCACGGCGCGGGCACCGTCGTCCGGTGGGACCAGGTGAAGGAGCACGCCCATCTGGACACCAGCGGTGTTCTCGCTCCGCCGGAGGAGGAGGAAGCGGCCCCCCAGGTCATCCGCCGGGGCGGAGCCGCTCCCGCCGCCAGCGACAAGGAGCTGCTGGCCATCTTTGAGCGCACCTACGGACCCATGAAGGAGCGCTCCTTCCGGCCCGCGGCCAAACGCGCCGTCACCCTGGACCAGTACCCGGAGCAGCGCATCAAAATGATTCAGGACCTCCAGCCCGTGCAGGAATACCTGCTGGTGGACGGCTACAACATCATCTTCGCCTGGGAGGATTTGAAGCGCCTGGCCCGGACGGACCTGGAGTCGGCCCGGGAGGCCCTCATCGACATCCTGTGCAACTACCAGGGCTGGGCCGGCTGCGGCCTCATCCTCGTCTTCGACGCCTACCGCGTCAAAAACAACCCCGGAAGTGTGGAAAAGCGGGGCGGAATCTATGTGGTGTACACAAAGCAGGCGGAAACCGCCGACATGTACATCGAGAAGACCACCTACGCCATCGCCCGGCATCACCGGGTGCGGGTGGCCACCTCCGACGCCCTGGAGCAGGTCATCATCCTGGGCCACGGCGCCGTGCGGGTCAGCGCCCGCCTGCTGCGGCAGGAGGTGGAGGCCGCCGAGGGCGAAATCGCCCGGATGCTGGAGCGCTACCGCTGAGACCCCCCAATCCCGCCTTCTCACAGACCGTGCCGCCCTCCACGGGGCGTGCGCGGTTTCTCTCCCCCCGTTTGAGTAATTACTTTTTGAAATTTTGTCGTTTTTCTGGGAAACCATCTTGACGCACAGAAAATCGTATTGTATAATTTGAACAAAGCTGGTGGGGCTTATCATTCCACTTCTGTGACCATTCCAGACAGCCCCCTCCGTCTTTTTACAAAACACTTTGGGTGATTCGCCATGCGTCTGAAGCCTCACGCCCCCACCGCCTCGGTCAGGCGGCAGCTCTCGGTGCCCGGCTGCTATGACTGCTACGAGTTCATGGGCGCCCACCCCGCTCAGCAGTTCGGCCAGGAGGGGTGGATGTTCCGGGTCTGGGCACCCAACGCCAGAGCGGTTTCCGTGGTGGGCGACTTCAACGGCTGGGACAGCCAGCGTCACCCCATGTCCCGCTCTCACGGCGGCATTTGGTATCTGTTTATCCCAGATTTGCAGCAATATGACAACTATCAGTACGCGGTAATGACCTTGACCGGGGAATGGCGCCTCAAGGCCGACCCCTTCGCCTTTCACGCCGCCACCCGCCCGCAGGGCACCTCCAAGCTCTACGACCTGAGCGGCTACCAGTGGCACGACGAGCACTGGACCGCCTACCGCGAGCGCATGGTGGGCCGTGACCGGCCTGTGAACACCTACGAGGTGCATCTGGGCTCCTGGCGCCGCAGCGGCGAGGGCGAGGTCATCAACTACCGCACCATCGCCAGCTACCTGGTCCCCTACGTCAAGGAGATGGGCTACACCGGCATCCTGCTCCTGCCCGTGGGCGAGCACCCCGACGACGAGAGCCTGGGCTATCAGGAGAGCGGCCTCTACGCCGTCACCTCCCGCTTCGGCACGCCCACGGACTTCATGTACCTGGTGGACCAGCTCCATCAGGCCGGCATCAGCGTGGTGATGGACTGCACGTCCCTCCACTTCTCCACCGCCGTGTTCGGGCTGGGCTGCTTCGACGGCACCCCCTGCTACGGCACCCCCGCACCGGGTCAGCCCGACGTGGAGCTGGAGCAGTTCGACTTCTCCCGCCCCCCGGTGGAAAATTTCGCCGTGTCCTCCATCTTCTTCTGGATGCGGGTGTTCCACCTGGACGGCTTCTTCTACACCAGCCTGGGCGAGATGGAGCCCAGCTTCCTGCGGCGCGTGAAGCGCTCGCTCAAGGAGACCTTCCCCTTCCGCTGGGAGAGCGTCGGCTCCCCCTCGGTGGCCCACCGCGGCCACTACTGGAACGCCAGCTGGACCGAGCAGATGCTCCAGCGCATCGCGGACCCGGAGCGCGAGGACCCGATTCTCTCCTGCGCGCCGCCTCCCACGCCCCTGTGCACCCTGCCCATCTCCCACGACATCGTCTCGGCGCCCCACCCGTCCCTGGTGGCCAGGATGCCGGGCGAGCCGGAGCGAAAGTTCGCCTACGCCCGGGCCTTCTACCTCTTCCTGCTGGCGCAGCCGGGTCAGAAGCTGACCATGATGGGCACGGAGTTCGGGCAGTGGAACAGCTGGAACTGCCTCCAGAGCCTGGACTGGCACCTGCTGGAGATGAACTTTTACCGGGACCAGCAGCGCTTCTTCCGCCGCGCCAACGCCCTCTACCTGACCACCAGCGCCCTCTGGCGCGCCCGCAGCGCCCAGCGCCGGGAGGTCATCCGGGACCGGGGCTTTGACCAGACGGTGGTGCAGAGCATCCGGGAGGGCAACAAGGAGTACCTGTGCGTGGCCTGCTTCTCCTCGGAGGCGCAGCACCTGGCCCTGCCGGTGGAAAAAACCGCCTACGAGGTCCTCTTCTCCACCGACGAGTGGGAGTTCGGAGGACAGGGCCGGGGCAGCACCGGCGTGGTCATCGTGCGCGAGGGCGTGCTGGAGCTCCTGGTGCCGCCCGCCACAAGTATGCTGCTGCGCAGCACCCGGCGGAAAATGTGAGACAAACGGTCTCCAATCTATTTCTTATGTTGTAAATCGGCCCCCGGGCCGGATACAAGGGAAGGGTGGATGCACTCCAACCCGAAGGGCTGAGCGGCGGCTCATCCCGGCAGCCAAACGCACCGTTTTCCGTCCCTCCCCAGGTCGGACAGGATTTGCGTGCTGCGGCGGCCGGAATCGGCGCCCCAGCCCTCCGGAGCGGACGCCTCCTCCCCTCCAGGGCAGCAAAGTGTTTCCCCTTTCAGGCGCATCTGAGCGCCGTGCGGTCTGATTTCTGACCGATTGCCGCCAGTTTCGCGAAGCTGTCCGCGCTTTTGCGAGGCTCGGCGTCTATCCCGAAGATTATCAGCCCCCGCGCCGTTCCCCTGCGCCCGGGAGGTGAGGCCGAAAGACTATTTGATGTTGAGGTGAACCAATTCATGAAAAAAGAATGTGTGGCAATGCTGCTGGCCGGCGGTCAGGGCAGCCGTCTCTACGCGCTGACCCAGAACGTGGCCAAGCCTGCCGTCCCCTTCGGTGGTAAGTATCGCATCATCGACTTCCCCCTCTCCAACTGCGTCAACTCCGGCGTGGACACCGTGGGCGTGCTGACTCAGTATCAGCCCCTGGAGCTGAATGTCTACCTGGGCAACGGCGAGCCCTGGGATCTGGACCGCGCCAACGGCGGCCTGCACTCCCTGGCCCCCTACACCCTCGCCGGTGACGCCGGGTCCTGGTACAAGGGCACCGCAAACGCCATCTATCAGAACATCGGCTTCATTGACCAGTATGACCCCGAGTACGTCTTCGTGCTCTCCGGCGACAACATCTCCAAGATGGACTACCGTGAGATGCTGGCCATCCACAAGGAGCGCAACGCCGCCGCCACCATCTCCGTGCTCACCGTCACCATGGAGGAGGCCAAGCGCTTCGGCATCATGAACGTCCGGGACGACGACTCCATCTATGAGTTCGAGGAGAAGCCCGCCCATCCCAAGAGCAACCTGGCCTCCATGGGCGTGTACTGCTTCACCTGGAGCAAGCTGCGCAAGTACCTGGTCGAGGACGAGGCTGACCCCAACTCCTCCAACGACTTTGGCAAGAACATCATCCCCAATATGCTCAACGCCGGTGAGACCATGATGGTCTACCGCTTCAACGGCTATTGGAAGGACGTGGGCACCATCAACTCCCTCTGGGACGCCAACATGGACATCCTCGACCCCGAGGGCGACCTGTCCGTCTACGACCAGAAGTGGCCGCTGTGGGCCCGGAACCCCATCCGTCCGCCTCACCTGATTCAGGAGCACGCCAGCATCAACCACTCCTTCATCTCCAGTGGCTGCATCATTGACGGCGACATCCAGAACTCCATCATCTCCGACTCCGTCGAGGTCGGTCACGGCGCCATCGTGCGCTACAGCGTGGTCATGCCCGGCGCGAAGATCCTGCCCGGCGCCACCGTCGAGTACGCCATCCTGGCTGAGGACGTGGTCATCGGCGCCGGTGCCCATGTGGGCTCCGACCAGGTCTATGATGACCCCAACAAGAAGGTTGCCGTCGTCGGCAAGGGTGTGGAAATCGCCCCCGGTGCCGAAATCGAAGCCGGTGCCATGCTCTATCCTGAGAAGAAAGGCGGTGACAAATAATGCTGACTAACCTTCATGCGATTATTTTCACCAATCGGTCCAACTATGAGTCCAATCTGAACGAGCTGACCGCGGTTCGTTCCATGTCCTCCGTGCCCTACGGCGGACGCTATCGTCTCATTGACTTCATGCTCTCCAACATGACCAACGCCGGCATCGCTGATGTGGGCCTGGTGCTCCAGGAGAACTATCAATCCCTGCTCGACCACGTCGAGTCCGGCAAGGATTGGGACCTGGCCCGTAAGCGCGGCGGCCTGCGCCTGCTGCCCCCCTTCTCCCAGAAGCCCGGCTCCGGCAACCCCAGAGGCCGCGTTGAGGCTCTGGCCAACCTGGGCAGCTATGTGGCCGACATCAAGCAGGAGTACATCCTGCTGGCCGACGGCGACGTGGCCATCAACATCGACCTGCACAAGGTCTTCGACGCCCACATCGCCTCCGGCGCCGACATCACCCCCGTGGTCACCAGCAAGTACACCGGCGAGCCTCAGTGCACCGTGTACTATGTGGCCAAGGAGGACGGTCAGTATGACATCGTTCACGGTCCCGATGAGCCCGTCGGCCAGGAGGACCTGAACATCTACATCATGAGCAAGGACTTCCTGCTCAAGCAGGTCAAGGAAGCTGCCACCCACAGCAACTTCTACTCCATGATCAAGCATGTCCTGCTGCCCAACGCCAGCAAGCTGAAGATCTGCCCCTACGTCTTCGAGGGCTATGCCTCCCGCATCACCTCCGTGGCGTCCTACTTCAAGCGCTCCATGGAGCTGCTGGAGCCCGCTGTTCTGGCTGACCTGTTCACGCCCGAGCGTCCCATCTTCTCCAAGGACCGCACCGACGCTTCCACCTATTACTCCCCCGAGAGCCGCGTGACCAACTCCATCGTCTCCGACGGCTGCATCATCGAGGGCGTGGTGGAGAACTCCATCCTCTTCCGGAATGTCAAGATCGGCAAGGGCTGCGTGGTCAAGAACTGCGTGCTCATGAAGGACGTCGAGGTCGGCGAGAACACCGCCCTCAACTATGTCATCGCCGACAAGAGCGTCAGCATTTCCGCCAACTCCACCCTGGGCGGAGCGGAGAGCTATCCTCTGCTCCTGGGCAAGGGCAGCAAGGTGTAACTGTCCCCAACCGCCGCCCCTCCACCGGCTGACGGACCCGTTTCTGGGAGCCCCTGCGGGCGCTTCCATTCCTGACGGGGACCGGCTCAGCTGTCGGTCCCCGTCTTCACCAATCCCCCGTCCCCGGGTGTCGCACCGCACCCGGAGGCGTGTATCAAGCAGAAAAGAAAGGAAGGCACCCTTATGAAAATCTTCTTCGTGGCTTCTGAAGTGGCTCCGTTCATCAAAACCGGTGGTCTGGCCGACGTGGCAGCCTCCCTGCCCCCCGCTCTGGCGGAGCTGGGCAACGACGTGCGGGTCATTCTGCCCCTCTATGCCGGCATCGGCGACCAGTGGCGCAGCCAGATGACGTTTGTCAAGTACTTCTACTTCCGCCTGGGCTGGCGCAGCTCCTACTGCGGTCTGTTCCAGCTGGAGCGCGGCGGCGTGACCTACTACTTCGTGGACAACGAGACCTACTTCAAGCGCAACGGCCTCTACGGCCATTACGACGACGGCGAGCGCTTCGCCTACTTCTCCAGAGCGGTCATTGAGGTTCCCGCCCAGATTGACTGGTCCCCCGATGTCATTCACGCCAATGACTGGGAGACCGCCCTGGTGCCCATCTACCTCAACGATTTCCGCTTCATGATTCCCCAGCTCACCAAGACCAAGAGCGTGTACACCATCCACAACATCGAATACCAGGGCCGCTTCGGCCGCTCCATCATGGAGGACGTGTTCGGTCTGGATGCCGGTCACTTCAACGAGCGCCTGCTGAGCTACTACGGGGACGTGAACCTGATGAAGGGTGCCATCTACGCCTCGGACTACGTCACCACGGTCTCCCCCACCTACGCCAACGAGCTGCAGTACAGCTTCTACGCTCACGGCCTGGAGGGCGTCATCACCGACAACTACTACAAGATGGCAGGCATCCTCAACGGTCTGGACATGAAGGCCAATGACCCCGCCACCGATGAGAACATCGTCGCCAACTACTCCGTCGATGACCTGGGCGGCAAGGCCAAGTGCAAGGCGGCGCTCCAGGAGGAGCTGGGCCTCAAGGTTGACCCCAACGTGCCCATCATCGCCTGCATCTCCCGCCTGGTGGGCCACAAGGGCTACGACCTCATCACCAACGTCTTCCACCGCATGATGGAGGCCAACGTGCAGTTCGTGGTCCTGGGCACCGGCGAGTGGGGCTTTGAGGAGTTCTTCCGCAACGCCGCGAAGCAGTATCCCGGCCGCGTGAGCGCCAACATCAAGTACAACGCCTCTCTGGCCAGCCACATCTACTCCGGCGCCGACATCATGCTCATGCCCAGCGTGGCCGAGCCCTGCGGCCTGACTCAGATGTTCGCCATGCGCTACGGCACCGTGCCCGTGGTGCGCCTCACCGGCGGCCTGCGCGACAGCGTGCCTCCCTACAACCCCGAGACCCAGGAGGGTCTGGGCTTCACCTTCGGCAACATCAACGCCGACGATATGCTCGACGCCGTCTATCGCGCCATCACGGTGTTCTACAACGACAAGGACTCCTGGAGCGGCCTGATGAAGCGCGGCATGTCCTACGACTTCAGCTGGGAGAAGAGCGCGGACGAGTACCTGGCCATCTACAACAAAATCACCGAGGAATAACCGTCGAAAAGGGGCTTTCCCCACAAAAACTGGATATTTCTCACAAGGGGACACCGTTTGGTGTCCCCTTTTTCAGCACTTGGGTGCCCTTTTTGCCCCTCCTTCGCATTGACACGGACAAAAAATGATGCTAGAATACGCTTATCCAATTGTGCCCTGGCTTTTTTGCCGGGAAAGTTGGGGGAACGCTTCATTTTCGATGCATTTTCAAACTGCCGTCACAACGGAGGATTTCTATTATGCACAAATACACCAAATCTGAGCTGGTTTCCCTCATCGAGGGCAAGCTGCTGCGCAACTTCGGCCGCACCGCTGCCGACGCCTCCAAGGTCCACATGTTCAAGGCCTGCGCCATGGTGCTGCGGGACATCATGTCCGAGAACCACGTGGAGACCAAGGAGCGCAACCACAAGAAGAACGCCCGCGAGGTCCACTACCTGTCCATGGAGTTCCTGGTCGGCCGTTCCATGATGAAGAACGCCTACAACCTCAACCTGCTTGAGCCCCTGAAGAAGGCCATCAGCAAGCTGGGCTTCGACCCCGCCGAGCTCTTTGAGCTGGAGCCCGACGCCGGTCTGGGCAACGGCGGTCTGGGCCGTCTGGCCGCCTGCTATATGGATTCCATGGCCACTCTGGACATCCCCGCCACCGGCTATTCCATCTGCTATCAGCTGGGCATCTTCCGTCAGAAGATTGTCGAGGGCAAGCAGGTGGAGCTGGCCGACGACTGGCTGGAGCTGGGCGACGCCTGGCTGGTGCCCAAGCGCGATGAGACCGAGACCGTCCGCTTCGGCGGCAAGGTGCTCCAGACCCTGGACGAGTTCGGCCGCTTCAAGATTGAGTACGAGGGCGGCACCGAGGTGCTGGCCGTGCCCATGGATATGAACATCGCCGGCTACAACACCGACCATGTCAACACCCTGCGCCTGTGGGACGCCAAGAGCCCCGCGCCCGTGGACATGAGCTACTACTCCTCCGGCGACTACCTGAAGGCCGTGGAGAATCAGGCTCAGGCCGAGGTCATCGCCAAGGTCCTCTACCCCGCCGACAACCACTACGAGGGCAAGAGCCTGCGTCTCAAGCAGCAGTATTTCTTCGTCTCCGCCACGATTCAGAACATCGTGCGCAAGCATCTGGCACAGTACGGCACCCTGGTCAACTTCGCTGAGAAGCACGTCATCCAGATCAACGACACCCATCCCACTCTGGTCATTCCCGAGCTCATGCGCATCCTGATGGACGAGCACAGCTTCGGCTGGGATCAGGCCTGGGACATCGTGACCAAGAGCGTGGCCTACACCAACCACACCGTGCTGGCCGAGGCCCTGGAGCACTGGCCCCAGCCCCTGGTGGAAAGCCTGCTGCCCCGCTGCTGGCAGATCATCTGCGAGATCAACGAGCGCTACCTGAAGCAGGTCCGCGCCTTCTTCCACAACGACGAGACCAAGGCCCGCGAGCTGGCCATCGTCTGGGACGGCGACGTGCGCATGGCCAACATGTGCATCGCCACCTGCTTCGCCGTCAACGGCGTGGCCGCCCTCCACAGCCAGATTCTGAAGGACGACGTGTTCCACACCGCCTGGCTGCGCACCCCCTACAAGTTCACCAACGTCACCAACGGCGTGGACCATCGCCGCTGGCTGGCCGAAATCAACCCCGAGCTGCACAAGCTCATCTGCGACGTGAACGGCGACGACCGCTATCTGGAGCATCCCGACGACCTGGAGAAGCTGCTCAAGGCGAAGGATGACGCCGCTGTGCTGGACCGCCTGTCCAAGATCAAGCGGGACAACAAGCTGGCCTTTGCCGCCGACATTCAGAAGCAGTACGGCATCGTGCTCAATCCCGACAGCATCTTTGACGTGCAGGCCAAGCGCCTCCACGAGTACAAGCGCCAGCTGCTGAACGTGATGAACATCATTCATCTCTATCAGGAGCTTCAGGACGGCAAGGCCATCGTGCCTCACACCTTCCTGTTCGCCGCCAAGGCCGCGCCCGGCTACTATATGGCCAAGCGCATCATCGAGCTCATCAACTCCCTGAGCGCCACCATCAACAGCGACCCCGTCTGCAAGGACAGGCTTCAGGTCCACTTCCTGGAGAACTACCGCGTGTCCCTGGCCGAGATTATGATGCCCGCCGCCGAAATCTCCGAGCAGATTTCCACCGCCGGCAAGGAGGCCTCCGGCACCGGCAACATGAAGTTCATGATGAACGGCGCCCTGACCATCGGCACCGAGGACGGCGCCAACGTGGAGATGCACGAGCTGGTGGGCGACGACAACATCTTCATCTTCGGCCTCAACGCCGAGGAGGTCGCCTCCAAGAAGGCCCACGGCTACAACTCCTTCGAGTACTACAACTCCAATCCCATCCTGCACCGCGTGATGCACACCCTGGGTCAGTCCACCTTCGCCGACGGCAAGACCTATCAGGACATCGGCAACAGCCTGCTCTACGGCCAGGGCTTCACCGCCGACGACTACCTGCTGCTGGCGGACTTCGAGAGCTATCGTCAGGAGCAGCAGAAGATCACCGCCGCCTACGGCGACCAGAAGCACTGGAACCAGATGGCGCTGGTCAACATCGCCAAGTCCGGCAAGTTCGCCTCTGACCGCTCCATCCGCGACTACGCCCGCAACATCTGGCACGTGCCCACCCGGCTGTAAGGTTGGGGCTCCGCCCCAAACCCCGGCAGGACTCTGCCCTGCACCCGCTTAGGGGGACGCTTTGTAAAGCCCTTGGAAATCCGTCAGGATTCCCTGCGGACTGCGCCTAGCTCTGAACGATTCTGCATCCCCTCCTTTGTGCAAATAATTTTGCATCTTGCTATAAGAACCCCCCGAAACTTTCAGACTCCTGGCGGATAGAGTCAGGAAACTGGTTGGGTCATGAAAAAGATGGCACAAACCCATAACAGACAACAAAAACAGCGTTGAACCAACCTGAATTTGGTTGATTCAACGCTGTTTTTTCACTTCATGGAACCAGCAGGCCGCTCATTCCTCCACCATGCCGCTGCTGAAGAGCAGATAGTCGTAATACGCCGCGTTGGTGGCGCTGATGTAGGGCACCACATAGAACATCGGAAGGATGAACACGCACAGCAGCATCCAGGGCAGGAAGCTGAGCTGGAGCATGAAGTATTCCAGCTTGTGGCCGTCCATCAGCTCCTTGGAGGCGCGCAGGGCCTCCATGGCCTCCAGCTCCGGCTGGTCGTTGAGGATGTAAAAAACCTGAGAATAGCCCAAAGAGGCCACAATTCCCGGCACAATCAGCAGAAGCGTCCACAGCCACACGAACACAGTCCGCAGGACGCCCGCGAGAAATGTGTTCAAAAAGTTCTCAAATCCGCTGAACAGCTGCTCCACGCTGGGCTCCTCCTCCCGCTGGAGGGTCATGTAGATGCTGTCCACGCCCGCCTCCATGGGGCCGGAGATGGCAATGCCGCCCAGGCCCGGCAGGATGGTGGACGCCACCGCTGTGATAATGCCGTTGAGCACAAAGACCACCAGGGCCACGCCCCAGTTGCCGCTGAGGACCTCCCTGGCCCGTGCCTTTAAAGCGCCTCTGTCCATTGTGTCACCCCTTTTCGTAGTTGCCCAGGATGCGGAAGCTCAGCGTCTCGTCAATGAGCTGATGCACCACCGCCTCCATGCCCTCGCTGTGGAGGTTGCCGGTGAAGTCCGCAAAGAAGTTGTACTCCCAGCCCTTGCCAGGGATGGGACGGGACTCCAGCTTCAGCAGGTTCAGGCCGTTGGCCGCGAACACCGACAGAATCCGGTGCAGGCTGCCCTCCGTGTGGGGCACGGTGAAGACCACGCTGACCTTGTCCGCCTTCTCCGTCACCACGGGCTTCTCCGCCACCACCACAAAGCGGGTGTAGTTGTGGTTGTTGGTGTTGATGCCCTCGGCCAGGATGTCCAGGCCGTAGATTTTCGCCGCCCGACGGCTGGCAATGGCCGCCTTGCCGGGGTCCGCGCTCCGAGCCACCATCTTGGCCGAAGCGGCGGTGTTGGCCTCCACGTTCTGGTTCCACTGGGGGAAGTCCGCCAAAAACTCCCGGCACTGGAGGAAGCCCTGCTCGTGGGAGTACACGTCCGTGATGCTGCCCAGGCTGGCCCCCTTCACCGCGGCCAGACAGTGCTCCACATGGACGGTAGTCTCGCCCACGATGAAGCAGCCGTACTTGCCCAGCAGGTCGTAGACCGCGTTGATGGACCCGGTGGAGCTGTTCTCGATGGGCAGCACGCCGTAGCCGCCCAGTCCCTCCCGGATGGCGATGAACACGCCCTCAAAGGACCGGGCCGGGGTGCGGTCGCAGTCCTCCCCGAAGTACTGGATGGACGCCTCCTCGCCGTAGGCGCCGGGCTGGCCCTGGTAGATGATCCGGTCCGACTCCGGGAACCAGCGCTGGAACCGCAGCGCCTCCTGATACTCCTGATAGGCCCGCTCCTTGGCCGGGCTCCAGGCGTTGATGAGCTTGGTCTGAATCATGCGGCTCTGGGCCATAATCTGCTCGAAGAGGGCGATGACATAGGGCCGAAGCTCCTGATTCTCCACCAGATTCGCCTTCGCCCGCAGCAGCTCCACCTCACGGCCGGAGTCCAGCACGGGCATCTGATTGCGCAGCTTGTACTCGCCCACCTGACGGCAAATCTCCATCCGCCGCTGGTACAGGGCCACAATTTGAGGGTCAATTTCGTCAATCTGCTTGCGCAGCGCTTCCAATTCGTTCACGTGGGTGTTTCCTTTCTCCGTTGCTTTCATCTTCACTCAAGTTGCCCCAGGCTTCGGGGTGCAGGGGCCCGGCGGCCCCTGCCGGGGACCGGGGCAGCGCCCCGGCGGGTGCAGGGCAGCGCCCTGCCGGGGTCCAGGGGCAGAGCCCCTGGCCGGGGTTCGGGGCAGAGCCCCGACCTACACGCCCAGCAGCTCGCAGGTCGCCAGAGCCGCCGCCGCCTCGATGACCGGCACCGCCCGGTGGACGATGCAGGGGTCGTGACGGCCCTCCACCCGGAGGGTGGCGTCCTCAAAGGTGTCCAGATTCACCGTCCGCTGCTCCTTGCTGATGGAGGGCGTGGGCCGAATGGCCACGGTGAACACAATGGGCATGCCGTTGGTGATGCCGCCGTTGATGCCGCCGCTGTGGTTGCTCAGCAGCCGCACCTCGCCGCCCCGGAAGACCATGGGGTCGTTCATCTCGCTGCCCCGGAGTCCTGCGCAGCCGAAGCCGTCACCGAAGCCAATGGCCTTGACGGCGGGCACCGCGAACATGTGCTGCGCGAAGATGCCCTCAGCGTTCTCTCCGAAGTCCGGCGCGCCGATGCCCGCGGGCAGGCCCGTCACCGCGCACTCAATGATGCCGCCCACGCTGTCGCCCTCCTGCTTTGCGGCCAGAATCGCCGCCTGCATGGCCTCGCCCCGCTGGTCGTCCAGCACCGGGAAGGGCTTGTGGGCCAGCTTATAGAACAAATCCGTGCCCAGCGGCTCCGCCGCCGCGGCAAAGGGCAAATCCTCCACCGCCGCAATCTGTCGGATGTGGGCGCCCACCTTCACGCCCTCCAGGGCCAGCACCTGCTTGGCCACCGCGCCCGCGAAAACCAGCGGCGCGGTCAGCCGGCCGGAAAAGTGGCCGCCGCCCCGGTAGTCGTTGTAGCCCTCGTAGCGCAGAAAGCCGGTGTAGTCCGCATGACCGGGCCGGGGCAGAATCTTCAGCTTGGCGTAGTCCCGGCTGTGCTGGTCCGTGTTCTCGATGACAGCGGTCAGGGGCGTGCCGGTGGTGCTGCCCTCAAACACGCCCGAAAGGATTTTGGGCGCGTCCGCCTCCTTGCGGGCGGTGGACAGGGCGCTTTTGCCCGGCGCGCGGCGGGCCATCTCAAAGGCAATCTCCTCCAGGTCCAGCTCAACGCCCGCCGGGACGCCGGAGAGCGTCACGCCGATGGCCGGGCCGTGGGATTCTCCAAAAATCACATGTTTCATCTCTTCTCCTCCCTCTGCTGCAATAGTAGTGGTTTTTGCCGCTCTTGTCAAGCTGAACGCACCCGGAAGGGGTAAAAAATGTCCGGTCAGGGACATCCACAATTGACAAGGTCCTTTTCTTTGGCTATAATGAAGGGGAATACTTCCAGGTTAGGAGTGAACGGACATGACCTATACCATCCAGGTCGCCGGTGTGGAGCGCGAGCTGAACCTCTTCCCCATCAGCGACGAGAAAATGATTGCGGGCTTCGTCATCTTCGGTGATGTGGAGCTGACCTGCGCCTGTGCCGGGGCGCTGCTGAAAAAGCTGCCGGAATACGACTACATGCTCGCTCCTGAGGCCAAGGCCATCCCCCTGGTCCATGAGATGGCCCGTCAGAGCGGCCGCAACGAGTACATGCTCGCCCGCAAGAGCCGCAAGGCCTACATGAGCAACCCCTTCTCCGTGGAGGACAAGTCCATCACCACCGCGGGCACCCAGTCCCTGTTCATGGACGGCAACGACGCCGCCAAGCTCAAGGGCAAGCGGGTCCTGGTGGTGGATGACGTCATCTCCACCGGCGGCTCCATCTCCGCCGTGGAGAAGCTGGTGGAGAAGGCCGGCGGCACCGTCGTGGGCCGGGTGGCCATCCTCGCCGAGGGCAACGCCGCCAAGCGGGACGACATCATCGTTCTGGGCGCCCTGCCCCTCTTCGACGCCCAGGGCCAGCCTCTGCCTCTGGACTGACACAAAACCCTTCCCGCCGTTCCGGGGACGCGCTGCTGCGCGTCCCCTTTTTCCATGTGGCGGCAATTGTCAACACACTTGCGACAACACCTTTCCTGTTTGCGCCCCTCCGACTTTATTCTTGCGTACCTGCTCGTTTTCTGCTATAATATTCTGTCGTATGCGGTTTTCATCGCCCCGCCGTCCCGCCCAGGGGCCGCGCGGCAAATCTTATCGCCGCAGGGTGCACTATTTTGACGAAATTACGCGCTTTATTGGCTGCTTTATTGGCAGTTTGTATGATTGCCTCTGCCCCCGTCGCCCTGGCGGAGGAGGCGCAGCCTTCCAATGACCTCCAGGTGGACTGTGGTGCCTGCCTGCTGGTGGATTTGGACTCCGACACCGTTCTCTACGGTCAGAACAACAGCAAGCAGATTTACCCGGCCAGCGTCACCAAAATTCTCACCGCCCTGGTGGTGCTCCGGCACATCGAGGAGGGCGACCTGGGCCTCTACGACGTGGTCAAGGTCAGCAATACCTTCCAGGAGGGGCTGAGCTATCAGGCGGCGGTGGCCAATCTGTCCACCGGCGAGCAGGTGGACATTGAACAGCTGCTCTTCATGCTGCTGCTGCCCAGCGCCTGCGACGCGGCCAATGTGCTGGCCGAGGCCGTGGACGGGTCCGTGTCCGACTTCGCTGAGGATATGAACGAAACCGCTCAGGAGCTGGGCTGCACCGGCAGCCACTTTGTCAACCCCAGCGGCCTGCACGCGGACAACCACTACACCACCTGTGACGACCTCTACCGCATCGCCAAGGCCGCCTACGGATATGAGGAGTTCCGGGCCATCATCGGCTCCAAAACCCACACCGTCCCGGCCACCAACATGAGCGGAGAGCGCCTGCTGCACAACACCAACGCCCTCATCTCCAGCCACAACCGCTCCGAGTACCTCTACGAGCCCTGCAAGGGCGGCAAGACCGGCTCCACCAACGCGGCGGGCTCCAATCTGCTCTCCTTCGCGGAGCAGGACGGCAAGCGGCTGTGCTGTGTGATGATGAACTGCGACTGGCACTACGACGTCAACTGGAATAAAATCTGGCCTCAGTACTACGAGAGCATCCGGCTCTACAATTGGGGTTTTGAGAACTTCGAGCGCCGGGTGCTGGTGGAAAAGGGCAGCGAGCAGGGCAGCGTGAAGGTCAACGACGCCCGGGCCGGACGGGACGCGGCGGTGAGCGTGCGGGCCAAACGGTCCATCAAGGCCACTGTCCGGAAGGATGTGGATGAAAAAGCCTTTCATTACACGGTCCTGCTGCCGGAATCCGTCACCGCGCCCGTAAAAGAGGGGGACAAGCTGGGCACACTGAGCGTGGAGCTGGAGGGCAAAAGCCTGGGCTCCACTGACCTGCTGGCCATGGAGGACGTGGAGGCGCAGCCCCCCATCCTCAGCCGCCTGGGCGAAATCACCCATCACCCCCGGTCCCTGTTCACCCCGCTGCGCATCCTCCTGACCCTGGTGGGTCTGGTGCTGCTCTTCTTCCTGGTCCAGGCGCTGCGCCGCCGGGCCTGGCGCCGCAGACGCGCCAGGGCACGCCGCAGACGCCGCCGCAAAGAATAACCGTAAAGGAGCCTCGCTATGACACTGTTTCGGGACAACGGCGTCCCCTTCCGCAGGACACTCTCCCTGCTGCTCTCCCTGAGCCTGCTGCTCTCCCTGTTCACCAGCGCGGGGGCGGTAAAATCCTCCTCTGAAATCATCAACGCCATGAAAGTCCGCTCCGAATCGGCCCTGCTGGTGGATATGGACACCGATGTGGTGCTCTACGAGCAGAGCGCGGACAAGCAGATCGCTCCGGCCAGCATCACCAAGGTCATGACCGCTCTGCTGGTGCTGGAAGCCGTGGAGGACGGCACCCTGACCATGAAGGAGACCGTCACCGCCCAGGACGACTGCTGGCGGGACCTGGACTCCACCTCCAGCAACCAGAACATCCGGCCCGAGGAGGAGATGAGCGTCAAGGATCTGCTCTACTGCCTGCTGGTGGCCTCCGCCAACGAGGCGGGCAACGTGCTGGGCACCCGGATCTCCGGCTCCATCGACGCCTTTGTGGAGCTGATGAACGAGCGCGCCGCCGCTCTGGGCTGCCAGAACACCCACTTCGTCAACACCCACGGCATGCCCGACCGGAAGCACTACACCACCTGCCGGGACCTCTACCTCATCGCCAAGGCCGCCATGAGCTACAGCCAGTTCCGGGAGATTGTAAAAACCTCGGAATACTTCGTCAAGCCCACAAATCTCAGCGAAAAGCGGCACTTTTTCAACACGAACGCCCTGCTGTCCAATATGAAGTACCGGGGCTACGTCTACGAGCCCTGCATCGGCATCAAGACCGGCACCACGGAGAAGGGCGGCTACAACCTCCTCTCCGCCGCCGAGAAGGACGGCAAGACCCTCATCAGCGTGGTCATCGGCTGCCAGACCAAGCAGAAGAAGGACGGAACCGTGGAGTACACCCACTTCTCCGAGAGCGCCCGGCTGCTGGAGTGGGGCTTTGAGAACTTCTCCACCATCACCATTGTGGACCAGAAGCAGACCTACGGCGAGGTGCCCGTCACCCTGTCCACCGACGCGGATTCCGTCACGGTGTCCCCGGAGCGCAGCATCTCCGCTGAGCTGCCCAACGACATCACCCCGGAGAGCTTCGAGATGGTGCCCTCCCTGCGCTCCAGCGTGGAGGCCCCCGTCCACAAGGGCGACGTGCTGGGTACGCTGGTGCTCTATCTGGACGGCAAGGAGTACGGCGCGGTGAACCTGCTGGCCGTCAATGACGTGGAGGCCTCCGCCTTCCTCAAGCGCAAGGCCATGCTGGAGGTTTTGTTCAGCCGCTGGTACGTCAAGGCTGGAATCGGCCTGTTTGCCCTGCTGATTCTGGTCCTGATTCTCCGCCTCACCATCTTCCGCCGCAGCCGTCGCTACGGCAGCCGCCACACCGGACGCGCCGGAGGGTATCGGGGCCGCCGCAAATGGTAAGCGCTGTTCTGTTCACTCATTCCTGAAACAGGAACGCATAAAAACCACCGCGGATTGTTCTTCCACGGTGGTTTTTGTACTTTCATGGGTAGTTTCTGACAGTCGGCGGGAGCCTGCCCGTGGGCACAGTCCAACTATCTCAGGGCTTCAACAGCATTTCGGCTCCAGGACCCGGCCTCGCAGAGGACTGTCTTTTTCTCACCGCTGGGGCCGGGAGCTCGATAACCGCCAACACCCGAAGGGAGCCTGCCCGCAGACGCAGTCCAACTATCTCAGGGCTTCAACAGCGTTTCGGCTCCAGGACCCGGCCTCGCAGAGGACGGTCTTTTTCTCACCGCTGGGGCCGGGAGCTCGATAACCGCCAACACCCGAAGGGAGCCTGCCCGCGGACGCAGTCCGACTATTCCAGGGCTTCAACAGCGTTTCGGCTCCAGGACCCGGCCCCTCAAAGTTCGTTTTTTTACACACAATCGGGGCCGGGAGTTCGGCAAGCACAAAGATTCAGAGGGAGCTTGCCTCCAGGCGCAGCCTGGTTACCAGCCGAAGAAGGGGAAGCCGAAGCTGTAGCCATAGCCGCCGTTGTTGCCGTTGCCGTCGCTGTCGCCGCCGCCGAAGTTGAAGCCGTAGCCGTAGTCGCCCTGCTGCTCCGTCTCGTCGCCGCCGTCGTCCATGGGGTTGTCGTGGTTGGGGTCCTCGTCCAGGGTGAGCTTCAGGGTGACGTTCTCACCGTTGCGGTAGACCACCATCTCCACCTCGTCCCCGGCCTTGTGCTGCCGCTTCAGGGCGATGACCTCCGCGCTGGAGGTGACCTCCTGACCGTCGAAGCTGGTGATGATGTCGCCCTCCTTTACGCCCGCCTTGGCCGCGCAGGTGCCGTCACTGACCGAGCGCACATAGGCACCGGGCACCATGCCGGTGTACTGCTCCGCGGTGGCCTTGGTGATGGTGGTCAGCGTCACGCCCAGCAGGGGCTTGCCGGTGACATAGCCGTGTTCCATCAGGTCGCTCATAATCGCCGTCACGTCGCTGATGGGGATGGCGAAGGCGATGCCCTCAATGCTGGCCGTGTTGGAAAAGGCGTTGGAGGAGCGCTTGGCGTTCACAATGCCGATGACCTCGCCGTAGGAGTTGAACAGCGGCCCGCCGGAGTTGCCGGAGTTGATGGAGGTGTCCGTCTGGAGCACGTTCATCACGGTGCCGTCCTCCATGGACTCAGACCGGTTCAGGGCGCTGACCGTGCCGCTGGTCAGGGTGTTGGCCAGCGTGCCCAGGGCGTTGCCGATGGTGCACACGCTCTCGCCCACCTCCAGCTTGGAGCTGTCGCCCAGCACCACGCTCTTCAGGTTCAGGCTCTCCCCTTCCTTGGGGGTGATTTTGATGATGGCGCAGTCCTGGTCCTTGTCGCCGCCCACATAGGTGGCGGAGTAGCTGGTGGAGTCGTTCATGGTAACAGAGATGCTCTTGGCCCCATCCACCACATGGTAGCAGGTGAGCACATAGCCCTCCTTGCCGTCGATGATGAAGCCCGTGCCCGCGCCCGCGCCCTGAGAGGTGCTGACGTTGATGCACACCACCGCGTCCCCGTAGGTCTTGTAGATCTGGGCAGGGGTCATGCTCTCCCCGGCGGCAACCGTGCTCGTGTTCAGGTTCACGCCGCCCTCGGTGCGGTCGCTGACGCTCACGGTCGCCGAGCTGCCGCCGGACAGGCCGCCCTTGAGGGCGAACATGCCGCCTGCGCCCACCATGCCGCCCACCAGGGAGCAGGCCAGCGCCAGCGCGACAATCTTCCCCGCGCCGCCGGAGCGCTTCTTAGGCGGCGTGGGAGGCGTGGTATAGGGAGCCTTGGGACGGGGCGGAACCGTCCTCCGCGGCGTGGTATGAGGCGCGTTGTAGGTGCTGTTGGGAGCGCCGTAGCTCCTGTTCTGGGCAGTATAGCTGCCATTCGGAGCAGTATAACCGCTCTCGGCACCGGTTCCGGTGCTGTTCGGGGCGGTATAGCTGTTCTGGGCGCCGGTTCCGGTGCTGTTCGGGGCCGTATAACCGCTCTGAGCACCGTAATTGTCAGAAGCGCTGCCGTCACTGTTCTGCGCGACGGGCTCGCTCTGGGTGCCGGGATTGCTCTGACGGGTGTAATGATATTCCCCCTCGCTGTGCTGCTCCGGCACAGGGGTGGTCTCGTCGTTCAGGCCCTCATGGTTCGGGCTGGTGTTGGGATCTTCGTAAAACATAGCGTCCTCCTTACTGTATGGGGCAGGGAGCGGTGCGGCTCCCTGGTAGCTTTCCGTTTGCTGAGGATAAGATACCCCCGGGAGCTGAAAGGAAGCTGAAAAAAACCGAAAAAAACTTTGAACAGAGGGAGGACCGCGGTCCCCCCTCCGTTGCGTTCCTTATTTGGTGGCCCAGTTGCCGGTGGCCTCGCAGGTCAGATAGGCATTGATGAATCCGTCCAGGTCGCCGTCCATGACCGCGTTGATGTTGCTGGTCTCGAAGGCAGTGCGCATATCCTTGACCATCTGGTAGGGCATGAAGACGTAGGAGCGAATCTGGCTGCCCCATTCAATCTTCATCTGTACACCCTTGAGGTCGGAGATTTTCTCCGCGTGAGCCTGCATCTGGAGCTGCACCAGCTTGTCCCGGAGCATCCGGTAACAGGTGTCCCGGTTCTGGAACTGGGAGCGCTCCTGCTGGCTGGAGACCACGATGCCGGTGGGCTTGTGGATGAGCCGCACCGCGGAAGAGGTCTTGTTGATGTGCTGGCCGCCAGCGCCGGAGGACCGGAACACCTGCATCTCCACATCCTCCGGGCGGATGTCCACCTCCACGTCGTCGGGCAGGTCCGGCATAACCTCCACAGCGGCGAAGGAGGTCTGCCGCCGGGCGTTGGAGTCAAACGGCGAAATGCGCACCAGGCGGTGGACGCCGTGCTCACTTCTCAGGTAGCCGTAGGCGTTCTCGCCCGCAATCATCAGGGTGGCGGTCTTGATGCCCGCCTCGTCGCCGTCCTCATAGTCCACGGTCTGGCACTGGAAGCCGTGGCGGTCTGCCCAGCGCTGATACATACGCAGCAGCATGGCCGCCCAGTCCTGGGCCTCGGTGCCGCCCGCTCCGGCGTGGATGGAGAGCATGCAGTCGTTGCCGTCGTACTCGCCCCGGAAGAGCGTGGAGAGCCGGGCGGACTCCACGTCCTTCTCCAGGGCGGCGTAGCTCTCCTCCAGCTCCTCCAGCATGGAGTCGTCGTCCTCCTCCACGCCCATCTCACACAGGACCAGCAGGTCCTCCACGGCGCTCAGGCGCTTGTTGTGGGCCTCGATTTTGTCCTGAAGGTTCTTGATGCGCTGGGAGACCTTCTGCGCCTTCTCCATGTCGTTCCAGAAGCCCTCCGCGGCGCTCTGGGCCTGGAGCAGGTCCAGCTCCTCCTCGGCCGCCTCCAGACCCAGGGACTTCCCCAGGTCCTCCAGCACCGGGTTCAGGGCGTTGAGCTTGCTCCGGTATTCGTCGTATTTGATGGATGCCATATTGTTCCCCTTTTCCTGTCGTTCCATGTCACGCGCCGCTCCCGGGACGGGGTGTGCGCTCGTTTCAAATCCACGCCGCCCCTCAACGGGACGGCTTCCTCTTATTATAGGGAAAAAACAGGGGCCTGTAAAGGGGATTTTCGTCTTTTCCTCACCTCTGGCTCACCACGGGGCCGTCGGAGCCGGAAAAGATGTAGTCGTCCAGGTCCCCACCCTGCTCTGCCGCCCTCCAAGTGCTTTCCATCCTTCTCTTCCCTCCCGTTTCCCGGATTGTGTCCAAAAAAGCGGGTTCTCCCCCGTCTTCTCAGCACTTCCTTGCAGTCTATGCGCACCTCCTCCGGTTCAGTACGGCCCTGCCGGGAAAATTTTTGCAAATTTTTAAAAATAATGCTTGACATTTCCATTGCCCGGTGCTATTATGGATAAGCACTTAAGAGCGGGGCACACGCCGGAGTGGCGGAATTGGCAGACGCCCGGGACTTAAAATCCCGTGGGAGCAATCCCGTGCCGGTTCGATCCCGGTCTCCGGCACACTCAATTTCATATCGCGGGGTGGAGCAGTTCGGTAGCTCATCGGGCTCATAACCCGAAGGTCGTAGGTTCAAATCCTGCCCCCGCAACCATGAAACCCTTGAAATCGGAAGATTTCAAGGGTTTTTTCTAACTTTTTCAGGCAATTCAATTTTGCCCTCGCAACCCTTGCTCATTATTTGTTCATTACGGAATACGAACTATTTTTCAGCCCCTGATGTTTCAGGGTATTTTTTTCTGTGTACCTCTCACCTGTCCTAACTTTTTCTAACTTTTGCGATGTTTCATAACCCGTGTTTTTTGCGCTTTTGCCTGAAAAAAACAGCCGTGAAAAGTTCATTCATCGCTGATTCCCCCGTCAGCGTCCCGATTGCCCAACTGTCCGGAATTGTACCCAGGCGTCTGAACCGCCCTTTTTTCCCTGCAAATCGAATCTTTTTAATTTTGTTCCGATTCTTCCCCCTTGCTTTTTCACCCCGGCTCCTGTATGATAACAGCAGGAATTTTGTGAATCAGGGGGAATTGTTCGTGAAAAGCGATAAAGAGTTTGCTTGGGTTTTTGCTGATTCCGGGAACAATTTCGCTGTTTTCGATTGGGACAGCGAATCCACCGATTATTACGATTTTGTTCGCAATCTTGTCATTGACCTCTACGGCCTTCCCTCCGATCTCAACGAGTCAGAGGAAGATGCAGCCTACTGTGGTCACTGTGACCGGCGTGTTAAGCTGGGAACTCTTTCCGGCTCCCTTGTGCTGGGTGACCAGGCAGAAGCGGACGGTTACGACCTCTATGATATCTGTGACGCCAATTCTGGTGATCTGGAGTACGCCATGGCCCACCTGCTTCGGTCAGATTTCTTTGATGAGGTGGAGCACACCTTCTTTTATCTGTACGATTTGGTGATGGAGCCAGGTATGGAGCAGCACAAGCCCATGCTGCTGCGCCGAATCCCCTCCCTGCTCTTCCGTTTGAAGAACGTGCGCCCTGCCTTTACCGTGTTCTTTCCCCGCCCTCTCCCCTATGAGGAGCCGGTCAACAAGGGAAAGGAGCTGCTGGACTTCATGGCCTTTGAGGAGGCCCGGAAGAAGATGGACGCTCTGTTTGTCCTGCCGAACCAGGAGCCGACCAAATCCGCTCCCACGCAGGAACCGGAGGTTGAGTACCGCATCCCGGAGCAGGTGCTCTCCCACATGAGGCAGGAGGAGGACCGCAAGCCCTATCCCGATGAGGCAATCGACCATGCGGAGTTTCAGCTTTACAAGGAGGCTGGCTTCGAGGAAATCGGAACCAGCCGTCTGCTCGTAAACGTCTACGGCCTGTGAGAAGCCCTGAGACACGCTGTGCGCCGTTTTTCTCCGTGCCGGGGAGAAATCCCAGCCAACACGCCTGCCCTCTTCTGACATCGCCAGAGTGCTGAGAGGGTCAATCTGATTGGCTGTGGTTTCCCGCACGGGAGCTGCGCTCCCCGCTTCTGTCCCGTAATCCCTGTATGACGCCCTCAAACAGATAACCATTTGTATCATCTTATCCAGAGGATACAGATGGTTATTTCTATTTCGCCTTTTTCGGACGCCCCCGCTTTTTTGCCGGTGCCGCTTTCTGGCTCATCGTCTCCTGGGTATCAGCGTCTTTCCGCCGCCGCCCACTCAGAATGTCCTCCATCCTGTCGGCGGCTTCGGCCTGAGCAGACTGGATGGCATGGGCATAAATCTTCGTGGTGGTGTTTGCATCCGCATGACCGAGCTGTCCGGCCACCGTCGTGATGGCCACACCATTGGCAATGGCCAGCGTCGCATTCGTGTGACGGAGGCTGTGCAGGTGAATCGGCGGAAGGTCCGTCGTATCAATGAAGTCCCGGAACCAGTTGGTCAGGGTGTCCGGCCTCATGTCATCTCCCTCTGCCCCGGTAAACACCTTATTGCTGCCCTTCCAGGCATCCGCCATCAGGAAGCTCTGCTCCATCTGCCAGCGATGAAGCTCCATCAGGGCTTGCAGAACCGTCTTGGACACCTTGAGGATTCGCTCCGAGGACTCGTTCTTGGTTTCGTCCTCAAACAGTCCCCTTTCGGGCAGGTAGAGCTGAGAGCGTGAAATGCTAATCAGGCTCTTGGAGAAGTCAATGTCCCTCCACTCCAGTCCCAGCAGCTCCCCTCTCCGCATACCAGTGAAGAGCAGGACGATAATGGCGGTCCGATAGTAGATGGGAGCGTTCCCCAGCAGCTCCACCAGACGCACCGCCTCATCCACATCCAGGCATTCGATTTGCGCCTTTTTAACCTTGGGCGGGTCAACGCGCTCACAGGGGTTGAAGGGAATCAACTGCCATCTGACTGCCTTGCGCATGATGGAGGACAACAGCCGATGGTAGTTCAGAACGGTTTTGGAGGAAAGTACGTCCTCTGAGGCAACAGGTGTGAACAGCGCGTCCAGCGGTTCCTTCAATCCCCCGGAGATTTTCTCCGCACTCTCTTTGCTGACGTTCTTTCCCTGAAACACCGCCGAAATCGTTGTAATGGACACCCCTGCCTTTTCCGCAAAAGCCTCCTTGGTCAGCCCTTTCTTTTTGATGCAGGACTTCAGGTTGATTTCACAGTGGTACTTTGTCCCCCGCTTCGATGAAACTGCCAGCTCCTTGTAGAACTCAATCAGATGGGCGGGAAAGATTTTGTCAAGGTACATATACCCCAGCGTCGGCAGGATTCTGTCATCCAGCATGGCGCGATACCGGGCCACTGTCCGGGGGCGAAGCTGAG
>CACZUK010000044.1 GCA_902784305.1 Oscillospiraceae bacterium | reverse complement strand
GCTCGTCGGCACCGACACATATGTCATGCTGCCCAGCGGTGAGACCGATTTGGTCTTCGACGGCCTCAAGCCCGTCACCAAGTATGAGGTCGTGGCCCGCAGGCCCAAGACGGACACTCAGAACGCCTCTCCCGACTCCAAGCCCGACGAGGCAACCACACCGAAGATTCCGCAGTCCAAGCCCGATGCCCCCGACGCCGTGGCCAGCAGCCCCACCATCATCACGGTGACCGCCCGGTCCGGCGAGGCGTACAGCATCGACGGCGGCCAGCACTGGAAGACTCCGGAAAATCCTGGCGACACCGTGGTGGACTTCAAGGACTGCACGCCCAACAAGGCGTATCAGGTCATTGCCGTCAAGCCCGGCGACGCCACCCACGAGGAGTCCGCAATCTCTGATGCCACCACCGTGACCCCGCCCAAGGAGAATCAGGGGGCCCCCGCCGCGCCCGTTGTGGTTGCGGACGGTCCCCACGCCGTGAAGGTGCCCAGCGCGGACCCCAATCTGGAGTATCAGCTGGGCGGCACCAACACCTGGGTCAAGCTGCCCAGCGGCAAGACCGATTTGGTCTTCGACAACCTCACCCCCGTCACGGAGTATCAGGTCGTGGCCCGCAAGCCTGAGACGGACACCCAAAACGCCTCTCCCAACTCTGCGCCCGGAAAGGCCACCACTCCCAAGGAGGAGCAGGTCGCCCCGGTTGACGCGCCCGTTGTGGAAGCGGACGGCCCCCACGCCGTGAAGGTGCCCAATGCCGATTCCGCTCTGGAGTACCGGCTCGTCGGCACTGACACATATGTCAAGCTGCCCAGCGGTGAGACCGATTTGGTCTTCGACGGCCTCAAGCCCGTCACCAAGTATCAGGTCGTGGCCCGCAGGCCCAAGACGGACACCCAGAACGCCTCTCTCGACTCCAAGCCCGGCGAGGCCACCACACCGAAGATTCCTCAGAGCAAGCCCGATGCCCCCGACGCCGTGGCCAGCAGCCCCACCACCATCACGGTGACCGCCCGGTCCGGCGAGGCGTACAGCATCGACGGCGGCAAGACCTGGAAGACTCCGGAAAACTCTGGCGACACCGTGGTTGTCTTCAAAGACTGCACGCCCAACAAGGCGTATCAGGTCATTGCCATCAAGCCCGGCGATGCCACCCACGAGGAGTCCGCAATCTCTGACCCCACCACCGTGACCCCGCCCAAGGCGGACCAGGACCCCCCCAGCAAGCCCGTTGTGAAGGCCAGCTCCCCCACCGTCGTGACCGTTGAGGTCCGTTCCGGCGAGGAGTACAGCATCGACAACGGCACCACCTGGAAGACCCCGGCGGCCGGCGCCTCTGAGCTGAACTTCCCCGGCCGGACGCCCAACACCCAGAATAAGGTCGTGGCCCGGAAGGCCGCGACGGCCACTCACAACGCGTCCAAGCCCTCTCTGCCCGGCCTGGCCACCACGCCCAAGGCAACCCAGTCTGCGCCTGCCGCGCCCACGGTGACGCCGGTCTCCCCCACCGTGGTGAAGGCGGCGGTCACCGCCGGTCAGGAGTACAGCATCGACGGCGGCAAGACCTGGAAGGCCCCGGCTGCCGGCGCCTCTGAGCTGAGCTTCACCGGCCGGACGCCCAACACCACCTGTGAGGTCGTGACCCGCAAGGTCGAGACCAACACCCACAAGGCTTCCCCCGCCTCCAAGCCCGGCAAGGCCACCACGCCCAAGGCCGAGCAGTCCGCGCCCGCCGCGCCCACCATTCATGGTACGGACTTCACCTCCATCACCGTGAAGGGCAACTCTGGCGAGGAGTACAGCATCGACGGCGGCAAGACCTGGAAGAAGCCCACCAACGGCTTTGTCACCTTCGATAAGCTGAAGCAGGGCACGGCCTACTCCATCGTCGCCCGCAAGCCGGAGACGGCCACCTACAAGGTCTCTCCCGTCAGCAAGCCGGCCAAGGCAACGACCAAGAAAATGACCGAAGAAGAGGTCATCAACCGCGGCCTTGAGGTCAGCCAGACCGCCAAGCAGATCAACATCAAGTGGGGCAAGCTCAACTCCGCCGCCGGTTATGACGTGTTCGTCCAGTACTGCGGCTCCAAGTTCAAGGACAAGCCCGATGTCACCACCAACAAGGCCTCCGCCACCAGCGTGAAGGTCACCAAGGTCAACGGCAAGGCCATCGACCTGAAGAAGAACTTCAAGGTCTACGTCCGCGCCTTTAAGCTGGTGAAGGGCAAGAAGGTCACGATTACCCAGACCCTTCAGGCCCATGTCGTGGGACGCATGAACACGACCTTCACCAACGTCAACGGCATCCAACTGGACAACTACTCCTTCATCATCAAGAAGGGCAAGACCGCGAAGATCACCGGCAGGGTGCTTCTGGTCGATCCCAAGCGCAAGCAGCTCTCCGATGACCACGCGCCGCAGTTCCGCTTCACCAGCGCCAACAAAAAGGTTGCCACGGTGGACTCCAAAGGCAAGATTACCGCCAAAGCGTCGGGCACCTGCACGGTGTTCGTGTACGCCAGAAACGGCTACGCCAAGGAAGTCAAGGTTCAGGTTCAGTAAGCCCCCCGGAGCGGAGAGCGCGATTCTCTCCCGCTCCCCCGGGTGTCAAACCGGTTCCATCCAAACAGGCAAAAGGGGCGCTCAGCCCCGCAGATAGGGAGGGAGAGGGCTTGGCCCTCTCCCTCTCCCGCGTTTGGCCGGAGGCGCGTCCGCCCGTGGCAAAAGCAGAACACCCTCTGTCCGAAACGGCCTTTCCGCTCCGGACAGAGGGTGTTTTTTTACAAAATAATGCAGATAAGCCCGCCGCTGCCCTCGTTGATGATGCGCTCCAGCGTCTCCCGGAGCTTCTTGCGGGAGTCCTCACTCATGCGCTGCAATTTTCCCTGCAAATCCTCGTTGACCAGCTGGTGGAAGGACTTGCCAAAGATGTTCGACTGCCAGATTTTGCCCGTGTCCCCCTCGAACTCCTGGAGCAAGTAGGCCACCATCTCCTCGGACTGCTTCTCGTCCCCCACGATGGGGGAGAGCATGGTCTGGATGTCCGCCCGCAGCAGGTGGATGGACGGCGCGCTGGCCTTGAGGCGCACCCCGTAGCGGCCCCCCTGCCGGACGATTTCCGGCTCCTCCAGCTTCAGCTCCTCGATGGAGGGCACCACGATGCCGTAGCCCGTCTCCCGCACGTCCGTCAGGGCCTGGGCGACCTTGTCGTACTCCGCCTTGACGTGGGAGAGCTCCGTGAGCAGGCTCAGCAGGTCCGCGTCGTCCCGGACGCTGAGGCCGGACTGCTCGCTGAGGGTTTCGTAGAACAGGCTCCGGGGCAGCTCCAGCTCCGCCTGGGCCAGACCCGTGCCCAAATCCACGCTGCGCAGCTCCGAGCGGCTGATGGACGGGCACTGGGCCAGCGCCCGGGTCACAGCGGTGGCCTGCCGGATGCGGCCCAGATTCCGGGCGGCCTCCCGGAGCAGCGCGAACAGCTCCTCCTTGATGGGATGGCTCAGGGGCAGCGCGTCCACCCAGCTGGGCAGGAACAAATCCAGCTCCCGCAGCGGGAATTCGTACAAAACGCTGCGCAGCAGCTCCGTCACATCCTCCTCGCTGAGGGTCAGGCAATTCATGCACAGGCAGCTCACCCCGTAGCGCTGGGCGATGCGCTCCCGGAGGGCCTGCGTCTCCGCGTCCGCCGGGTTTTCGGCGTTCAGCAGCACCAGAAAGGGCTTGCCCAGCTCCTGAAGCTCCCGTATCACCCGCTCCTCCGCCTCCTCGTAGGCCTCCCGGGGCAAATCGGTGACGCTGCCGTCGGTGGTCACCACGATGCCGATGGTGGAGTGCTCCGCGATGACCTTCCGGGTGCCCAGCTCCGCGGCCTCGGTCATGGGGATTTCGTGGTCGAACCAGGGGGTCGTCACCATCCGGGGGGCCTCCCCCTCCATCTGCCCCACCGCGCCGGGCACCAGATAGCCCACGCTGTCGATGAGCCGCACCGACACCCGGGCACCCCCCTCCAGCTCCAGCTCCACCGCCTCCTCGGGCACGAACTTCGGCTCGGCGGTCATGATGGTGCGGCCGGACCCGCTCTGGGGCAGCTCGTCCCGGGAGCGCTCCCGGCGGTAGACGTTCTCGATGTTGGGAATCACCAGCGTCTCCATGAAGCGCTTGATGAAGGTGGATTTCCCCGTGCGCACCGGCCCCACGACCCCGATGTACACATCGCCCCCGGTGCGCTGGGCGATGTCCTCATAAATGCTCCGATTGTCCACTTTCTCCTCCTTTTTGTCACCGTCTGCGGGGGATCAGCAGCATTTGGCCCGCCGCCGCGCTCTCCCCCGCAAGGTCGTTGGCCTGCTCGATTTCGCTCACGGTGGTGCGGCAGGCCTTGGCCACGTCCCACAGGCTTTCCTCCGGCCCCAGCTTGCGCAGCACGATGGACGGGCCCTCCGCCTCCTCCTGCGCCTCCTCCAGCGTGAACGCGCTCAAACAGCGCAGCCGCTGCTGCCGCGTCACCAGATAGCTGAACTCCGCCTCCAGCCGCAGCTCCAGCCCCTCCTCCGTCACCGAGGCGTCCGCCGTGGGCACGCTGCACGCGGCCTGACACTGGGCCTGCTCCGGCACCGTCACCGGGCAGGTGAGCTGGAGGGTGCGGTTCAGGGCGCAGTAGGTTCCGCTCTTGGTCAGGCACAGAGCCGCCACGCGCACCTGGGTGCACAGCTCCGCGCCCATCAGCCGGGTCTGGAGGGGCGCGCAGCGCAGCTCGCACAGCTCCGAAAGCGGCTCCGGCGCCTCCAGCAGCTCCCGGGCGCGCTGGCGGAGAGTCCCCTGGTCCACCAGCTCCGGCACGGGGCACACCGTGAACGCCGGCTCCCCCCGGCCCCGGAGGGCGTAGGCGTCGGTGAGGCAGCTCAGCTCCCGGCGCTCCCGGACCAGCAGCTGGGCCAGCAGCTCCAGCTCCAGCTCCACGCCGCGGCCCTCCGGGGCGCAGGGACGGGCCTGGAGGGCGACGAGCTGGATGTCCAGCTGGAAGGACGCGCCCTCCTCCGTCTCCCCCACCTCCGCAATCTGGGAGAAGGGCAGCTCGAACTCCGCCGTGGACAGCGACCCCTCCTCCGTGCGGTAGAGCAGGTGGATGAGGCTCCCGCCCTTGAAGATGAGCTTTTCCCCCACCAGCCGCGCCTCCGTGTCAAAGGCCCGGCCGGAGGTCCACAGCAGCTCCTCCATGCTGGCCCGGCTGCCCGGAAGCTGCACCGTCTCCGTACAGGTGAAGGGACGCTGCACCACGCCCCGGAGGAAGGTCCCAAAGACCGTGCTGCGCCGGACCTCTATGCCCAGCTCCTCCCGCTGTTCCAGCTCCGCGGCGCAGCTGAGCACCGCCGGGGCGTAGAGGCTCAGCTCCAGGGACAGCACCACCCGGATGAGCACCTTGCGCGGGTTGATGGCCCGGGTCTCCGCCAGCGCCAGCCGCGTGGTGAGCAGGCATTGACTCTGCTCCGTGGCCGCCTCCAGCTCCGCCGTGACCTTCACCGGCAGCTCCGCGCGCAGGCGCTCCAGCCGCTCCTCCCCCTCCGGCCGGTACAGAATCGCGCAGCGCACCCGGCCCCCCAGCTCCACCGCGCCCGCCGTGCACTCCCGGCAGCGCAGCTCCGGCGCCGCCTGAGTCTGAACGATGTCCAGAATGTCCGGGCAGGCGTCCGGCACGATCATCTCCAGCGTCTCCTCCCGGCTCAGGGTGGTGCGCAGCGTCTGCTCCCAGTGCTTCAGCTCTGTGTGTGTCAGCCTTGCGTTCAATCTCCTCGCTCCCTTCTTTGTCCTTCGGACATGGTTGCCGGAGTATATGCGGCCTCTGGGGAGGCTATGACAGAGGCGGGGACGGATGGAGGCGGGAAGTGCGGAAAGAGCGGTGACAGAGGCCGGGGCGGATGGATGCGCGAAGGGCGGAAAAGGCGGTACAGCGGCCGCCACAGAGAAAGAGGCGGCTCCCGCGGAACCGCCTCCATACCCTTTATTTGACGTGAAAAATCGCCTTCAACAGCCCCGCAAGGGCCTTCGGCGCGCGAAAAATCACAATTTTCATACCCCGCCTCCTTTCCGCGCCCGGGGGAGCCAGCCGCCGCCGCGCCGGGGCCTCAGCGGCCCAGACAGCTCACCCCCAGCACAATCATCGCCAGTCCAGAGAGAATGAGGACGGCCCGCAGCGGCAGCGTCAGTGCCAGCAGCACCCCCAGGCCCACCGAAATCAGGCAGATTCCGCCATATCGACGGCCAAATCCGCCGCAGCGCCGACGAAATCCACGCAAAAACACCGCCCCCTCCTGTCTGTATATCACAGTATACGTGAGGGGGCGGCGTTGTGTGCCTGTTATTTGGTTGGGGAGGCGGTTTGCGGGCCGTTCGTTCGTCGGGAGCGCGGTCCGCGGCCTGTTCATTCGTCGGGAGCACGGTCGCGACCTGTTCGTTCGTCGGGGAGCGCGGTCTGCGCCTGTTCATTCGTCGGGAGCGCGGTCCGCGGCGTTCGTTCGTCGGGGACGGCGTTGTGCGGCCTGTTCCGTCTTCGGGGGCGTGGTCCGCGCTCGTTCGTTCGCCGGGAGCGCGAACCGCGCCCGGGATGGGAACTCTTACAGCCGCTCGCTCCGGATGAGCAGCCCCCGGCCCGCGCCGATGCGCACCTCCGCCCGCTGACCGGGCAGAATCTCGTTGCTGACCCCCAGCGTCCCGCTGCGCCGGAAGGTCTGATGGGTCACGGCGTACTTCACGCCGCTCAGGCTCACATTCTCCAGCGTCCGGTCCAGGGGCAGCAGGCCCAGGTAGCGGTAGGGCGGCTCGTTGTCCACCACATAACGCCCCGCGGTGACGAACCGGGCCTCGTTCCAGTCGTCCACCAGCAGGGCCTTGGCACCCAGCTCCCAGGCGCGTTCCAGCAGGCAGAAATTAGCCAGGCTGTGGTCCGCCCGGCCCCCGGTGCAGGCGCACAGAATCAGCCGCCCGAAGCCCAGCTCCACCGCCCGGTGGATGGCCGCCTCCAGGTCCGTGAAGTCCTTCTCGGCGGGCAGCTGCACGGCGTTCAGGCCGGATGCGTCGCCGCCGGAGTCCCCATCGCCCACATAGGCGTCCGGGACCAGTCCGCAGCGCTCGGCGGTGCGGCGGCCTCCGTCGGCACAGAGGATGAAGTCGGAATCGGAGCGGTAGGGCGCGAGGCAGTCCAGGCTCTCACAGGGGGCCGCGCCGATGATAATGGCCGTTTTGTTGGTTTTTCTCACGTTTTAGCCCCCTGTTTCCAATATTAGCAAATGGAAAGGTGTTGGTCCTCTGCCCACGCCTCCCTCTTTGACTGCCGCGCGCCGAATGGCAATCCCTTGATGCGCGGCGTGCAGGCGAAGTGTCCCGGAGGGGGTAAAGCTGCGCCCCATCAGGGCCCGTGAGGCGCAGGGAGGCGGCAGCGCGAAAAGCTGACAGAGGGAGTGGTCAGTAAGCGGAGTTCCGTGGATAACCAGATTCCGCAAAACGCGCTACCCCTTCTTCTCCCACGCCTTGTGCTCCTTCGCCGCCTGATAGAGCCGCAGATAGCTCTCGTGGCGGGATTTGGGTATCTCGCCCCGCTTCACCGCCCGGAGCACCGCGCAGCCCTTCTCCTTGCCGTGGGCACAGCCCACAAAGCGGCACTGGCCCAGATAGGGCCGAAACTCCCGGAAGGTGTGGGCCAGCGCCTCCTTGTCCAGCAGCTCCGGCGTCTCCGTGTCAAAGGAGGAGAAGCCCGGCGTGTCCGCAATCAGGGCGCTGCCCAGCCGGAACAGCTCCACATGGCGGGTGGTGTGACGGCCGCGGCCCAGCTTTTTGCTGACCTCGGCGGTGGGCAGGTCCACGGAGGCGTCCAGCGCGTTGAGGAGGCTGGATTTGCCCACGCCGCTGTTGCCCGTGAACACGCTGACCCGGTTGGCCAGAAGGTCCCGCAGCTCCTCCACGCCCAGGCCGGTTTTCGCGCTCACCCGCAGGGTTTTGTACCCGACCCGGTTGTAGAGCGCCCAGAGGTCCTGCCCGTCGGCCAGGTCGCACTTGTTCACCACCACCACCGGCTCGCAGCCCTTGCTCTCCGCCAGCGCCGCCACCCGGTCCACCAGAAACGGCTCCGTCACCGGGATGGCCTGGGAGACGATGATGACCATTTGGTCCATATTCGCCACGGCGGGCCGCTGAAAGGCGTTGCGCCGCTCCAGAATCTTGTCCAGACGCCCGACCCCCGGCTCCGTGGGGGTCAGCTCCACCCGGTCCCCCACCAGCGGGGACTCCTTCGTGTAGCGAAAACGCCCGCGGGCCCGGCAGCGAATCACCTCGCCGCCGCAGTCCACGTCGTAAAAGCCGCTCAGGGCGCGAATCAACGTGCCCGTCATGAGATGTTGAAGTCCTTGTGGGTCACGCCGTCCACCGTCACGTCCACGGACTCGATGGTGCCGCTGTACTCCACCAGATAGACGCTCTTGCTCGCCTCCACGGTCTCGGAGTCGATGAGCACACCGTTGACCTTCACCGAAACGCTGGAGTCGCCGGTGCGGCCCTCGGGCAAGTTCACCGTGATGACGTGGGTTTCATCCTCGGGCAGAACCGGCGTCTCGTACTCGTCCTCGTCCCCGGTTCCGGCTTCGCTCTCCTCTTCGTCCTCGTCTTCCTCTTCCTCCTCGGGCTCCTCCAGCTTCGGGCCGGAGCTGATTTGCAGGTCCACCTGGGTGCCCGGCTCCACGTCCGTCTTGGCCTTCACGCTCTGGAAGACCACCGTGCCCGCCGTCTGCTCACTGGTGACAGTGACCACCTCGCCGCACTTCAGGCCCAGCTCCGACAGGGCACTCTTGGCCTCGTTCTCATTCATGCCGATGAGGGAAATCATGGTCACGGAGGTGTCCTTGTGGCCCTTGCTGTAGGTCACGTCCACGGTCTGGCCCTCGGTGAGCACCGTGCCCGCCACGGGGACCGTGGAGATGATGAGGCCCTCGTCGTACTCGTCGGAATAGGCGCTGGAGTAGCGCACCACCACCCCGTACTTCTCGTTCAGGGTGTCCGCCCAGCCCGCGTAGTCCTTGCCCACGATGTCGGGCATGATGAGCTCGGTCTGCTCCTCACCGCTCTGCTCGCTGCACAGCGTGACCACGATTTCCGTCTCCTCGCTCTTGGTGATGCTGCCGCCCACCGGGTCCTGGGCGATGATCTGCCCCGGCTCATAGGAGGCGTTGTAGGCCCGCTCCTCGCTCTCCACGATGCGGAAGTGACCGTTATACTCCGGATTGGTGAACACCAGCTCCTGGGCCTCGGTGTAGGTCTTGCCCAGCAGCTCGGGCACCGCGTACTCCGTGCCCCCGTCCAGCACACCGGAGAGGAAGGTGGAGAACAGCATCCGGAAAATGAAGAAAACCACCAGCAAAATCGCCGCCACCGCCCCGATAATCAGGGCCAGCGTGCCCTTTTGCCCGCTGCGCGGCTCCTCCTCCTCCTCCTCCGGCTGAGCGCTCTTCTGCTCGGTCTTTTCCGGCTCGTAGGGCTTCACGTTCCCCAGCTCCGTGAGCATCCACGGGTTCTGGTACTCGAAGACCGTGCCGGGCTTGCGCCGGAAGGTCTCCAGATCCGCCAGCATGGCCTTGGCGTTGGGGTAGCGCAGGTCCCGGTCCTGGGCCATGGCCTTCATGGTGATCTGCTCCATGCCCACCGGGATGTCCGGGTTCAGCTCCCGGGGGGAGAGGGGGATGGAGTTGATGTGCTGAATCGCCACCGCCACCGGGGAGTCGCCCTCGTAGGGCAGGCGGCCGGTGAGCATCTCGTAGAGCACCACGCCGGTGGAGTAGAGGTCGCTGCGCTCGTCCACGGCGGAGCCCTTGGCCTGCTCCGGGGAGATGTAGTGCACGCTGCCCAGGGCCTCCTGGGTCATGGTCTTCTGGGCGTCGGCGATGGTGGCGATGCCGAAGTCGGCCACCTTCACGCTGCCGTCCCGGAGCACCATGATGTTCTGGGGCTTCACGTCCCGGTGGATGATGCCCCGGCTGTGGGCGTGGTCCAGGCCCTGGAGAATCTGCACGCTGAAGTGCAGCGCCTCGCGCCAGTTCAGCACGCCGCCCCGGCGGTGGATATACTGCTTCAGGGTGATGCCGTCCACCAGCTCCATGACGAAGTAGTCGATGTCCCCGTCCTGGTTCACGTCGTAGACGTTGACGATGTTCGGGTGGCCCATCATGCCCACGGCCTTGGACTCGTCGTGGAACCGGCTGCGGATGTCCGCGTCGGCGGCCAGCTCCGGCTTGAGCACCTTCACCGCCACCAGACGGTTGAGCCGGTGACACTTCGCCTTGTACACCACCGCCATGCCGCCCACGCCCAGAACGTCCAGCAGCTCATAGCGGTCGTTGAGGATTTTTCCGATGTTAGGGTCCATAATCTCTCTCCTATTGGTCGCTCTGCCGCTCATTGGTCACATTTTCGGCCGCTTCTTCGGCCTCCAGCAGCACCACCGTCACATTGTCCGGCGCACCGCGCTCCAACGCCAGCGCCAGAAGGCTCTGACAGCTCTCCTCCAGCGTGGGGGCCATCAGGGAAAGCAGCTCCCGGTCCTCCACCTCATTGCTCAGCCCGTCGGAGCACAGCAGCAGCCGGTCCCCCGGGTGCAGCTCCACCACGAACAAATCGCCCTGAATCTGATGCTCCGTGCCCAGCGCCCGGGTGATGATGTTCCGGTTCGGGTGGACGCGGGCCTGCTCCGGCGTGATGCGGCCCAGAGCCACCAGCTCCTCCACCAGGGAGTGGTCCCGGCTCACCTGCCGGACGCTGCCCGCGCTGAGATGGTAGCAGCGGCTGTCCCCCACATTGAGGATGTGGGCCACGTCCTCCTTCGCGAAGGCCGCCACCAGCGTGGTGCCCATGCCCCGGCAGGACGGGTCCGAGCGCGAGCGCTGGAACACCGCCGTGTTGGCCAGCTCCAACGCCCGCTTCAGGCGCTGGGGCGGCTGGCCGGGCATGTCGCTTAAAACCTCCACGAAGCGCTGGGCCGCGATGGCGCTGGCCACATTGCCCGCCTGGGCGCCGCCCATGCCGTCGCAGACCACGCCCAGAGCGGCCCCGTCGCCCTGCCAGGTGTAAAAGGCGTCCTGATTCTCCCGGCGCACCCGGCCCCGGTCCGTAATTCCGGTGATTTTCATGCCTTTTCCCCCTTTTTCGCCTGCCGCAGTACCCTCCGGCGCAGCTGTCCGCAGGAGGCGTCGATGTCACTGCCCAGACGCCGCCGCACCGTGCAGGTGACGCCCTGCCGCTCCAGCCGCTGCTGGAACTGCCGCACCCGGCGGCTGGGCTTCAGGGGGCTTTCGTCCACATGATTCAGAGGAATCAGATTCACATGAGCGCTCTGGCCCCGGAGCAGGCGCACCAGCTTGTCCGCCATCTCGTCGGAGTCGTTGACGCCGTCCACCATGGCATATTCGTAGGAAATGCGTCGGCCTGTGCGGGCAAAATAGGCCCGACAGTGCTCCATCAGCGGTTCCACGCCGGTGGCGCGGTTCACGGGCATGAGCCGGGAACGGGTCTCGTCGTCCGGCGCGTGGAGCGACACGCTGAGGGTGAGCTGCAAATCCAGCTCCGCCAGAGCGTCGATGCCCGCCAGCAGCCCGCAGGTGGACAGGGAGATGTGCCGCATGCCGATGTTCAGCCCGTCCGGGTCGTTCACCAGGCGCAGGAAGCGCAAAACGTTCTCAAAGTTGTCCAGCGGCTCCCCCATGCCCATCATGACGATGTTGCTCACCCGGAGCCCGGAGTCCTTCTGGGCGAAGAGCACCTGGTCCAGAATCTCACCCGCGCTCAGGCGGCGCACCAGCCCGCCCAGGGTGGACGCGCAGAAGGCACAGCCCATGGCGCAGCCCACCTCGCAGCTCACGCACAGGGTGTTGCCGTGCTTGTAGCGCATGAGCACCGATTCCACGCAGCTGCCGTCCCGCAGGCCCCACAGGTATTTGATGGTGCCGTCCTCGGCGCTGACCTGCCGGCGCATGACCGTGGGCACGGTGAGCACGCAGCGCTCCCGCAGCGCCTCCCGGAGGCTCTTGGGCAGGTCGCTCATTTCGTCGAAGTCCTCCACGGCCCGGTGGAGCCAGCGGAAGACCTGTTTGGCCCGGAAGGCGGGCTGGCCCAGCTCCCGGAGGAGTTCGGAAAGCTCCTGCCGGGTCAGGGATTTGAGTTCGGTCATTTTAGTCCTCTTTTCGGGCGTTTTGCCCGGGTTTTTTCTATATTTTCAGCAATTTTCACCTCATCCACCACTGGCCTTCTGCCAGCGGTCCCCCTTCTCCAAAGGGGAAGGCTTTCAGATGTTGTAAAAATGCTTCTATCCTGCTCATTTTGCACCCGTTGGGGTCCAACGGGCGAAGAGATTGCTTCCGGACGCAGCCTGTTCGGCCATTTTGGTGCCATTTTTGGTCATTTCGCCCGGATAATCAGCTATTTTCAGCAATTATCCGCTGTTTTCCCTTGGCGGCTCACATTGTTCGCCCATTTTCATCCGTTCGTGCCGCCAATGGGCGAAGCGCGTGAAAGTTTCGGGGTTCTCAGGGGGACTTTTCAAAGTCCCCCTGCGCGGGGTTCAGGGGCAGCGCCCCTGGCCGGCGGAGCCTGGCCACAAAGAAGCCGTCCGTCCCGTGCAGATGCGGCCACAGCGTCACCATGCCGCGCTCACAGTGGCCCACCGGTCCGCCCAGCTCCAGCGGCTCGGCGGAAATGTCCGGATTTTCAGCCAGAAACGCCTCCACCACCGCCTCATTCTCCCGCCGCAGCACCGTGCAGGTGGAGTAGACCAGCACGCCGCCCGGTTTCACGTAGCGGCTGGCATTTTGCAGCAGCGCAGCCTGAATCGCGGGCAGGTTCTCCAGCGCCGTGGGGTCCTTCGTGCGGATGTCCGGCTTCTTGCGGATGATGCCCAGCCCGGAGCAGGGCACGTCCGCCAGCACAACGTCAAAGGATTGTTCCCATTCCGGGTTGAAAATCCGTCCGTCCCGGACCTGAGCGGTCAGAATTGTGATACCGTACCGCTGCGCGCCCCGGCGGATGAGCTGCACCTTCTTCTCCTGCACGTCGCAGGAAATCAGCTCGCCCCGGTTCTCCATGTCCATGGCCGCGGCGAAGCTCTTGCCGCCCGGCGCCGCGCACAGGTCCAGCACCCGCATGCCGGGCTTCACGCCCGCCGCAGTCACCGCCAGACGCGCCGCCGCGTCCTGCACCAAAAACTCGCCCTTTTGGAACGCTTCCAAAGACTCCAAATCTCCCGTGCCCCGCAGCTCCAGACAGCCCGGTGCCCATGAGTGCGGCCGCACCTCCACGCCCGCCGCCGTCAGCGCCGCGGTCAGGGCCTCGGCGGTGGTTTTCAGGGGGTTCACCTGCACCGTGGTGGGCGGCTGGGCGTTGTTGGCCGCCAAAAGGGCCTCCACGCCCTCGCCGTGGAGCTCGGCTGTGAACAAATCCACCAGCCATTGGGGGTGGCTGTACTGCACGCTCAGGGAATCCGGCTGGGGCAGATGGTCCAAATTGCGGCAAAAAGTGCGTAAAATCCCATTGGTCAGGGAGGCTGAGTGGGGATTCCTGCTAAAACGCTTCACCAGCTCCACGCTCTCGCTGACCGCCGCGCGCTGGGGGATTCGGTCCATCAGAGCCGCCTGGTACATGCCCATGGCCAGCGCGATGCGCACCGCCGGTTCCAGCTTCGTCACCGCCACCTTAGAATAGCAGCCCATCCAGAACTCCAGCAGCAGGCGGTTCTGCTGCACGCCGTAGCAGATACAGCTGCACAGGGCGCTCTCGCGGCGGTCCAGAGCCGCCTCCCGGATGAGGCGCTTCAGCGTCCCGTCGGACCACGCGCCCCGGGTGCCCCGCTCCAGCGCGGTGAAGGCCACCTCCCGGGCCGTCTTCGGCCTCACAGCCGGTGGCCCCGGAGGAAGTCCGCGGCGGCTATGCGCTTCTTGCCCGGGGCTTGCAGCTCCGTGATGCACAGCGCTTTGCCGTCGCCGCAGGCGAAGAGGATTCCGTCGTCATCCCGGCCCAGAAGCGTGCCCGGCGCGGCGTCCGTTGCCCCGCGGACCCGGGAGGCGAAGGCCTTAAAGGTCTTGCCCTCCAGCTCGAAGGTGGTGGCAGGCCAGGGCACCAAGCCGCGAATCTGGTCGTGAATGGACTGTGCGTCTCGCATCCAGTCGATGGGGCTCAGCGCCCGGCTGAGCATGGGCGCGTAGCTGTGCAGCGCGTCGTCCTGGGGCGTGCGCGCGGCGGTGCCGTTGCCGATTTGGGTCACGGTCTCGCTGAGCAGCTCCGCGCCCAGGTCCGCCAGACGGGTGTAGAGCGCCTGTGCGTCCTCCTCCGGGCCGATGGGGGTGGCGCGCTGGTTGATGATGTCGCCGGTGTCCAGTCCGCGAGCCATGTACATGATGGTCACGCCACTCTCCGCCTCGCCGTTGACCACGGCCCAGTTGATGGGCGCCGGTCAGCTCCTCCAGCACGCCGTCCTCCCTGAGCGTCCGCGGCTGGAGGACAGGCAGGCCCAGCTGCAAGGCACATTCCTTCACAGGGCTGGCAGTGAATTTCATTCCCCGGTTTTTTGGCCGGTCGGGGTTGGTGTACACCCCCACGACCTCATGCCCGTCCGCGCACAGGCGGCGCAGGCTGGGCACGGCGAAGTCCGGGGTGCCCATGAACACGATTCTCATTCGTCCTCTTCCTCCTGGGCCATCTCGTCCAGCTCCTCGCCGGTGTAGAGGCGGTCGCACAGCTCGTCGAACATGTGGCCCTCCAGATGGTCCAGCTCGTGGCAGAAGCAGCGGGCGGTCAGGCCCTCGTCCTCCACCTCGAACCACTCGCCGTCCCGGTCCTGGGCCTTGACCCGGACCACCATGGGACGGGTGACCTCGCCGAACTCACCGGGCAGGCTGAGGCAGCCCTCCATTCCGGTCTGTTCGCCGGAGGTGGACACAATCTCCGGGTTCACCAGCTCGATGAGCTCGTCCTCCCCGTTGATGACCACCACGACCCGGCGGCAGATGCCCACCTGAGGTGCCGCCAGACCCACGCCGCCGGACTCCTCCAGCGTCTCGGCCATGTCGTCGAGCAGCGCGGCCAGGCGCTTGTCGAACTTCGTCACCGGGTGACAGCGCTTGGTCAGAATCGGGTCACCTTTTTTCACAATTTCTCTAATCATAGCAGGTTTTTACTCCTTTTTATATGCTTTCGCGGCCTGGCGCGCGCTCATTGTTCATTGTGAATTGTGCATTGTCCAGGCGCAGTCCGCTCAATCCATGGGGTCGCGTTCCACGCTCAGGGTCACGCCCTTGTTCTCCGCGTCGCGCTGGAAGGCGCTGAGCAGGTGCGCGAGCATGTCCCGCACCGCTTTGCTGTCCACACACAGCAGGGTCAGCTGGTAGCGGTAGCGGCCCATCACGCGCAGCACCGGCGCCTGTGCCGGTCCGTAGACCACAAAGGGACTGTCCGCCATCCGCGGACTCTTCCGCCACTCCTCCAGCGCCCGCGCCAGCCGCTTCGCGCCGCTGAGCACCCGCGGCTCCGCCGTCCCGCTCAGCCGCAGCAGGTAGAGCTCCCGCAGCGGGGGGAACTGCCGGGCCCGGCGCAGCAGAATCTCCGTCTCGTAGAATCGGTCATAATCCTGCCGGGCGGCACAGGTGATGATGTCGTTCTTCGGCGTGAAGGTCTGGATAATCGCCCGGCCCCGTCTCCGGCCCCGGCCCGCCCGGCCCACCACCTGGGTCAGCAGCGAGAACACCCGCTCGCCCGCCCGGTAGGAGTCCACATAGAGGCCCTGATCCGCGTCCAGGGCCCCCACCAGCGTCACGTTTTCAAAGTCCAGTCCCTTGGCCACCATCTGAGTGCCCAAAAGAATGGGGATTTTTTCCTCCTCGAACCGGCGCAGAATGTCCTCGTGGCGGTTGGCCGCGCTGACGCTGTCCGCGTCCATGCGCAGTATCCCCGCCCCTGGAAACAGCCGCGCCAGCTCCTCCTGCGCCATCTGCACGCCCGCGTCCACCAGACTCAGCGCCCCGCCGCACTCCGGGCAGACCCGGGGCATGGGCTGGGAATGGCCGCAGTGATGGCACATCAGACGGTTGTTGTCCCGGTGGTAGGTGAGCTTCACCGAGCAGTTGGGACACTCCGGCGTCTGTCCGCAGTCCACGCACACCGCCATGCGGCTCGTGCCCCGGCGGTTCAGAAAGAGCACCGACTGCTCCCCCCGGCTCAGATTCCGCGCCAGCTCCCGCCGCAGCGGCCCGCTGAGCGTGGTGCCGTTGCCGCTGCGCAGCTCCGCGCGCATGTCCACAATCTCCACCTGGGGCATCGCCTGCTCGTTGTACCGGCTTCTCAGCTGAAACAGGGAATATACGCCCGTTTTCGCCCGAAACATGCTCTCCACGCTGGGCGTGGCACTGCCCAGCACCAGCAGTGCGCCGCTCTGGGCGCAGCGGTACTTCGCCACCTCCCGGGCGTGGTAGCAGGGGCTCTGGTCCGAGCGGTAGCTGCCCTCCTGCTCCTCGTCCAGCACAATCAGGCCCAAATCGTCCAGCGGCGCGAACACCGCCGAGCGGGTGCCCACCACCACGCTCACCTGACCGTCCCGGGCGCGCTTCCACTCGTCGTAACGCTCCCCGGCGGCCAGGGAGCTGTGCAAAATCGCCACATTTTGGCCGAATTGACCCTCAAAATGCCGCAAAAGCTGGGGCGTCAGGGCAATTTCCGGCACCAGCACCAGGGCGCGGCGGCCCTGGGCCAGCGTCTCGTGAATCAGGCGGATGTACACCTGGGTCTTGCCGCTGCCCGTGACCCCGTAGAGCAGCGCACAGGCGCTCCGCCCCGAAGTGAGCAGGCCCCGCAGCCCCTCAAAGGCCGCGCGCTGCTCCTCGTTGAGCACCGGCGGCATCTGCCGCTCCACCTCGCCCACCGCCGCGCGGCGGTAGACCTCCCGCTGGAACAGCTCCGCCAGTCCCGCGCGCTCCAGGGCGCGGATGGGGGCCGTGGTCACGCCGGTGAAGTACTGCACGTCCTTTACCGAGGCGCTGCCCACCTCCCCCAGCAGCCGCACCACCGCCCGCTGGGCCTTGGCCGACTTGCTCAGGGCCTCCAGCGCCTGCTCCGGCGGACACAGGAGCGTGACCATCTGCTCGGTCTTGTCCCCCACGTTCCGCTTGCGGCTGCTGCTGTGGATGACCAGCCCCCGCTCCGTCAACCCCTGAAGAGCCTGCTGGGGCAGGGCCGCAGCGCTGCTCTCACAAAGCTGCCGACGGGTGGCCTTGCCGCCCCGCCGCGTCAGCTCCTCGAAGAGGGCGCGCTGTACCGGCGCACCGCGCAGCTGCTCCAGCGCCGTCTGTGGGTTCACGCCCGGCGCCACGCTGTACTCCTCCTGCTGGGCGTAGTACAGCCCCGCCGGAAGCATCGCCTTCACCGCCGCGTAGACCGTGCAGAAGCAGCGCTGCCGCAGCCAGAGCGCCAGCTTCACGCCCTCCGGCTTGAGCACCGGGCGCTCGTCCAGCAGGCTGTGCACCTCCTTGATGCGGGGCTTCGGCTCATCGGCGAAGCAGTCCAGCAGAATCCCCTCCGTCAGCCGGTTGCCCGGTCCAAAGGGCACCATACAGCGCATCCCGGGCCGGGCCTGCTCCGCCAGCGCCCCGGTGAGCCGGTAGAGGTAGGGCTTGTCGATGGAGTAGAGCGCGGCGCTCACCGCCACATGGGCAAAAAGCTCCTTCAAGCCGCTTATTCTTCGGCGCTCTCCGCCGCCTCCGGCTCCTCCACGGGCAGCTTTCCGGCCCAGGCCTCGTTCAGGGCCAGGGTCACGGGCTTCTCCGCCAGAGGCTCCCAGTTCTCGTCGTTGTCCCGGCGCTCGTTCTCGCTGGTCAGCTGACGGGCGCGGCGGGCCACCAGGTTCACCAGCTCGTAGCGGCTCTCCACCTGGCTGAGCATCTCGTTCATCGGGTACAGAAACATAGTAATATCCTCACTTTTTCAGATTTTCACAGCAATATCGTCACGTTTATAGCAAGATGCAGAATGACCTGCACAAAGAAGGGAATGCAGAAGCGTTCAGAAGGGGGCGCAGTCCGCACACGAAGCGCCCCGAACCAGGCAGGGAATTTGGAGGATTGTCATCACTCACAGCGCGCCGCCGTCCAGCAGCCGGGTGGGCAGGTCCCCCTGCCGCTCGCGCCGCAGCTTCTCGGCCCGCAGAATCGCGTCGATTTCCGCGGCGGCCTGGTCCACCTGACGGTTCACCACGAAGTAGTCGTACACGCCCTCCTCGGCGCGCAGCTCGTCCAGCTCCTCCAGCGCCCGGTCCAGACGGGTGCGCACCGCCGCGTCGCTCTCGGTGCCCCGGCCCCGGAGCCGGCGCTCCAGCTCCGACAGGGATGGGGGGAATAAGTAGATTTCCACGGCTTCCGGGAACTTTTTGCGGATGTTCCGGCCGCCCTCCACCTCAATCTCCAGCAGCACGTCTTCGCCCCGGGCGATGACATCCTCCACGGCGGCGAAGCTGGTGCCGTAGCAGTTGCCGGAGTAGACAGTCGTCTCCACCATCTTTCCGCCGTCCACCAGAGCCTGGAACTGCGCCCGGCTGACGTAGTGGTAGTTCACGCCGTCCACCTCGCCCTGCCGGGGGGCGCGGGTGGTGTGAGACACGGACAGGGAAAAGCTCCGCCGCTGCCGCAGCTGCTCAATGACCGTCCCCTTTCCTGTGCCGGAGGGCGCGGAAATCACGATAATCAGGCCCTTTTTCATAACAATTCCTCCTCAGAGCTTCCATCCTCTCCGCCGCCCAGACGCTGAGCGAGCACCTGGGGCGTCAGGGCGGAGAGCACCACATGGTCCGTGTCCATGACCAGCACCGCCTTGGTTCTGCGGCCGAAGGTGGCGTCGATGGCGCTGCCCCGCTCCCGGCTGTCCTGCACCAGGCGCTTGATGGGCGCACTCTCCGGGCTGACCACCGCCAGAATCCGGTTGGCCGCCACCAGACTGCCGAATCCGATGTTCAACAGCTTCACTCCCATGGCTCACTCCACATTCTGAACCTGTTCGCGCAGCTTTTCCAGCTCCGCCTTCATCTCCACGCAGATGGTGGACAGCTCCAAATCGTTGGCCTTGGAGCCGATGGTGTTGGTCTCCCGGTTCATCTCCTGGATGAGGAAGTCCAGCTTGCGGCCGATGGGGCTGCCCTGGGCCACCATGTCCCGGAACTGCTGGATGTGGCTGCGCAGACGCACCGTCTCCTCGTCCACCGCGACCTTGTCCGCGAACAGGGCGGCCTCGGTGAGCACGCGCGATTCGTCCAGCTGCCGGTCCTCCAGGACCTCCTTCAGCTTCTGGTACAGCCGCTCGCGGTAGGCGCTCACCCGCTCCGGGGCGCGCTCCTCCACCTGGGCGTTGAGCTGCTCCAGCGTGGTCAGGCGGCCCAGCAGGTCCTCGGAGAGCTTTTCGCCCTCCCGGACGCGCATGGCGTCGAAGTCGGTCAGGGCCAGCTCCGCGGCCTGATAAATGCCCTCGGCCACAGCCTCCAGGTTTTCGGGGGCCTTCTCCACCCGGAACACGTCGGGCAGCCGGGAGAGCACAGACGCGCTCACGTCGTTGCGCACGCCCAGCTTCTCCTCCAGCTCGTTCAGGGCGCGGACGTAGCCTGTGGCCAGGGCCTCGTTCAGGGCCACAGTCACGGGCTCCTCGCCGGTGTGCTCCACAGTGACGAACACGTCCACCTTGCCCCGGGAGACGGCCTTCTTCACCCGCTGGCGGATGCCGTCCTCGGCGCAGGCGTACACCCGGGGCAGCCGGACGTTGCAGTCCAGATACCGGTTGTTGACGCTGCGCAGCTCCACCACGAAGGAGCAGCCGCTGCCGGTCCCTTCTCCCCGGCCGTAGCCGGTCATACTCTTCAGCAAGGGATTTCACCTCTCTATTGATTCCTGTTCGGGCGCTCCGGCGGAGTCATTGGGGTGCAATTGGCGCACCAATCCGCCGCGCCCGGCCTCTGTCCGGAATGGGCAGAGTTTAACGACGTACATTATAACAGGAAACCCTCTTTTTGTAAACGGGGCAGGGTGCACAAATCGGGGCAACCGCATTTGACATCGCCCGAAACTATCACATTTGTCGGAAATATGCAACCTTTTGTAGGGGCGGCCATTGGCCGCCCAGGAAAAATTGAAAGAATTCCGGGCGCGCAATGCGCGCCCCTACACAAAATGACAGCAAATCGGGCTATGGTGGTTCCAATCCCCCCGGTCGGCTTCGCTGACAGCCCTCTTCGCGCGGTTCCCAAATCGTCTTCCTTTTCCTCTTTTGAATACTTGGCCCATGCAGGATTGCAGGCAGCTTGCCCGCGGACGCAGTCCGCTAATCCCGCAGCATGGCGGAAATCTGACGAATCGCCCCCTTCTCCAGCCGGGAGACCTGAGCCTGGGAAATCCCCACCTCCGCGCTGACCTCCATCTGCGTGCGGCCCTGAAAGAAGCGCAAATCCAGAATCCGCCGCTCCCGCTCACTCAGCCGGGCCATGGCCTCCCCCAGGGCGATGTGCTCCAGCCAGCGCTCGTCCGTGTTGCGCTCGTCCTTCACCTGGTCCATCACGCACAGGCTGTCCCCGCCCTCCGAGTACACCGGCTCGTAGAGGCTCACCGGGTCCGCAATGGCGTCCATGGCCATGACCACGTCCTCCCGCTTCACCCCCAGCGCCTGGGCCAGCTCCTCCACCGTCGGCTCCCGCTGATGCTCCCCCAGCCAGCGCTCCCGCTCCTGCAAGACCCGGTAGGCCATATCCCGCAGCGACCGGCTCACCCGGATGGCCGAGCTGTCCCGGAGGTAGCGGCGCACCTCCCCCGCAATCATCGGCACGCCGTAGGTGCTGAACTTGACGTGAAAGTTCTCACAGTCGAAGTTGTCCACCGCCTTCATCAGTCCGATGCAGCCGATTTGGAACAGGTCGTCCATGCTCTCCCCCCGGCCCGCGAAGCGCTGAATCACCGAGAGCACCAGCCGCAGATTCCCCTCAATCATCCGCTCCCGGGCCGCCTGGTCCCCCTGCCGAATCCGGCGCAGCAGCTCCACCATCTCCTCGTTCTTCAGCACCGTCAGCTCCGACGTGTTCACGCCGCAAATCTCCACTTTTCCCCGCATGGCTCAGGCTCCCTTCCTTGGTCTGAGCCTAGTTTTTCCAGTTTCCCTTAGGGCTATACCGGCGTTTCCGGGTCGAAAAGGGTGCAAAAATCCCCTTTTCAGCGGAAATACTCCACCAAAAAGGGGATAATGTCGCTCTTTTACGCGCCGCCCAGATTCTCCAGGCTGTCGATGACCACCACGCACCCGCGCTTCACCTGCCGGAGCACCTGCGCCACCTGCTCGCGCTCCAGCGCCACGCAGCCGCCGGTGTAGGGACTGCCGCCCTTGCAGTGCAGGAAGATGGCGCTGCCCTTTCCGGGGGTCCCGTCCTCGTTCCAGCTGATGTTCAGGCAGTACTGATACTGGTCCCAGAAGTCCTCGATGTGCTCGCTGGCCGCGGTGTCCAAATCGGGCAGCTCCCGCAGGTCCACCAGCTCGTTGTAGTGCATGCCCTCGCGCTGGTCGCCGGACCAGTAGTGGTTCCCGTTCACCTGCACATAGTCAAAGGCGGCGCAGCCCGGGTCCTCCGCGATGCCGAAGGCCCGGTTGAAGCGGAAGGTCCCCACCGGCGTCTTGCCGTCGCCCTCGCGCTCCTTGCCCAGGCCGTTCTTGCCAATCCAGCCGGTGGTGTGCAGCAGCTCCCGCCACGTCCCCGCGCCGTCGCGCTGGTGCAGGGACACCTGGGCCGTGTTGAGGTCCGTCGCGGCCACGACGAACAGCTGCTCCGCCTCCTGCGCCTGGGGCAGCTTTTGCACCCAGTCCGGGGAGGCTGGTCCCTCCGCCGTTAAAGGCTCAGAAGCGGACGACTCGCCCGTTTGGGTGCTCGTTTCCGCGCTCCCGTCGGCGCTCCGGTCCGGGGTGCTCTCCTCCGGTCCGGGCGCGGAGGCGCTGGCGGCGGGCTCGGCACTCCCGGTCCGGGCCGTGCAGCCGGTGAGCAGACCCAGGCCCAGCAGCAGGGTCAGGAGGAGCACAATTGCCTCACGCATGGTGATTTCTCCCTTCTTGTCGCAAATATCCGCCCAAAGAGGGGAATATTCCTCTTCGGGCGGTGGAAATGGTTGTAATTTTGATGGTTGCGGGCGGCAACCGCGCAGACAGCCGGAGCGCGCCGCGGTTTCATCCGAAAAGTGCCAAAAACCGGTCAAATTGCTCAGGTCCTCGCCTTTGCCCGGCGATGACGGCGCTTTCTGGGCGTCTTGCCCACCACGATGCACTCGCCGCCGCGCTTGCAGCGCTGGAACACCTCGTGGGGGAAGGCCGCCTCGTCGTAGATGCGCAGCTCCCCCGTGACGCCGCCCTCGCCCTCCCGCAGGCTCAGGCAGGAGCAGCAGCGGCCGTGGTCGGGACAGCGGCCCCGTGCCACAAAATACTCGCCCACGCGATACCAGTTGCCGCTGCACAGCCCCGTGCCGCACTCCGGGCAGGGGAAAATCCGGGCGCTGCGGCTCTTGAGCACGTCCCCCGCGCTGGGGCAGGGGCCCAGGCTCCGGGTGTGGAAGGGCTCGGAGCGCTCCAGCACCTCGGAGAGGGCGGCAATGGACTGCTCCTGAGCCTTGCGCTGCTTCTCCTGACGGAAGCGCTCCTCGCCCCGGCGCAGCTCGTCCTCCGTGGGCAGCACGGACAGGCGGCGCACCATCTCCGCGCCGATGCGGGCGGTGTAGAAGGCGTCGTTGCCCGCGTCGTGGTATTCCAGCTCGTCCTCCAGACCGAAGTGCTCCACGGCGTCCTTCAGCGCCGCCTGCTGGTCGGTGTGGGCGATGCACAGGTCATAGGCCCGCTGGAGGTCGTAGATTTCCACGTCCAGATACTCCTCCAGACCGTACCAGCACAGGTTCATGTCCAGCACCCGGGCGTCGCAGTCGCCCCAGGTGAAAAAGGTGGGATTCGGCCCGCACCAGCGGAAAAAGTCCCGAATGACCTTGCGGAAGGGCTCGGCGCGCCGCAGCTCCTTCTGGTTCAGAGGCAGAATCTTCTTCACCCGGTGGTGCAGGTTTTTATGGATGGAGGGCCGCACATAGGCGGAAAAGGGCTCGCCCTCCCCCTCCCAGCTGTCCAGGCGGCAGGCGCCAATCTGGATGATTTCATCCAGCCGTTCCTCCGGCGTGTGGGGATAGCCCTGGTTCCACTCCAGGTCAAAAAATACGTAGCTCATGTACTCGCTCCTTTGCACAGATTCAGAGGTTGTATTCACGGAATCCTTTGTGGATTTCAAGAAATTTTAACGCAGAGTGGCGGCAAAAGGGCCGTCCAGATGGTGTGCGGCACCTTGTGAATACAGCCTCTCAGGCCGCGGCGTTTTCGCGGCGTCAGAGCCGGTTCCGGGCGCAGTCAGCCGGGGTGGACTGGGAATCCACCCGGAGACAGTCCGGATTCGGCTCTTTTCACAGGAGCGAGCTCTGCCCAGCCCTGAGACTGAGCACAGCTCGCCCCTGCTTCATCCATCGGCAGCCGCTTTGCAGCGACTTTCCGACCACCCTTCCCCTTCTGCCCGTCAGGCGCGTGAAGGGGAAGGGGTTCCAAAAGGGGGCTTTCCACCCCCTTTGGCAGTTGAGGGAGCAAAATGCCTCGTAATCGTCAGAACGGGGAAGGAGGTGCAAAACTGAGACCGCCTCAGTCATCTTCTGCCATCCTTCCCCATTCCGGCGTCAGCCATTGCATCCAGACGCAGTCTGGTTACTTTTTCGGCTTAAACGAGTCCTTCAGGGACACGGAACGGTTGAACACCAGCGCTCCGGGCGCGCTGTCCACGCTGTCCACACAGAAGTAGCCGGTGCGCATAAACTGGAAGGAGGCGGGGGCCTTCGCCTGGCCCAGCATGGCCTCCAGCTTGCAGCCGCGGAGCACCTCCAAAGAGTTTGGATTCAGAGCCTCCAGGAAGTTCTTGCCCGCCGCGTCGGGGCTGGGGTCGCTGAAGAGGTTGTCGTAGAGCCGGACCTCCGCGTCCACCGCCGTGGCCGCGTCCACCCAGTGGATGGCCGCGCCCTTGATCTTGCGGCCGTCGGCGGGGTCGCCGCCCCGGGAGTTGGGGTCGTACTCGGCCAGCACCTCCACCACGTTCCCGGCCTCGTCCTTGATGCAGCCGGTACATTTGATGATATACGCGCCCTTGAGGCGACATTCCAGGCCGTTGGGGCTCAGCCGCTTATACTTCTTAATCGGCTCCTCCATGAAGTCGCCCGCCTCGATGAAGAGGTTCCGGGAGAAGCTGACGGTGTGGCTGCCCATCTCCGGGTGCTTGGGGTGGTTCTCAATCTCAAAGAGCTCGCTCTGCCCCTCGGGGTAGTTGGTGATGGTCAGCTTCACCGGGCGCAGCACCGCCATGGCCCGGCAGGCCGTGTCGTCCAGATTGCTGCGCAGACAGTGCTCCAGGAAGAAGAAGTCCACGGTGGAGTCCGCCTTTGCCACGCCAATCTGCTCGGAAAAGCTGCGGATGGCCTCCGGCGTGTAGCCGCGGCGGCGCAGACCGCAGAGGGTGGGCATGCGGGGGTCGTCCCAGCCGGAGACAAAGTTCTCCTCCACCAGCTGGCGCAGCTTGCGCTTGGACATGACCGTGTAGTTGATGCCCAGCCGGGCGAACTCAATCTGCCGGGGCTTGGCGGGACAGGAGATGTTGTCAATCACCCAGTCGTAGAGGGGCCGGTGGCTCTCGAACTCCAGCGTGCACAGGGAGTGGGTGATGCCCTCGATGGCGTCCTCGATGGGGTGGGCGAAGTCGTACATGGGATAGATGCACCACTTGTCCCCGGTGCGGTGGTGGCTCTGGTGCTTGATGCGGTACAGGGCCGGGTCGCGCATGTTGAAATTGCCGCTGGCCAGGTCGATTTTCGCCCGCAGGGTCATGGAGCCGTCGGGGAACTCGCCGGCCTTCATGCGCGCGAACAGGTCCAGACTCTCCTCGATGGGCCGGTCCCGCCAGGGGCTGGTGGCCGGGTGGTCGATGTCGCCCCGGTTGGCGCTCATCTCCTCGGCGGTGAGCTGGCACACATAGGCCTTGCCCGCCTTGATGAGCTCCACGGCGTAGTCGTACATCTGGTCAAAGTAGTCCGAGGCGTAGTAGAACCGGTCCTCCCAGTCGTAGCCCAGCCACTTGATGTCCTCCTCGATGGCGTCCACAAACTCCACGTCCTCTTTGGTGGGGTTGGTGTCATCCATGCGCAGGTTGCACAGGCCGTGGTACTTCTGGGCGGTGCCGAAGTCCACATAGATGGCCTTCGCGTGGCCAATGTGGAGGTAGCCGTTGGGCTCGGGCGGGAAACGGGTGTGCACCCGCATGCCCTCGTAGCGGCCGCCCTGGGCGATGTCCTCGTCAATAAAATCGTGAATGAAGTTGCGGTTCATCACGTCGCTGCTTTTCTCTGCCAAGGGGAATCCTCTCCTTATCAACAAATTCACCCTTCATTATACCGCAATGCCGGAAAAAAGCAATGGGAAGGGGAAAAAAACTGCGGCGCGGACGGAGGCGTCGGGCAATGCACAATGCACAATGCACAATTGTGTGGTTAGCCGACGATAGTGCCCCTGTTTTGGAGCATGCGCAATTCTGAATGTACCATGAAGGTGGTTGGCGGACGGAACGTGTGCGGCGGAAGTGCCCTAAAGAGGGGAGTCGTACGGACAACAATGTTAAAGCCCGATAACAATGTTGAAGCCCGCGGGCGACCACAGGTCGCCCCTACGAAGGGTTTCCCACTGATAAGCCTGAAAAAGTCCTCCAGCAGCCGGAATTCTGACCGCCTGGAGCATTTTCCGCCTGTAAGCATGAGGAAAAACGCTCAGAGTATGAAAAAGCCCTCCCGCAGCCGGGATTCTGACCACTTTGGGCGATAACCGCCTGTAAGCATGAGGAAAAACGCTCAAAGCCTGAAAAAGCCCTCCCGCAGCCGGGATTCTGACCGCCTGGAGCATTTTTCCGCCTGTAAGCATGAGGAAAAACGCTCAGAGTATGAAAACCCCTCCCGCAGCCGGGATTTTGACCGCTTTGGGTGATAACCGCCTAAAAGTATGAAAAAAAACGCTCGAAGCGCGAAAAAGCCCTCCCGCAGCCGGGATTCTGACCGCCTGGAGCATTTTTCCGCCTGTAAGCATGAGGAAAAACGCTCAGAGTATGAAAAAGCCCCGCGGCTGACCGCGGGGCCTCCTCATGCCGTTTTTCAGGCGGGCTCGAACTCGTCCTTGCCCACGCCGCAGATGGGGCACACCCAATCCTCGGGCAGGTCAGCAAAGGCGGTGCCGGGCGCGATGCCGTTATCGGGATCGCCCACAGCGGGGTCGTACTCATAGCCGCAGGGACCGCAGACATACTTCTCCATGATTGTTCCTCCTGTGTGTTGTGTTTCGAGGCCTGCGCCTCGTTCCTGTGCCCCATTATACAGGATGCCGCCCCTTTTGGCAATACCTTTTTCCCATCTGCTGCGGAAATCCATTTTGGAAGGATGCTTTCTGCGGATGGCCGTGATTTCCCGTTTTCCCGCAGACGCCGCGCGTTTCCGCCGCCCGCTTATTCGTCCAAGCGAAGCACCCGTGCACCACAAATCCCGCGCTTTCAGGCTTCGAGCCGCGTTCCTTCGCCGCCCGCTCATTCCTCCCAGTGGATGACCCCATGCACCACAAATCTCGCGTTTTTAAACTCATAGCTGCACGTGGACAGCGTCAGAATCCGCTCCCCCGCGTGCGGCTCCACCGCGCTCTCAAAGGCCGAACGCTCCCGCTGCTCCTCCAGCCAGCGCTGCTGCTGCGTCAGGTTCGCGAAGTCCAGCTGCCAGGCGTCCGAGTCCGTCCGGGCCACATAGCCGGAGAACAGCTCCACCTTCGCCCGGCCCGCCGGCGTCACCAGCAGCAGCCAGGGGTGCGCCTCGTAGTAGCTCTGCTCCTGATAACCCTTCAGGCTCTTGAACATGCTCCCGTCCCGCATGTGGTGGCCGTAGAGAATGCTGTGGGGGTCCGAAAAGTCCCGGGCGTTCTGGGATTCCAGGAAAATCGTGCCCGAATGGCCCGGAGTGCCGTCAAAGAGCCGGTGCAGATACGTCTCGTTGTCCGCGCCGCGCACCACCGGGTAGTGGATAGGCGTTTCCGGGCTGTAGAGCCAGGCCACCGTGTCCGGATTCTCCGCCAGCAGCGCGGGAAAGTCCACCTCCGGCCAGGGCAGGCCGTCCCCGGCTTCCTCCGCCTCCGGAATGGGCGCGCTGGCCCTCAGGGCCTCGTACACGCTCCGGCAGCGCCGCTCCCGCTCCGTCACGCGCCACAGCCGCAGCAGCGTCACCGCCATGACCAGCGTCAGCACCAGCAGCAGCACGCGCCGCACCACGCGCCGAACGCCGGAGCGCGCCGCGCCCGTTTTCCTCTCCATGCCCGCACCCCCTTCTCCGCCGCGCCGGAACCTGTGCGGTCCCGTCCCGGCCCTTTTCCCCATTGTAGCGGCCCGGAGCGGCAGCGTCAAGGCCCTTCCCCGGCTCCAGTGTGCAAAAAAATCCGCACCAGACCACATTTTCCTCTTTCCTCCCGCCGAAATTTGTGCTAAAATAAGCGCGGGAAATTTTTTCGTCATCCTTGGCCCGTTTCTCGGGGCCCGTTTCCCAGGGAGGCAGCTATGCACTCTATCAGAACCAAAATCACGCTGCTCACCATCGTCGCCATTCTCGTCAGCGTGCTGTCCGTGGGCGGCGTGAGCACCTTATCCATCAAAAGCGAGGGTTATCGCTCCACCAATCAGGAAATGACCCTCATCTGTCAAAACCTCGAAAAAACCGTGGACGAATACCTGGACAGCATCAGCCAGTCCGTGGACGTCATCTCCCGCTACGCCTCCGAAGAGCTGGGCAAGGCGGAGATGGTGGACGGCGGCCTGCTCGCCCTGGCCAGGGACCACCAGCTGGACCACAGCAGCTTCACGCCCAAACAGGTGGCCCAAATCGACCAGTGTCTGTCGGACCACACCGATAAAATCGAGGACCTGTTCCACTCCGTCGCCCGGCACACCAACGGCGTGGTGGCCTACTACTACCGCTTCAACACGGAGCTGAGCGACGACGTCAAGGGCTTCTTCTACACCAAGGTCGCCAACGCCGCCTTCGTCTCCCAGCCCCTCACGGACCTGAGCGCCTACGACCGCGACGATGTGGAGCATGTGGGCTGGTTCTACCTGCCCCAGGACCGGGGCCGCGCCTCCTGGCTGCCCTCTTATTACAACGCCAACATCGACGTGACCATGACCTCCTACGTCTGCCCGCTCTACAAGTCCGGCATCTTCATGGGCATCATCGGCATGGACATCAGCTACGATACTCTGGTGCGCAGCGTCAAGGAGGCCAAGGTCTACTCCACCGGCTACGCCTGCCTGCTGGAGGAGGACGGCACCGTCATCTACCACCCGAAGCTGGAGTACGGCACCAAAATCTCCGCGGTGTTCTCCGACTCCGCCTACGCCCTGCTCTCCCAGCTCAAGGCCACGGAGAGCAAGGAGCTGCTCTCCTTCCGGGTGGGCGGCGTGGACAAGATGGTGGCCTTCACCACCCTCTCCAACGGCATGAAGCTCCTGGTCAGCGCCCCCGTGCGGGAAATCACCGCCAACTGGACCCAGCTCATCTTCTACCAGACCGTGGCCTCCGTGCTCATCCTGCTCTTCTTCGCCTCCATCATGGCCGTCACGCTGGGCCACATCACCGAGCCTCTGCGCCGCCTCACCGAGGCCTCCCGCCGCATCTCCGACGGCGACTACGACGTGGTACTGGACTACGAGGGCGACGACGAGCTGGGCATCCTCACCGGCTCCTTCCGGCACCTGGTCAGCCATCTGCGCATCTACATCAAGGATTTGAACTCCCGGGCCTACCGGGACGCCCTCACCGGCGTGAAGAACAAGGGCGCCTTTGACATCTACCAGCGCAAGCTCAACGACCAGCTCAGCCTGGCCGAGCCGGGGAGCGTGGTGGAGTTCGCCATTCTGATGCTGGACTGCAACGGACTCAAGGACATCAACGACCGCTGCGGCCACGACAAGGGCGACGCCTACCTGCGCACCGCCTGTCACCACATCTGCAACACCTACGCCCACAGCCCCGTGTTCCGGCTGGGCGGCGACGAGTTCGCCGTGCTGCTCCAGTCCGAGGACTATCTGCGCCGGGAGGAGCTGCTGATTCAGTTCCAGGAGCGCGCAACGGTGCACAATCTGGACGCCGAACAGCCCTGGGAGCGCATCGACATCGCCGTGGGCATGGCCGTGTGCCTGAACACCGACACCAGCGTGGAGAGCGTGCTGCGCCGGGCCGACGAGGCCATGTACGAGAACAAACGCCGCAGCAAGACCCGTCGCCGCGCCGGAGAGGGCGTCAGCGCGGAGTAAACCAAAACAGTAAAGAAAAGGACCGTTTCCCCGTTGGATTTGGGGAAAACGGTCCTTTTTTCGCAGTTTAGAGTCTTATACGGTGAAGAGTCTTACACGTTGAGAATCTTGCGCGGTTGAGAGCCTTACACCTTGCCCTCCGCCTTCAAAATCTCCTCCACCAGCTCCACCAGCTCGAAGACCATGCCGTCGCAGTGGGGCTTCTTCTCGCCGCCTCGCTCCTTGTTCATGCGCAGCAGGTCCGCGCAGTTCAGGCAACCCTCGTGGCGCTCCCGGAGGGTGCGGTAATAGCTGCCGATGACCCGGGGATTCTCCACCCCGAAGCAGCCCAGCACCATCAGGCCGCCGGTGATGGCGCCGCAGGTGGCCGCCATCTTCATGCCGCTGCCGAAGTTCGCCGCCACGCCCAGGGCCTGCTCCTCCGTCAGCCCGGCCTCCGGCGCAAAGCTCACCAGCACCGCCTGGGCGCAGTTGTAGTGTACATCCGTCCGCGCGCGCAGCTCCCGGGCGCGGTCCATAAACTTGCTCATAGTGATTCTCCTTGTGTTGATGATTGCGC
>CACZUK010000043.1 GCA_902784305.1 Oscillospiraceae bacterium | reverse complement strand
ATGGCCGGTTTCCAGTTTGCCGGAATCCAGGTTTCCTAATCTCCGGAACGACGGTTTCCAAAACGCCGGACTGCCGGTTTCCGGAGAGCGGAATATTCATGGTTTCGACGTTCTGGAGGGAACGAATCATCCTCTGGTTGTTGTTGATGAGTGTCTGATTCTGAGCCTCCAAAATACGGGTCTGGGTGGCTACATCTTGGACAGAAGCAATAACTGCATCCAGTCTATCCAGAATCCGCTGTATTCCATCTGTCAGAGTTCGTTGCAGAAGCGCGTCTCGGAGCGTTTCTTGTGAGGTTGACATGTAATCATAGAGATAGTACACAGCGGCCAGATTGCGAAACTGAGAGGGAAGAATATTCATACTGTAATAAGAGGCGAGAAGCCCTTCGACTTTTTCATATTCTGCTTTATAATAATTGTTCTTCTTTTGCCAAGCAATCATTACTTGATTCGCCTTTTCTCTTTCTATTGATGAATTGGCTCTATCGTATTCTATTTGGTTTTGTTTCCGTATCGTGTCCTTCCTTTGCTGAAGTTCTTCGTACACTACCAGTTTACCAAGAACTATGCCTATTAGCATTGTAGCAATCATTCCAAAGAAAAAGACTTTAAGAGCTAATCCCCACTCTCCTCGTTTTAAGGCATCCAACCCACAAACAAAGACAATAGTAGTGCCAATTGCAGAAATTGGAATAATAGCTTTATATGCCACATCATCATTGCATAATACTGGTTCTTCCTTCAATTGAGGTACAGTTAACCTTCTATATTCCTGTCTGAAATTCCAATCCTCTCGATTGTACATATTGGTAATTGTTCGCTTCGCTATCTCCAAATCCCGGATGTCCCGTAGATAGAGCAGCAAAGCGTCTCTGCTCATCTCCGCCATGTTGATTCCTCCCACATTTTGATTTGCGTCAAAGGTCGCTTTCTTGTATTTTAGTTAAAATATCAACTAAAGTCAATAGTAAACTTCTGTACTAATATAAACTTTCTTTCTGCTAATCCTGTTAGAGAAAGGAAGTCTCACTATGGAACACTTTGTTTATGTCCGAAGAATTCGAGATTTGCGGGAGGATCACGATTATACACAAGAATATGTTGCAAAATGCCTTGGAACGTCCCAAAGTATGTATGCCCGCTACGAGCGCGCCGCCAACGCCCTGCCCATACACCATCTTCTGACTCTGTGCAAACTCTATCGGGTGTCCGCGGACTATATCCTCGGCCTGACCAATATCCCCGCGCCTTATCCAAAAAAGTAAAAAATCCCTGTCACCCGAGGGAAGCAGGGATTCTTTTAAGTCTGATTGATTCACAAAACATACCTGGAAATCGCCTGGCCGATGGCCACGATGTCCGAGAAGCCTGAGAACTCAAAGTGCACCTTCCCCACGCCGGCAAAGTACAGCTCCAGCTCGCTGTCGATGTCCAGCACGCCCGCGGTCTGGACGCAGTAGACCGTCACCTTTTTATAAGGAAGGATGGTGAAATCCTTCTTCATGCCCGTGACGCCCTGGACGCTGACGGCGATGATGCGCTTGTCCGTGAACACAATGTGGTCCCGGAAGACCGTGTAGCTGCCGATGACCTGTTCTCCGGGGACGAGCAGGGTCTCGATGGTCTTGGTGTTGGGGTTTTTGTCCTTTTTCAGCTTGAAAATGGTGTTGCTGTTGAAGTCAATCATGGTTTCCTCCCCTTTCTTCGGGTGATGTCAGGTCCATTTTAACCGAAAACGTCGAAATTGTAAAGCAGAAAAGGGACGCGGCCGTTCCGCGCCCCTTTTGAGCTGTTGAATCCGATTTACTCCACCGTGACGCTCTTGGCCAGGTTGCGGGGCTTATCCACGTCCAGGCCGCGGGCCACCGCGATGTAATAGCCCAGCAGCTGCAGCGGAATCACCGCCAGAGAGGCCGAGAAGTGCTCGTCGGTCTTGGGCACGTAGACGTTGAAGTCCACCGTGTCCTCAATCTCGTAGTGGCCGTAGGTGGTCAGGCCCATCAGGTACGCGCCGCGGCTCTGAACCTCCTTCAGATTGCTCAGGCTCTTCTCGTACAGCGCGCTCTGGGTGAGCACGCCGATGACCAGGGTGCCGTCCTCAATGAGGCTGATGGTGCCGTGCTTCAGCTCGCCGGCGGCGTAAGCCTCGCTGTGGACGTAGGAGACCTCCTTCACCTTCAGGGAGCCCTCCATGCAGATGGCGTAGTCCACGCCGCGGCCCACAAAGAAGATGTCGTGGGCGTGGGCAAACTTGGAGGCGAACCACTGGATGCGCTCCTTGTCCTCGATGATGCGGTCAATCTTCTCCGGCAGGGTCTGAATCTCACTCACCAGCTCCTGATAGTAGCTCTCCTGGATGCAGCCGCGGACCTTGGCAAACTGCATGGCCAGCAGATAGCAGGCGATGAGCTGGGTGGAATAGCCCTTGGTGGTCGCCACGGCGATCTCAGGACCGGCCAGGGTGTAGAAGACGCTGTCCGCCTCCCGGGCGATGGAGCTGCCCACCACATTCACGATGGCCAGGGTCTTCACGCCCAGCTCCTTTGCCTCCCGCAGCGCGGCCAGGGTGTCCGCGGTCTCGCCGGACTGGGTGATGACCACCACCAGACCCTTGGGGTCCAGCAGCGGCTTGCGGTAGCGGAACTCGCTGCCCAGCTCCACCCGGACCGGAATCTGGGCCAGGTCCTCAATGACGTACTGCGCCGCAATACCCGCATGGTAGGCGGAGCCGCAGGCCACGATGGTGATTTGGGAGATGTCCCGAATCTCCTCGTCGGACAGGCCGACGGAGGTCAGGTCCAGCTCGCCCGCCTCGTTGAGCACGCTGGCAATGGTGTCCCGGACCGCCTTGGGCTGCTCGTGAATCTCCTTCATCATGAAGTGCTCGTAGCCGCCCTTCTCCGCGGCCTCGGCGTCCCACTTGATTTCCACCAGGGGCTTCTTCACCTCGTCGCCGTTCAGGTCGAAGAAGGTGGCCCCGTCCCGGTTCAGCCGGGCCATTTCCAGGTTGCCGATGTAGTACACTTGACGGGTGTAGCTCAGGATGGCGGGCACGTCGGAGGCCACAAAGGTGCCCTCCGCGTTGGTGCCGATGATCATGGGGCTGTCCTTCCGGGCCACATAAATCTCGCCGGGGTAGTCCTTGAACATCACCGCCAGAGCGTAGGAGCCGCGCACACGCACCATCGTCTTGGCGATGGCGTCGATGGGACCAATCTGGTACTTCTTATAATAGTAGTCCACCAGCTTGATCAGAATCTCCGTGTCCGTCTGGCTGTAGAAGCTGTAGCCCTTCTTGCTCAGCTTCGTGCGCAGCTCCACGTAGTTCTCAATGATGCCGTTGTGCACGCCCACCACGTTGTCATCGTCCGCGCTGTGGGGATGGGCATTGGTCACACTGGGCTCTCCGTGGGTGGCCCAGCGGGTGTGGCCGATGCCGCAGTGGCCCTCCACGGCCTGGCCGCCGTTGGTCTTGTTCACCAGCTCCTGGAGACGGCCCTTGACCTTCACTACCTCTACCCGGTCGGAGTCGCTCCGCTTCACCGCGATGCCAGCGCTGTCATAGCCCCGGTATTCCAGCTTGGAAAGCCCGTCCAACAGAATCGGCGCAGCCTGACACTCACCAGTAAATCCAACAATTCCGCACATAAAAAAGCTCCATTCTGCCAAAGATGGCCCTTTCTTCTTAATGATTCCCCCGCGCGGACGCATCGTTTCCTGCCGCGGCACCGCCGCCGGAGTACACCGCTCCGGGAGTCTTCGCTCTATTATAATGGATAATTCCTCATTCATCAACTGTTTTTTTTATTTTTTCGGGCCGCTATTCCACTTTTGTGGCTCTGTCCAAAAAAGGCAAGCCCCATCAGAGTATTTTTCACCTTAAAAAAGAATCCCCCCCTTCTCCTTTCGCCGCGCCCGGCCGCCTGTGGGGAAAATCGCGCATTTCGCTGTAATTTTTTGTCACACTTTTGACGTTTTTTGCTTTTTTCAGGTTTTCTCTTGCCATTTCGGAGAGCGTATGCTAGAATTGCTTTCGATTGGGGTATCCAAGAACTTATACATACAGGAGGAACACGCATGAAACATCTGTTACGCCGACTGACAGCCCTTCTGATGGTCATGGCCATGGTGATGAGCTTCGCAGTCACCGCCGCGGCCGCCGAGGAAGGCAGCACCGAAGTCAGCTCCGCTGCTTCCGAGCAGGAGGCTGACCCCAATATTCAGGCCGAAGACCTGGACGACATCGACACCAGCGAGGACGCCAGTGAGGACGAGAGCAAAGGTGCCGACGAGAGCGAGGACGCTGACGCGAGCACTTCCGAAGACGAGACTCAGACGGACCCCGCCGATGAGGACGGCGCCGACGTGAGCGCGCCCGCGGCTGAGTCCTCCGCTCCCGCCGAGGAGAGCCAGGAGGAGCAGGCTGACTCCGAAGAGGAGGCCGAGGCCGAGGAAGAGACCGAGGCTGACGAGCTGTCCGCTCAGCAGGCCGGCGGCATGGGCTGGTCCGTCTCCGGCGGCTCCTTTACGCTGAGCTACAGCGACAACGGCACCCAGACCGCCGCGAAGGACGGCTTCTTCGCCGTTCCCACCGAGGAGAAGGTCTCCCTGGGCGGCACCACCTACACCTTCACCGAGGGCGTGTACGAGTTCGACGCCGACGGCCACCTGGTGGAGACCACCACCGAGACTGTGAACGCCACCGTCGCCAAGAAGGTCTCCGTCCTGCGCAAGGACAGCACCGCTGAGAAGCTGACCCTGAACCTGAAGGACGCCGCTGACCGCCAGATGACCGTCAACGCCGCCTCCGTCACCAAGACCGCCAGCGCGGGCGTGACCACGGTGAAGCCCGTTGCCACGCTGGTAGTCGGCAGCAAGGACGGCAAGTTCTTCTTCGAGGGCGCTCCCTACACCGGCTTCTACCGCGAGAGCGCTGACGCGCTGCTCCAGGGCATGAAGGACGGCAAGGTCCTGAGCGACATGAGCAACGGCTACAACGGTCAGTTCACCCCCACCGGCAAGATGGCCACCAACAAGGGCCTGACGGACTATGTGGTCGGCACCCAGCTCCAGGAGGGCAATTGGGCCGACAATCTGTGGTACTATGAGGGCGAGCCCTACACCGGCTACTTCAAGGCGGACGACGCCAACAGCCCTGACACTACCTACTACATCAAGGAAGGCCACGGCGGCACCCTGCGCGGCCAGATGAAGGAAACCGCCTATTTCAGCACCTACATTGAGAACTACGTTGAGAAGAACATCAACAACCTCTGGTATGTGGACGGCGTTCTGTTCACCGGCTGGTATCAGAACCCCAAATCCAAGATTGTCTACCTGCTCAAGGACGGCGATTTCGTCACCCACAAGGGCTACCCCACCGTGAAGGACTACACCGGCCTCATGGCAAAGGTCACTCTGGACGGCACCACCTACAACGCCTACGCCGAGAACGGCAAAAAGATGACCAGGCTCACCGGTCTGTACTATCAGCGTGGCCTGCCCCTGACCGGCGTCCCCACCATCAAGTGTAACAACGACAACCTGATGCCCAAGGACCTGTACCTGTTCAAGAACGGCAAGAAGCAGAACATTAAGGACGGCTGGTACAAGGCTGCCCGCGACGCGAAGGAGTTCTGGAAGCCCAACGTCTACTACTACTTCAAGAGCAACAAGGCTGTTGTGGGCGACCTCATCCGCCTGAAGGCCATTCAGGAGGGCAAGTATAAGGATTCCCACAGCTACTATTACTACTTCGACAACAACAGAAACTCCACCAGATACGGCCAGCTGGTGACCAACCTGCTGCGCTACAAGCCCGGCATCCTGAAGAGCGGCAAGTTCCGCATCCACGCCGACCACACCACCTACACCGGCACCATCCTGATGCGCAACAGCAAGACCGGCAAGTATGACATTCCCGTCAAGAGCTTCGTAGTCGCCATGTCCCTCTCCAAGAGCGCCACTGCCTCCACCGGCACCAAGTACGGCAACTACCCCCTGGCCCGCGCCAGCATGCATTGGTATGAGTACCAGTCCCCCAGAACCGGCAGCTGGTGCTGGTACAGCTCCAAGATCCACATCTGGGGCAGCGGTTCCATGTTCCACAGCTCCAACTACAAGCACTTCAAGAAGAGCACTCCCGCGAAGACCCGGCACTATAAGATGATTGCTCACATCTACAACCAGATCGGCACGGCCTGCACGCAGCACTGCGTCCGCGCTCAGACCATCAACGTCCGCCTGATCAACGAGCTCTACAAGGCTTCTCCCAAGTTCAATAACCACAACGCCAAGTGTACGAGGAACGTTCGCGTCTATCTGAGCAAGTCCACGACAAACAACTTCATGCCCTTCGGCCGGATGACGATGACCAACAACTTCGACCTCAACGGCTATATCCTCCAGAACGCCAACGCCTATAAGCAGGGCAAGGACTGCGCCTTCGACCCCACCGATCACGAATGTAAGGGTGCTACCATCTACATCACCAAGAGCGGTAAGAAGAAGGACAAGGAGAACATGAAGGCCATGACCAAGGTCAAGATGACCGGCTACAAGTGGTACGAGCTCTACTACGCCGCCGTCTGATGAGAACATTCCCTGTTCTTTGAAAGTCCGAACTTAATCAACACGAAGACCCCCGACACGAGCTGTGTCGGGGGTCTTTTTGACCGTTATTCAATGTGTAAAGTGATTTTCCATCACAGTGTTTTTTCGCTCTTCGGCTCGCTCCAGGAGGAGTAATAGCGCCTGCCGCCCCGGTTTTTCCAGGTGCGGATGCGCACAAAGCAGAGCTGCTCCTCCTCCAGGCCGCGAATCGTTTTGGCGCTCTTCTTTCTGCCCTTCACCGTCACGCTCTTCGCCCCGGAGAAGTCCTCCCGGGAGCTGTACTGAATCTGATAGCCCTTCACATTCTTCTGACGCTTCCAGCGCAGAGTGAGGCTGCCCTCTCCCGGCTGAAGCTCCGTCAGGCGGGTGGACACGGGCCGGATTGTGAAGCTGCGCTTCATCCTGCCCTTCCAGTTGCCCATGCCCTGAATGGACACGGTGGCCTTGCCCACCTTCACGTTGTTGGAGTAGGACAGCGTGTAGTGAACCCCCTGCTTCAGGGTCACATCACCCACACTGACCACTGGCTTGGCCTTCACCGCCTGGCCGGTGTACTCCGCGGCCTTGAGGGTCACTTTGGCGGCGCTGATGTCGTCGGCCTGGGCCTTGTACCAGGGCACCAGAGCCAGGTTCAGGCGGTTCAGCGTCCCCTTCCCCAGGCCGTCCAGGGTGCTCACCGCGGTGGCGTGGCGTTCATCGGTGCCCCGCTCCCCGTCAGAAACGGCGTGGATGACGTAGAACGTTTCGCCCTCATGGCCCAGGTACATCAGCTCCTGGTCGTCCAGAGTGAGCAGCGCACCCACCGGCAGCTTTTTGAGCAGCGCGGTCTTTTTCTCCTTGCTCAGACCCTTCAGGCTCCACTGGCGCACCGGCTGTCTTTTCTGGCCGGAGAGTGTGCGGGAGAGCTCCAGGCCGAAGCAGCGGTACACACGGCGGACATAGCCGGTGCAGTCGCTGAACTCCTCCGCCCCGCCGCGCTGGACCTGATGGGGCCGTTTCAGAGCCACAGAGGCCAGATTCGCGCTGCTCAGGGGCAGATAGCCCTGACTGACGCTGTCGGTGCGGTCCACCACCGCCAGCTCGGGCTGATACCAGCCCTCCTCGTCCCGCTGGGGATACCAGACCAGATAGTCGCCCCGGGCGGAGTCGAAGGTGAACTGCTCCTCGTACTCCGCGCCCAGAGCCAGCCGGAGGACCGTGCCCATATGCAGGCTCCGGCCCTCAGACTCCTCGTCCAGCGGCGTGGTGCGCACGCCGTCGCCGTAGACCACCAGGCTCTCCTCCTCGGGGATGTGCCAGGCCTCCAGCCAGCTCTCCCGGTCCCTGCACACCGCCAGGTCCGTCTTCCGCACCCAGCCGCTGTCGCAGTCGGAAAAGGCGTAGGCATATTGCCCGTCCTGGCTCTCGCCCTTGAGCACCAAAGGCTCTCCCAGCTCCACTGTGGAGCGCAGCTGATAGTCCGTGCCCTCGCCGTCCCCGTTGTCGTAGATGGACTCCTCAGAGGGGAAGTTGCGCAGGCTCGTGGGCGTGGTGCACAGGGCAAAGCACTCGTACTGCACGCCCATGGCCTCGGTATCGTAGCTGTTCTCAATCATGGGGCTGAAAAACTGCTCCACCGACTCGAACCAGTCATCGTACTCGTTGCCCTCGCCGTCGTAGTGGCCGCCGCAGTCCTCGTAGATGCGCGCGGCCTTGTCCATGGCCTCTTCCTGAAGGGCGTCCGCCCGGGCCTCGCCGTCGAACTCCGTCTCCGTCCAGGCGGTCAGGTCCCGCAGTCCTGTGCCACGGGTGTTCCGGCTCGCCTGGTTCAGCGCGTCCAGCTCGTTTCGGCTCACCAGTGCGGCCTCGGGGACGCTGGTACGGCTGGACCAGTGGGCGGGGTCGCTCCACTGCTCCTTCGGCAGGACTCCCGCCGCCTGAGCGCTCTGGGTCAGGCCCAGGCCCAGCGCCGCTGCGCAGAGGAACGCCGGAATCCTTTTTCTCTTGTTTTGGAAGGTATGCATTTCGCTCTCCTCCTTCTTTCTCCTCGTCCGGCGGGGCGTACCGCCGCCGGAGCGTTGTTTTTCTGTGTGGGCGGCGGGTCGCTTTCTCTCCCCGCCGTTTCCAATTATAACAGAGAAAAATGGAAAATGTACAGCTAAAAAACGGGAAAAATGGGCCAAAGCGTGCCGTTCCTTTCTGTGCACGATGTCAGCGGAGATTAAAAAACGATGAAAAGGGGGAGGCGCCTCTGGCTCCTCCCCCGGAAACGGATGGTCTGATGGATTATTTCGTGCCGAAAATGCGGTCGCCCGCGTCGCCCAGGCCGGGCACGATGTAGCCGTGGTCGTTGAGGTGGTCGTCCATCGCCGCCACAAAGACCTCCACGTCGGGATGGTCGTGGGCGATGAGGTCCAGACCCTCAGGCGCGGCCAGCAGGTTGAGCATGGTGATTTTCTTGCAGCCGTAGTTCTTCATGAACTGAATGGCCGCGGTGCCGCTGCCGCCGGTGGCCAGCATGGGGTCCACCAGCAGGATGTCGCGCTCGGCGATGTCCGGGGGCATCTTGCAGAAGTACTCCACCGGCTTCAGGGTCTTGGGGTCCCGGTACAGACCGATGTGGCCCACCTTCGCGGAGGGAAGCAGGGTCAGGATGCCGTCCACCATGCCCAGGCCCGCCCGGAGAATGGGCACGATGGCCACCTTCTTGCCCGAGAGCACCTGGCACTTGGCCATGCCCACAGGGGTCTTGATCTCCACCTCCTCGGTGGGCATGTTCCGGGTGGCCTCGTAGGTCATCAGGGTGGCCAGCTCGGAGACCACCTTGCGGAACTCCTGGGTGCCGGTGCGCTCATCCCGGAGGATGGCCAGCTTGTGGGAGATGAGAGGGTGGCTCATGATGTGAATGTTGGGATGGTTTTTGAACTGCTCCATGCTCGAACGCTCCTTCTTCTATCCTTAGTCGTTGTTGTATCTGTTCCATGGGCGCCTCGGCGCTCTACTCTTTATCATAGCACAAAGGCTCCGCTTCTACAACGACAATTTTTCGCTTTTTCGGAGATTTTTTCCCGCGCCCGCGCCTTTTTCCACATTCTGCCCCGATTCCAGCCCATTTTCTTCCTCGCCTACAGTCCCCTTTGTGCAACTGAGACAGGTTTTTTCCCTCTTTTTCCCCGCGGTTTTGCTATATGGTCCCTTGATTTTTGGCCCGGGAGTTCCTACAATAGACAGCGGTGCCTGAGGGGGCGGAAATCGCCTCCCGCGGGCTCACAATCTGCGGCAAGGGAGTGAAATCACATTCTTTTCCGCCTCCGGGGCGGGTCGAGTGTCTTTTCACTTCTTTTTTTGCCCATTTCCCTTTTCACCTTTCAAATGAGAAAGAGGAGGACGAGAATGAATCTCACCTACAACATCAAAGACCGTCCCGCTCCGGCTCAGACCGTCCTGTTCGCCCTGCAGCAGCTGCTGGCGATCATGGCCGCCACCATCGCCGTGCCCGTCATCGTGGGCAACGGCATGAGCCAGACCGCCGCCCTCTTCGGCGCGGGCGTGGGCACGCTGGTCTACCTGTGCTTCACCAAGTTCCAGAGCCCCGTGTTCCTGGGCAGCTCCTTCGCCTTCCTGGGCAGCATGTCCACCGCCTTCGCCAGCGCCGTGTCCATGCAGGCCGGCTACATCGGCCTGATGCTGGGCGCCGCCTTCGCCGGTCTGGTGTACGTCATTCTGGCCCTGGTGGTGCGCACCGTGGGCACCGACTGGATCAACCGCCTGATGCCCCCTGTGGTCATCGGCCCCACCGTGGCCATCATCGGCCTGTCCCTGGCCGGCAACGCCGTGGGCGACCTGACCAGCAACGGCGGCAACGGTGCCTCCCCCTATGTGAGCATCGTCTGCGGTCTGGTGACCCTGGGCGTGACCATGGCCTGCTCCGTGTTCGGCAAAAAGATGATGAAGATGATTCCCTTCATCGTGGGCATCCTGGCCGGCTACGGCGTGGCCACCCTCTTCACCCTGGCCGGCAGCGCCATGGGCAATGAGGCCCTGATGGTCATCGACTTCTCCCGCTTCCACGGCTTCTCCTGGGTGCCGGACTTCACCTTCCTCACCGCCGCCTCCGGCCTGAGTGAGCTGACCCCCTCCTACATCGCCACCATCGCCGTGGCCTATGTGCCTGTGGCCTTCGTGGTCTTCGCCGAGCACATCGCCGACCACAAGAACCTGTCCACCATCATCCATCAGGACCTGCTGCGCACCCCGGGCCTCCATCGGACCCTGCTGGGCGACGGCATCGGCTCCATGGTGGGCGCCATCTTCGGCGGCTGCCCCAACACCACCTACGGCGAGAGCGTGGGCTGCGTGGCCATCTCCGGCAACGCCAGCGTCATCACCATCGTCTACACCGCGGTGCTGGCCATGCTCATCTCCTTCTTCGCCCCCTTCGCCGTGTTCCTGTCCACCATCCCCAGCTGCGTCATGGGCGGCGTGTGCTTCGCCCTCTACGGCTTCATCGCCGTGTCCGGCCTGAAGATGATTCAGGGCGTGGACCTGAATGACAACCGCAACCTGTTTGTGGTCAGCGTCATCCTCATCGCCGGTGTGGGCGGCATGAGCCTGAGCTTTGGCGCCGTCACCATCACCGAGGTGGCCTGCGCGCTGATTCTGGGCATCCTCACCAACACCCTCCTGTCCCTGGGCCGGGAGAAGGCGTAAAACCCCAGCTTTTGAACCGGACGGCTTCGGCTGTCCGGTTTTTTGCGCGCTCCGGGAGCCTTCTCTTTTTTTGCGGAGCAACAGCATTTAGAACTGCCTGAAAACGGCGCGTTTTTCGGATATTTGAACCGCTTTTTAGGGACCAGCCGTGCAGGAGCCGTTTGCGGCGGAAGTACCCCGCAGAGGGTATTCGCACGCAAGAAAAACACATCAGTTCCCGGGCGACCACAGCTCACCTCTGCACAAAACAGCAGCAAATCAGACTTTCTGTGTGAAAACAATGAAATTTTTCAATGCGGCTGCCCTGTTTTTTTCGCCCTGCGCCTTGCATTTGTACGCGCTATCTCTTATAATAGAGCTGTTGTCGGGACGGACGGGACCCTTCCGGGCTGCTCTGTCCCGCACAGCCGCATTGAACAATGAACCTTGCGCCCCGCTCATGGGGCGAGTCACAAAGGAGAATCATCCATGGTCAAAGCAATCGTAGGCGCCAACTGGGGCGATGAGGGCAAGGGGAAAATCACCGACCTGCTGGCCGAGCAGTCCGACGTGGTCATCCGCTTCCAGGGCGGTGCCAACGCGGGTCACACCATCATCAACGAGTACGGCCGATTTGCCCTGCACATCCTGCCCTCCGGCTCCTTCTCCTCCCACGTCACCAACGTCATCGGCAACGGCGTTGCGCTGGACGTGAAGAAGCTGCTCCGGGAGCTCCAGTCCGTCATGGAGCAGGGCGTCCCCGCCCCCAGACTCATCGTCTCCGACCGGGCACAGCTGCTCATGCCCTACCACATCCTCCAGGACACCTACGAGGAGGAGCTGCTGGCGGGCCGCGCCTTCGGGTCCACCAAGTCCGGCATCGCCCCGTTCTACTCCGATAAGTACGCAAAAACCGGGATTCAGGTCTGTGACCTCTACGAGGAGGAGCGCCTGCGCGAGCGCCTCAACGCCGCTGTGGAGCGCAAGAATCAGCTCTTCGCCTCCCGCTACGGCAAGCCCGGCGTGGACGCCGAGGCCCTGTTCCAGGACCTGATGGAGCAGCGGGAGCTGCTGCGGCCCTATGTAGGCGACGTGGCTGAGTTCGTGCGTCAGGCCCTGAAGGAGGGCAAGACCATCCTGCTGGAGGGTCAGCTGGGCTCCATGAAGGACCCCGACCTGGGCATCTGCCCCATGACCACCTCCTCCCACACCCTGGCCGGCTTCGGCACCGTGGGCGCCTGCATCCCCCCCACCGCCTACGAGGATGTCATCGCCGTCACCAAGGCCTACTCCTCCTGCGTCGGCTCCGCCACCGAGCCCTTCGTGTGCGAGCTCACCGGCGAGGCCGGAGACGAGCTGCGCCGCAGAGGCGGTGACAAGGGCGAGTTCGGCGCCACCACCGGCCGTCCCCGCCGGGTGGGCTGGTTCGACGCCGTGGCCACCCGCTACGGCTGCATGGTGCAGGGCGCCACCCAGGTGGCTCTGACCTGCCTGGACGTGCTGGGCTACCTGGATGAAATCAAGGTCGTCACCGGCTACGAAATCGACGGCGAGGTCACCGACCGCTTCCCCACCCCGGGACGGCTGGAGCGGGCCAGGCCCGTGTTCACCACCCTGCCCGGCTGGAAGAGCGACATCCGGGGCGTCACCGATTACAATGCCCTGCCCGCCCAGGCCCGGGCCTATGTGGACTTCCTGGAGGAGCGCATCGAGACCCCCATCACCTTCGTCTCCACCGGCCCCAAGCGCCACGAGATGACCTTCCGCACCAGCAAGCTCTAAGGAACCCCTGTTTCCATCCAGCTTCGGCGCCCTTCCGTCCACCGGGAGGGCGCTGCTTCGTATTCGTAGGATTATTGCCTGATTTCTGGGAAAAGTGCCCTGTTTTTCTGACAAATGGTTACAGTTTTGCGCAAAGCCTTGCTTTTGACGGAAAAATATGGTATACAGAGAGTGAAGCAGTCTGATTTTGGAGCGTTTGGCTCTGTTTTTCAGATTGAGAGCGTATTTTCCGCGATAGGAAACGAAAGGAGTGAGGCGATGGAGAAAAAATGGACCCATGCCGCCCTCCCCGCCCTGCTCATCCACCTGTGCGTGGGCACCATCTACTGCTGGTCCACCTTCAAGGCGGCCATGGCGGAGGCCATCGGCGTCAGCTCTCTCTCGGTGGGCTGGGCGTTTTCCCTGGCCATCTTCTTCCTGGGACTGGCCGCCGCCTGCGCGGGTCCCCTGGTGGAGCGGGACGTGCGGCTGTGCTCGCTGGCGTCCTGCCTGTGCTTCACCATCGGGCTGGTGGGCACGGGCCTGGCGATTCAGTACCTCTCCGGCCGCCTGGCGCTGGGATTCGTGTGCTTCTTCTACGGCGCGGTCATGGGCGCGGGCCTGGGCGTGGGCTATCTGGTGCCGGTCAAGACGCTGATGCTCTGGTTCCGGGAGAATCCGGGCCTGGGCGCGGGCATTGCCATCTCCGGCTTCGGCCTGTCCAAGGTTCTCTTCACCCCACTGCTGGGCGCGCTGCTCTCCCGGCTGGGCATTTCGGGGATGTTCTATGTCCTGGCGCTCATCTCCTTCGCGCTGATGCTGCCCGGGCACCTGCTGCTGCGCGCGCCGGACGCCGAGCCGCAGCCGGACCCGATTGCGGCCAAATTGGCGCTGAACCTCCGCAGTCTGCCCCAGTTTGTGGGCATCTGGCTGGTGTTCTTCCTGAACACCCACTGCGGCCTGATGGTGATTCCCTATGAGAAGCAGCTGCTGGGCATCGCCTTCTCCTCCTCCGCCTCGGCGGCGACTGTGGTGAGCGTGGTGCCCTGCCTCACCGCCCTGTGCAATGTGCTGGGGCGGCTGGGCTGCGCGGCCCTCTCTGACCGGGTGGAGGAGCGCAGCGGCCTCTACAAGCTGCTCTTCGTGTGCGGCGTCGCCGTGACCATGGTCGCCTACCTCACCCACGCCGTCAGCGGCGCGGAGACCCTGCCTCTGGCGGCGGTGCTGCTGCTGTTCCTGTTCGTGGTCAACGCCTGCTACGGCGGCGGCTTCGCGGTGCTGCCGGTGCTGCTCTCCGAGCGCTTCGGCCTGGAGCGCATCAGCCAGCTTCACGGCCTCGTCCTCACCGCCTGGGCCCTGGCGGGCCTGACGGGGAACAACAGCTCCGCGTTCATCCTCCGCCGCACGGGCATGTACGAGAATGTGCTGCTGGTGTGCGCGGCGCTCTACGCCGTGGCGCTGCTCATCTGCTCCGTGCTGGTGGGAACCCGGGCACAGCAGTGTGTGAGCATGGCCGCCTCCGGGCAGAGCCGGCAGGACAATTCAAAGGCCTCCTGAGGAGGAAAAGAACCGGACAGGTACGCGCCCTGTCCGGTTCCGTTTTTCTTCGATTTTGCGCTTACTCGATGACCTCAGGGGCCTGGAACTCCGAAACACCGAGGATTTCCGCCTCGCCCTGCAAATCCTCGTTCACTTGGACGATGGCATAGCCGCCCTCCTCGCTGTTCTCCTGGCACAGGATGCTGTAGTTGGTCCCCGCGACCACCTGAGTGGCCAGCAGCGCCAGAGGCGTGTAGGCATCCTCGCCGATGTGCGCGACGGCCTTCTCCAGCGCGGCGCGGGCCTCCTCGGTCACCTCAGGGGTCTCCGCGATGCTCCAGCCGCCGTCCAGCTCCAGCTCCTCCGGAGCCTCATCGTCGCTGTTCAGCACCTCGGTCAGCTCCGCATTGCCTTCCAGGTCCTCGTACACCGTCACCACGCAGTAGCTGCCCGACGCGTCCGGCACCACGGGCGTCACCTTGCACAGGAAGCGGTGGTTCGTCCCCGCCACCACCTGGCTGCCCAGGTAGGCCAGCGGCTCATACTCCGCGCCGGTCAGACCCTCCAGGGCTTTCTCCAGCACCGCCTTCTGCTCCTCCGTGACCACCGGAGAGGCGGAACGCTCCCAGCCGCCCGCCAGCGGCACGCCCTCCTCCGCCGGGGTGCCAGCAGAGGACTGGGCGTCGGCCTCGGCGACGGACTGGGCCGCGGTGTCCGTGACGGACTGGGCGGACTGGTCCGCCTGCTGCGCCTTGGGTGCCGCGCCGGTGCAGGCGGCCAGGCTCAGAGCGAGGCTCAGGGACAGAATCAGAGAAATCAGCTTTTTCATGGAAATTACCTTCTTTCTTAATCATTCGTTGAGCAGTTGAGAGGTCTTTTGGTTCCTCTCTGCCCTTCATACAGATGGCAGGGGCGGATTGTTGCAGGTGCGTGAAAAAATTTCTACCTGAGCGGTTGGGAATCAGGCTGCTAAAGGCTGATAGGCAAGGAGAACTCCATCATTCAGCCAAGAATGAAGTTCATCGTTGATAA
>CACZUK010000042.1 GCA_902784305.1 Oscillospiraceae bacterium | reverse complement strand
CGGCGGTGCGCCTGTCTGCGCGGTTTGCGCCTGAGGACGGCACCGGATTTTCCGAACCTTCGGAAAGGCGATATGCCGTAAAAATACAAAAAAACGGCCCAAACACACCGTTTCAGCCGTTTTTTAGCTTTATGGAGGCGATGGGAGTCGAACCCATGTCCGAAAACGCATCCTCAGGACCTTCTCCGGGCGCAGTCAGTTATTTGCATTCCCTCGCCGGGGCGTGAACTGACACACTTCCCGGTTCAGTAGCTTCATAAAGTCATGGCACCCTCAAAGCTTTGGGTACTCACGTCCGCCACTAAAAGGCATCACCCAGCCCGGTTCGTGGCCCTCCCGGGATCGGCGTGCGCGCACAGTGGGCGCAGGTCGCAGAGCCTAATCAGGCCGCGACAGCAACGTAATTTCTATCGTTGTTCTTTGATTTATAAGTGCCCATTTTAGAGCGGCTGGGCGCCGCTGCCCGCTTATCCAGCCTCAACATCCCCGTCGAAACCGGTACGCCCCCAGATGGGGCGGCCCCAGTGGGACCGAAGCCCGGAGCGGGGGAGAAGCCCGCCCCGGGAAGAAAAACAATTGCAAATCACCCAAATGACAGCCCGGCGCTTCACCGCGCGGGGCGCCGCTGATGGGGAACCGTGCTCAGACCTTCTCCGGCTCGGGATACTCCACGCCGAAGGTCTCGACAGTGACCTTCTTCATCATCTGCTTCTGACGGGGCTTGTCGTTCCAGTCCCGGCGGGCGGAGACGATCTGGTCGGCCACCTCCATGCCCTCGATGACCTTGCCGAAGGAGGCGTACTGCCCGTCCAGATGGGGCGCGTCGGCCACCATCACAAAGAACTGGCTGCCGGCGCTGTCGGGCACCATGGTCCGGGCCATGCTCAGCACGCCGCGGCTGTGCCTGAGGTCGTTGCGGAAGCCATTGCTGGTGAACTCGCCCTTAATTTCATAGCCGGGTCCGCCGATGCCGGTGCCCTGGGGGTCGCCGCCCTGAATCATGAAGCCGGGAATCACGCGGTGGAAAATCACGCCGTCGTAGAAGCCCTTCTTCACCAGGGAGATAAAGTTGTTCACCGTGTTGGGCGCGATTTCGGGGTAGAGCTCCGCCTTCATCACGCCGCCGTTTTCCATCTCAATGGTGACAATGGGATTGTTAGCCATGGTCATTCACTCCTTATGATAGGTTGCCAAACCGGGCGTTTTCAGCGATACCGCTGACTTTTCATTGCCCGGTCCATCTCCCGTTTGGTGTCCCGCTCGGCCATGGAGCTGCGCTTGTCGTAGAGCTTTTTGCCCTTGCACACGCCCACCTCGACCTTGACGCGGGAGTTTTTGAAGTACAGGCTCAGCGGCACCAGGGCGAAGCCGTCCTGCATCACCGCGGCCTGGAGCTTGCGGATTTCGCGCTTGTGCATCAGCAGGCGGCGGTCCCGCAGCGGCTCGCCGTTGAAGCGGTTGCCCTGCTCGTAGGGGGAGACGTGCATATTGTAGACGAACAGCTCCCCGTTCTTCACCTGGCAGAAGGCGTCCTTGAGGTTCACGCGTCCGGCGCGGATGCTCTTCACCTCGGTGCCCATGAGCTCGATGCCCGCCTCGAACCGCTCCAGAATGAAGTAGTCGTGCCGGGCCTTCCGGTTGGTGGCCGCCACCTTGACGCCCTTTTTGTCCGCCATGGTCCCGACCTCCCTCCATCTGGCGTCTGGACCTATTATACCACGCCTGTCAAGGGGGCAAACGTGTCAAATCGTCCCTTTTTGGGTGGGGAGAAGGCTGCGGGTTTTCCTTGTCACGGTTGCCGCGCCGCCGCCCGTCGCGCTTTTCATTGTCACGGTTGCCGTGCCGCCGCCCGTTGCGCTTTTCATTGTCACGGTTGCCGCGCCGCCGCCCGTCGCGCTTTTCCTTGTCACGGCTGCCACGCCGCCGCCCGTCGCGCTTTTCATTGTCACGATTGCCGTGCCGCCGCCCGTCGCGCTTTTCTTTGTCACGGGTCCCGCGCCGCCGCCCGTCGCGCTTTTCATTGTCACGGTTGCCGCGCCGTCGCCCCCGCCCTTGACTTTTCCCCCTCCTTCGCCTACAATGAAGAACGGACCGGCGCCCCCGTCCCCGGGACCGCATTGGCGCTGTCCAAACAAAAAAAGACCAAAAGGAGGCATTATGGCCCTCTATTTCATTGAATTTATCGTTTTGAGCCTGGCAGGTTGGGTCTACGAGTGCACCTACTGCACCTGGCGCACCGGCAAGTGGCAGAACCGGGGCTTCCTCTACGGCCCCATCTGTCCCATCTACGGGGCGGGTGCCGTGGCGGCGCTGCTCCTGTGCCACACCCTGCCCTGGCTCCTCAGCGCCGACGCGCCCCTGTGGCGGATTTTCCTGATTTCGGCGCTGTTCAGCGCGGTGCTGGAATACTCCACCTCCTGGGTGCTGGAGCGGCTGTTTCACGCCGTCTGGTGGGATTATACCAACATGCCGCTGAACCTGAACGGCCGCATCTGCCTGCCCGCGTCCACCCTCTTCGGCGTGATGGGCGTGCTCATCGTCCGGTATCTGGTGCCCCTTGAAGCCGCGATTTCGGCGCGGAGCATCCCGCTGCTGAACGAGACGGTGTCCCTGCTGCTGGCCTTCTGGATGGGCATCGACATGGGCTTGACTGTGGACAGCCTGGTGAAGCTGGGCGAGCGGCTGGACCAGATGGAGCAGGAGTTCAACGAGAGCATGGAGAGCCGGGTGGAGCAGATTAAGAACGCCCCGGCGGCGCTGGCAGCCTCGGCCAAGGCCCGGGAGCAGGCGCTGAGCAGCCTGGCCGCGCGGCATCTGAAGCTGGTGCCCCAGCGGCAGCGCTACCTGCTCTCCAACATGTCCTTCCGGGGCACCACCCGCAGGGCCATGGGCGAGCGGCTTCAGGGCGCGGCGGCGGTGATGAAGCGGCGTCTGGAGGACATGCGCACCCAGTACACCCCGGAGGAGTACGATTTCCTCTACAATGACCTGGATAATCCGGGCGACTGACAACATATCGGAACAAAAAGGAGAAACGCTTATGGGACGTACCGCGACGGTGCAGCGCTGCACCAAGGAGACCGACATCCGCCTGACGCTGGAGCTGGACGGCAGCGGCCGCGGCGACATCGCCACGAAAATCGGCTTTTTTGACCACATGCTGGACGGCTTCACCCGCCACGGACTCTTCGACCTGAGCCTGCGCTGCGACGGCGACGTGGAGGTGGACTGCCACCACTCCATCGAGGACACGGGCATCGTGCTGGGACAGGCCATCCGCGAGGCGGTGGGGGACAAGAAGGGCATCTGCCGCTACGGCAGCTGTATCCTGCCTATGGACGAGGCTCTGGTGCTGTGCGCCGTGGACCTGAGCGGCCGCCCCTACCTCTCCTATGACGCGGCTTTCCACAGCGAGCGGGTGGGGGGCATGGACACCCAGATGGCCCGGGAGTTCTTCTACGCCGTCAGCTACAGCGCCGGGATGAACCTGCACATCAAGGTGCTCAGCGGCGAGAACGACCACCACATCATGGAGGCCATGTTCAAATCCTTCGCCAAGGCGCTGGATCAGGCCACCCGGTACGACCCGCGCATCACCGACGTGCTCTCTACCAAGGGGAGCCTGTGAGCAAAAAAGATAGCAAAAAACCGCTGCCAGAGGGTTCTGACAGCGGCTTTTTCTGCTATTTTTTCGGTTTTTTCCCCGCACAGCAGGGCTTTTCCGCCGCGTCGTGCCCGGAACAGCCGGAGCACCCGGAGCAGCCGCAGCCTCCGTTCCTTCCGCGGTCCCGCGCCAGATGAAAGGCGAAAACCAGCAGCAGAACCACCAAAAGCCCCACAATTACATCCCAAATGTTCATAAAAACACCTCTTATCCCAGGCCCGGCCTATCCCAGACCCAGCGCCAGCCCGATGAGCCGGACAATCAGCGCCGCGCACCAGGCGATGAGGCACTGACCCAGCACCATCCGGGCGGCCCATCTGCCCCCCAGCTCCCGCTTCACCGCGGCGATGGCGGCCACGCAGGGGGTGTAGAGCAGGCTGAACACCAGCATGGCCGCGGCGGAGAGGCCCGTCAGGGCGCCCCGGAGGGAGTCGGCGTAAAGCACCTCCATGACCGACACCACGCTCTCCTTGGCGATGAAGCCGCTGATGAGGCTGGTGCACAGCCGCCAGTCGCCCAGACCCAGAGGCCGGAACAGGGGCACCAGCAGGCCGGAGAGCGCGGCGAGAATACTCTCATGGGGGTCGGAGACCAGATTGAAGCGCAAATCGAAGCGCTTGAGGAACCAGACCGCCACAGTGGCAATCAAAATGACGGAAAACGCCTTTTCGAGGAAGTCTCTGGCCTTTTCCCACAGCAATTGTAATACATTGCGGACGCTGGGCATGCGGTAGTTGGGCAGCTCCATCACGAAGGGCACCGCCTCGCCCTGAAACACGGTCCGCTTGGCCGCCAGCGCGGCCAGAATCCCCACGGCGATGCCCAGCAGGTAGAGCCCCACCATGATAAGCCCGCCCTGACGGGGGAAGAAGGCCGCGATGAAGAACGAATACAGGGGCACCTTGGCCGAACAGCTCATGAAGGGGGTCAGGAAGATGGTCATCTTCCGGTCCCGGTCGCTGGGCAGGGTGCGGGTGGACATGATGGCCGGGACACTGCACCCGAAGCCGATGAGCATGGGCACGATGCTGCGCCCGGACAGGCCCAGCCGGCGCAGCAGCCGGTCCATGACGAAGGCCACCCGGGCGATGTAGCCGCTGTCCTCCAGCAGAGAGAGGAAGAAGAACAGGGTCACGATGATGGGCAAAAAGCTGACCACGCTGCCCACGCCCTCAAACAGGCCCTCGATGACCAGCCCGTGGAGCACAGGGTTCACGTCCGCGTCGGTGAGCAGCCGGTCGGCGGCGGCGGAGACAATCCCGATGCCTCCGGCCATCAAATCCTGAAGGAAGGGCCCAATGACGTTGAAGGTGAGGAAGAACACCAGCGCCATGATGAGCACGAACACGGGAATGGCGGTGAAGCGCCCGGTGAGCACCTTGTCGATGCGGCGGGAGCGAATGTGCTCCTTGCTCTCCACGGGCTTGGTGACGCACTGGCTGCACACCCGCTCAATGAAGGAGAAGCGCATGTCCGCGATGGCGGCGCTGCGGTCCAGCCCGGACTTGTGCTCCATCTGGAGGACGATGTGCTCCAGAGTCTCCTGCTCGTTTGTCTCCAGGGCGAGCTGCCGGAGAATCAGCTCGTCACCCTCCACCACCTTGCTGGCGGCGAAGCGCAGGGGCAGTCCGGCGCGCTCGGCGTGGTCCTGAATGATGTGCATGACCGCGTGGAGGCACTGGTGGACGGCGCCGCCCTTGTCCAGCCGGGAGCAGAAGTCCTGATGCTCCGGCCGCTCCTGATAGTGGGCGATGTGGACCGCGTGGGCGGCCAGCTCGTCCACACCGGCGTTCTTGGCCGCGGCGATGGGCACCACGGGCACGCCCAGCAGCGCCTCCATGCGGTTCACGTCCACGCTGCCGCCGTTGCCGGTGAGCTCGTCCATCATGTTCAGGGCCACCACCATGGGCAAATCCATCTCCAGCAGTTGCATGGTCAGATAGAGGTTGCGCTCGATGTTGGTGGAGTCCACAATGTTGATGATGGCCCGGGGGTGCTGGTGGAGCACGAAGTCCCGGCTGACCAGCTCCTCGCTGGAGTAGGGGGACATGGAATAAATGCCGGGCAGGTCGGTGATGGAGGTGTGGTCATAGCCGCGGATGGCGCCGTCCTTCCGGTCCACGGTGACGCCGGGGAAGTTGCCCACATGCTGCCGGGAGCCGGTGAGCTGGTTGAACAGGGTCGTTTTGCCGCAGTTCTGATTGCCCATCAGGGCGAAGGTCAGCAGGGTGTCCCCGGGGAGGGGGTCGCCGGAGCCTTCCGGGTGGAAGCGTCCCATCTCACCCAGGCCGGGGTGGCTGGTCTTTTGGGCGCGTCTGCGCGCCGGCGGGGCGGGGGGCAGGGGCGGCAGCGGCTCCACGTCGATTTTCCCGGCGTCGTCCAGCCGCAGGGTGAGCTCGTATCCGTGCAGGCGCAGCTCCACCGGGTCGCCCAGGGGCGCGTACTGCACCACCTCCAGCTCCGCGCCGGGGATGACGCCCATGTCCAGGAAGTGTTGACGCAGCGCGCCCTCTCCGCCCACCCGGAGGATGCGGCCCCGCTGGCCCACAGCCAGCTCTTTGATGGTCATATGGAATCCCTCTTCTCTCTTTCTGCCCGGGCCAGTGCCGCATGGACACTGGGGGTTATGTTCGGCTAATTATAACGGAGCGGCGGGGCAATGTCAAGCAGCGGGCGGGAAAACGTGCGAAGACCGTCGGCGAACCGGCGGTCTTCCTGGAAGGAGAGGAAATGAAAAAAAGAGAGACGACAAAGAGGAAAAACGCAATCTATGGAAACGGGGAAGTTCCCCGGAATTTGCACCGACCACAGGTCGATGGGAAGAAAAGAAAGAGGAGCGCAGGGGTGTGCCCCCTTGCTGAGACAAAGGATACCAGAGGCGGCGGGGGAAGTGGTGACGAGTTTGTATCCGAAATGTGAAAAATTCGTAAACTTCCCGGGAAATAGTGCCGTGCGGATGCTCACGTCTGTTCCGTGCCCGTCCTGTGCCCGTTTGGGACGCGGCAAATCAACCCAATCCCATGTTCAGTGCCAAAAACACGCAAAAAAGACCCCACACAACCGCCCCAATCAGAGCAACAGCATTTGAAATAGTCTGAAAAGGGCTCATTTGTCAGAAATCTGCAACCTTTTGTAGCCGGGCGGCCATTGGCCGCCCGGCAAGGATTGAGAGAATCCCGGGCGGCCAATGGCCGCCCCTACACAAAACGACAGCAAATCGGGCCGTTGTTGTGTAAAAACAACGAAATTTTAAATGCGGTTGCCCTGCCGCCCAAATCCGCACGCCAGCGCCGAAAACAAGCAAAAAAGCCCCCACACACCCGCTCCAATCCGCGCGTCAGTGCCGAAAACGCGCAGAAGTCCCGCACAACCGCCCAATCCGCGCGTCAGTGCCGAAAACGCGCAAAAGTCCCGCACAACCGCCCAAATCCGCGCGTCAGCGCCCAAAACGTGCAAAAAGACCCCGCACGGGGTCTTTTTTGCACTCACTCGCCCGGATCGGGCCGCAGCACCTTGCGGAAGTTCCAGAGCATGGCGGCCTTTTTGGCGGCCTCCACCCGGTCCTCCTCGCCCTGGTACTCGATGGAGGCGGTCTGCGCGCCGCAGTCCAGACACATGACGTACCAGCACCAGCCGTTTTCCTCCTCCAGCAGGCCCGCGCCGCCGCAGCAGGGGCAGTCCTCCAGCTCGATTTCCTTGTAAATATCCAAAAAAAGCGCCTCCTCCTGTGGGACCGGCTCCGCTCCGGCGCAGGGAGAGCCCGGAATCCCGATTGGGACCAGTGTACCACAAAGCGCGGCCCTTGTCACTGTTTTTTTGCATGCGGAACGCGCGCTCGCGCCCGGCAACGGAGCAGACGCGCCACTTCCCGGAGCGCTTGCCATTGCATGGCGCACCGGGCATGTCCGGCGACGGAGCAGACGCGCCGCCTCCCGGAGCGCTTGCCATTGCATGGCGCACCGGGCACGTCCGGCAACGGAGCAGACGCGCCGCTTTTCGAAGCGCTTTGCCTTTGTTTAGCGCACCGGGCATGTCCGGCAACGGAGCAGACGCGCCGCTTCTCGAAGCGCTTTGCCTTTGTTTAGCGCACCGGGCATGTCCGGCAATGGACCAGACGCGTCACTTCACCTTGCAGCTTTTGACCTTGCTCCAGCCGCTGTGCTGCTGGAGGGCCACGGTGCGCACGCGCACATACCAGGTTTTTTTGGACAGCTTGGAAAGGGTGGTCTTGGTGGTACTGTTTTTGTTCACGCGCACCCGTTTGACCCCGGTTTTGAAGGCTTTGTCCGTGGAATACTGCACTTCGTAGCCGGTTCCAGTGCGGTTGCGCTTCCATTGAACCGTGAGCTTTTTGGACGACGGGCTGCTCACGCCGCTGAGGGTGGTCTTGGTGAGGACGCTGCCCGTTTTGCCGTGGACGCGGCTCTTGCGGTAGCTGTCCAGGTAGGGCTTGAACTCCTTCGAGGTGTCGGAGTTGGTGGTGCGCCACTGGTTGTGAACCAGAATTTCACTCTGGAAGCCGAAATAGGCGTCGATGTAGGCGATGAGCCGGTCCAGCGCCTGGAGCTGGGCCTCGGGGTAGTCCCGCTCCACAGCGTAGCCGGAGGCGGCGGAACCGACGTGGCACAGCTCAATGCCCACGCTCCAACTGGAGAGGCCGTAGTCGGTGTTCTTCCCGGAGGGGGAGGAGGAGGGGCCGTCGTCCCGGCCGTCCTCCGGGACGCCGAACTTTTTGTTGTGTCCGGCGTTGCCCCAGCCGCAGTGGTGGGCTATTTTGTCCAGGGACACGCACTGCACGACGCTGCCGTCCCGGCCCACGACGAAGTGGGTGGCCACCTGCTGGCTGTTCCTGCCCAGCCACAGGCCCACCACGCCGGTGGGGTCCAGCTCCTCCTCGGTGTCGTGGAGGACGATGTACTTTTGATAGTCCGCGCCCTTGTCCCCGTGGACAAAGCTCTCAAAGCAGGCGCTCTGGATGTTCAGCTCCCGGCGCAGCTCAGCGGCGTTCTTCCCGGCGGGATTGGGGTCGATTTCCGTCTCTGGCACGATGGTGGGCAGCCGCCAGGCGCTTTTGGGGATGTGGACGCCGTCGGTGGCCTCCGCGCCTTTGGCCCGTTCGGCGGCGGCGGGGGTCAGGGCCAGAGCCGAGGTCAGCAGCAGGCCGAGGGCCAGGGCGAGGGAGCGGCGCAGCAGGGGAAGTCGCTTCATGGTGAATCCTTTCTCCGGTGGTGGTGAGGCCCGGCGCGGGGCGTTGGACAGTATGTCTATAAAATAGTATAAAACGGTGCTTTCGTCAAGGCTCGACGCTTTTTTCTCCATGGATTGCCAGGGCGCTCCGGGGACGCGGATTCCGCCCCCGAAGCGCCTGGCCCCGTACAGCACGTCAAGCCCTCACTCAGCGATGCCCAGCACCAGCTCCACCCGGCCCCGCAGCCCGGAAAGGGGCAGGCCCTGCTCCGCGTCGCGTCCGTCCACCGTGAAGAAGGCCGACGCGGCCCGCTCCACCCGGATGTGCAGCTCGGCCTCACCCAGCCGCCAGACGGCCCGATACCCGGGCCAATCGGCGGGGAGCTGCGGACGGAGGAAAAGCCGATTGCCCCGCACCCGCAGGCCCAGCAGCCGCTCCGTCGCCGCGCGGCAGAACCAGGCGGCGGACCCGGTGTACCAGGTCCAGCCCGCCCGGCCCGCCTCCGCCGGAGCGGTGTACACATCCGCCGCCAGCACATAGGGCTCGCCCTGATAGACCTCAGTGGGGTGCCGCTCCGGCAGCAGCGCCCGCAGCAGCGTCCAGCCGCGCTCCGCGTCCCCCAGACGATACAGGGCCAGCGCCAGCCAGACGGCGGCGTGGGTGTACTGCGCCCCGTTCTCCCGCACCCCCTCCGGATAGGCGCAGAGATAGCCCGCCCCGGCGTCCGGGGGGAAGGGGGGCGTCAGCAGAGCCACGGTGCCCCTGACCGGGTCGTAGAGCCGTGACGCGGCGGCCTCCACCGCCTGACGGGCGTGGTCCCGGTCCGGGGACGGAGCAAACACCGCGAAGCTCTGGGCCACGGAGTCCAGCTGACACCAGGGACAGCTGCGACCGCCCAGCGGCCGCCCCGCATCGTCCCAGGCGCGCAGATACCACGCTCCGTCCCAGCTCTGCTCGGCTGCCTCGGCCAGAGTCGTGGCCGCGTCCTCATAGCGCGCCCGGCGCTCCTTTGGACACAGACCGGCAAAGCGCCGCAGCACCAGCGCCGCGAACCAGCTCAGCCACACGCTCTCGCCCCGGCCCTGGTCGCCCACTTTGTCCATACCGTCGTTCCAGTCGCCAGTGCCCATCTTCAGCAGGCCGTGTTCCCCGGTGCCCCGGGCCAGCACCCGCTCCAGCGCCCGCAGACAGTGCTCCTGTACGCTGCCCGCCTCCTCAGAGGGCACGGCGGCCTCACAGCGGTCCCGCTCCTCCGGTGCCAGCGTCTCCGTGTTCAGGTAGGGGACGGACTTCTCCAGCAGCGTCCGGTCCCCGGTCACGCGGACGTAGCGCTCCGCCGCCCAGGGCAGCCACAGCAAATCGTCGCTGATGCGGGTGCGCACGCCCCAGTCCGTCACCGGCAGCGGGTGCCACCAGTGCTGCACGTCGCCCTCCCGGTACTGATGGGCACAGCAGCGCAGAATCTGCGCCCGGGCCAGCTCCGGATGCTCCGGCAGCAGACCCACCGCGTCCTGAAGCTGGTCCCGGAACCCGTAGGCCCCGCCGCACTGGTACAGGGCGGTCCGGGCCATCAGGCGGCAGGCCAAAACCTGATAGCGCCCCCAGAAGCTGAGATAATGGTTCAGGGCCTCGTCCGGGGTCTGGATTTGCAGCGCGCCCGCCTGCCTCTGCCAGTGGTCCCGGCAGCGCTCCAGCAGGGCTTTGGTTTTGTTCACGTCCACCGTGGGGTCCAGACCCGTCCCGGCGCTGAGCACCAGCGCTCCGGGCAGTCCGGCGCGCAGAGAAAAGCGGTTGGGAGCCGCGCCGCGCTCCAGCGTCAGGGGCAGGCTGGCACACAGGGTCAGGATTTGGGCCGCTCCGTTGGGATTCGTCGGATTTCGGGCCAGAATCCGCCCGTTTTCCTCTTCCAGCGTCACGAAGCGGGCCTCCCGGGGCCGGGGGCCCATCTGAAGCTCCAGCTCCCAGAGCAGTTCCGCGTCCGGGTTGAAGCCCTCCGCCTCCACCAGAAACAGCCGCTCCTCGCCCTCCACGGGCACAAAGGCCGTGACCACCGTGCGGCGGCCCTTCCAGCGCTTCTCCCAGCGGGCAAAGCCGGGACCGTAACAAAGTTCGGTGGAAATCCCGTCTTCTGCGGAAAACAGGGCGGTTTTCACGCCCTTTTCCAGCACAAACAGCCGTTCCGGGCCGTGGGGCGCTCTGGGGTCGTTGTACCAGGGGGTCAGCTTGTTCTGATGGGCGTTGCCGCTCCACAGGTGCCCGGTGCCGCACTCGTCGGCGGTCCAGCCGAAGCGAGCGTTGGTCAGAATCTGGCTCCAGTGCCGTCCCGGTGCGCCGGACCAGCAGAAGCACGCACCCTCCCAATGCCAGCGGCGCGGCGCGGGATTCACGCCCCAGCGCTCCGGCGCGGGCGGCGGGCACTGATAAGCATCCGCGCCCGCGGCGGGCAGCTCCACCAGCTCCGCCATGGGGCACAGACAGGCCGTCGCCTCCGTGCTGCGCTCCAGCAGATGCACGCCGCCCCGCCCGCCCAGCAGGCGGTCCAGCGACAGCTCCTCACAGCACTTTTTCAGGGCGTTTTGCTCTTCGGGAGCCGTCAAAAGCGCCAAATCGCTGACCAATCCGCAGCCGCGCAGCAGCGCCCACAGCCGCAGAGCCAGCGGTGCGGCCTCCGTCTGCGTGACCGCCCACAGGGGCAGGTCCCCGGAGATGCCCCAGGCCCACAGCGAGCGCTGTCCCTGAGGCGTTCCGGCGGAAGCCCCGCCCCGCAGCAGCGCGCCCGCCGCGGCGTCCGCCTGAGCCAGCGCGGCGCGGTCCAGACCAAGCTGCTGCCCCAGGGCGCTGAACCGGTCCGGCTCGCCGCTGCTCAGGCCCATCAGCAGCCCTTGAGCGGCGCGGTAGGCGCTGCGCACCTCGCCCGGACACACCGCCCACCGCAGACTTTGCCGTCCCGGCGTGACCGCCAGCTCCAGCTCCAGCGCCGCGCCCTCGCCGCTCAGCAGCTTCGCCGGACCCTCCCACAGCACCACCAGCCCGGGCGCGCGCTTCGGCGGACGGGTCGTGACGGCCACCCCGGCGGGCAGCTCCTTCCGCTCCAGCCCCAGCCGGGAGAAGGCGGGGTGGGCCTGAAACACCTCCGGCCGGTCCAGAACGGGGGAGAGGCGCAGCCGCAGCGTTCCGGTCTGATGAGCCTCCAAACTCAAGCCGCACAGCAGCCCGGACGCTTCGAGCTGCCGGGTGAACTGAAAGCGCAGCCCCTCCGCATCCAGACTGAGCTCATAGCGGTTTCCGTCCCAGCGCCAGCGCAGCTCGGAGCCGCCGCTGCCCCGGGGCAGGAGCGTGTGCCGCAGGCCGTCGGCGGTGAAGGAAACGGACTCCGGCAGGCACAGCAGCAGGCCGTCCCGCCAGAGCGCGGCCTCTCCGTCGGCAAAGCCGGGCAGGCTCAGCGCTCCGGCGGCGAGGATGTGACAGGCGGCGTGAGCCGGGTCAAAGCCCGAGCCGCTGCGCTGATAGGGGGTAATTGTGCTCATTTTGCTCCTTTCCAGACGAATCAAGGGGGTTTTTGGCGGTTTCAGGCCCAGCGGCAGGCGCTCCTCCAGCAGGGGCCGGAAGGCGCGCAGTGCTCCGGAGGCGTGGAAGCGGCGGCGCATGGGATGCCCCAGCAGGGCGTTGTCCACCGCCAGCAGGCTCATGGCCTGATGGTGCACCATCCAGCTGCGCACCACCACCGCCCGTCCTCCGGTGCGGCGCGGGGTGAAGTCCACGGCCTCGTAGAAGCCGTATTGGCCCTCCGCGCCCAACGCCGCCAGACGGCGCAGATTCGCCGCGGCGGCCTCCGGGGCGAGGTCCAGCGCCAGAAAGCTGGCATAGGGCGCCACCACCCGCTCCCGCTCCAGACCGGGGCACAGACCCAGAGGCGGCACGCCGTGGGCCTTGTATTGATAACTCTGACCCGCGTCCAGCTGACAATACCCGGACTCGGACACGCCCCAGGGCAGGCCCAGCCGCCGTCCCCAGCGCCGCTGCACCCACACGCACAGGGCCAGCGACTCCCACAGCAGGGAGCCGCGGGGCGCGTCCAGCAGCAGATGGGGCATGAAATATTCGAACAAAGTTCCACTCCAGCTCACCAGCCCGAAGCGGCGATTCTGGGCGCAGAGCGTCCGGCCCAGCCGCCGCCAGTGCTCCGCGGGCACGTCGCCCCGGGCAACGGTCAGATAGCTGGTGAGCCGGGCCTCACTGGCCAGCAGGTCGTAGCGGCCCTCTGTGAAGCGATTTTGCTCCGCGTCCCAGCCGATGAAGAACAGCCTGCGCTCCGCGTCCCACAGGCAGCGAAAGGACATCGCCGCTGCCAGCGCCCCGGCCCGATGGGCCAGCTCCGGCGCGTCCAGCTCCCGCAGTCCCGCCTCCAGCGTCAGCAGGGCGGCGCAGAGGTTGCCGCTGTCCACGGTGGACACGAAGCGGGGCGGGAGGGGCCGCAGCGTGGCTGTGTCGTACCAATTGTACAGATGACCCTGAAATTTCTCCAGCTTTTCCACACTTTTGAGCTGGTTTTCTATCAGAAACAGCGCCCGCGCCCTATCCGTCAGCCCCAAATCCACCGCCGCGAGGCAGGCGAGCAGCGCCAGTCCCACGTTGGTGGGCGAGGTGCGCCGGGCGGGTCCCAGCGCCGGAAGCTCCTGCACGTTGTCGGGGGGCAGAAAGTGGTCCTCGGGCCGCAGCCAGGTGTCGAACCAGCGCCAAATCAGTGCCGCCTGACGTTGCAGATAAGCCTCGTCCTTTTGGGAGATTTCGGGGTCATTTTGTGGATATTCACCGCCCGCACCCGGGCTTTTTGCGTCTTTTGAGGCAGATTTCCGCTGCCAGAGCAGCACCGCCTGACGTTGCAGATAAGCCTCGTCTTTTTGGGAGATTTTGGGGTCGTTTTGCGGATAATCACCGCCCGCACCCGGGCTTTCTGCGCTTTTTGAGGCAGATTTTCGCCCCAGCGCCTCCAGCACCGGCGCTCCCAGGAGCCACACGGCCCCCAGCACCCGGCCCGGCGCGCTCCCCAGAACCAGCAGCGCGGTGCCCAGCAGCACGTTCGGCGTCCAGAACCAGCGCCGCCGCCCCTCCCGCCCGGCTACGGCCCACTCCAGCAGTCCGCGATGGGTCACCTTGAGCCGCCACAGGGCGGTGACGACGGCGGAGGCGTTGGTCCAGGCCTCAGCGGGCAGGAGCGCCAGCGTGACCAGCAGCCGCAGCACAGCACCGCCCAAACCGTCCCAACGCCGCGCAAAGCAGCGCTGCGGCCGCCATCGGCCGGGATGCAACAGCAGCGCGCCCAGACCCAGCAGCAGGGGAGCGGCCAGCGCGGTGAGCGTGACCAAAGCTGTCAGCGCCGACCCGCCGCCCGCCCCAAAGCCCCAGAGCAGACCGACCAGCGCCGCCGCGGGGGGCAGCAGGGAGCGCCGCAGGTTGTCGAAGACCTTCCAGCGGTCCAGGGCGCAGAGGACGGTGCGGACCCGCCGCCCGGCCCCGTCCGGGACCGTGGGGCAGCACCAGCGGCCCGCCTGCCAGTCGCCGCGCACCCAGCGGTGCTGACGGCGCAGATAGCTCTGCGGGCTGGCCGGGAAGGCGTCGGCGGCCTCGGCCTGCGGACAGGCTCCGGCGCGCAGAAAGGCCCCCTCCAGCAGGTCGTGGGAGAGAATCCGATTCTCCGGGAAGCGTCCGGCCAGACAGCGGCGGGCGCTCTCCGCATGGAGCAGACCCTTTCCGCAGTAGCTTTCTCGGTCGAAGCGGTCGTGGTAGAGCCCGCCGCCGCCGTAGGGGTCGCTGCCCGCCGCGCCGCAGAACAGGGCGGCGAAGGGCGTGGCGTTGGCGCTGTTCAGCGTGGTGGTCATGCGGGGCTGGAGCAGGCCGTGGCCGCGCACTACCACCCGCCGCTCCGGGTCTACAACCGGGGCGTTGAGGGGGTGGAGCAGCGCGCCGACCATGGTCCGCACCGCGCCCGGAGCCAGCCGGGTGTCGCTGTCCAGCGTCAGCAGAAATGTGACGTTTTTGAGCCAATTCGGGTCCCCTGCTGAGATTTCCACCGGAGAAGGTGCGCATTGCAGCAAATCCAGCAGCTCCATCAGCGCGCCGCGCTTGCGCTCCCGGCCCCGGTAGCGCTCTTCAGAGGGCACATAGACCGGCGCACGGCAGAGCAGCACGAAGCGTCCGCCCCAGCACCGGTTCAGGGCCGCAATCTCCCGGCGGGCCAGCTCCACCAGCGCCCGCTCCGCCGCGGCGGGAGGCGTGGGGGCGTCGGGCAGGTCCGCCAGCAGGCCGTAGATGACCTGCTCCCCGGCGTCCCGGTTGGTGAGAAAGCAGTCCTCCAGCCGCTGACACAGGCCCCGCACCTCGTCCTCGTCGCTGAGCAGGGCCGTGAGCACGCACAGCGTCCGGCCCTCCGGCGGGACGCCGTCCTCCAGCGAGAGCCGGAACACCGGTCTGGGCCGGCCGAAGGTCCGCAACAGGGCGTCCAAACCCTGACGGGCCAGCTCCGAGCAGGGCAGCAGCCCCGCCAGCGCCCACCAGGGTCCCGCAGCGGCCCACAGCAGCCCCGTCAGCGCCGCCGTCCCGGCCGCCACGGCAGCGGGATACCAGCCCCCGCCGCCCTGAGGCGCTGGGAAGAGCAGCGCACCCACATGCTCGCCGCCGGAGCGCTCCAGCAGCTCTTCAAGCTCCTCCGACTCCGTGCGGCGACTTCGCCGGGCGCGGCGGGCGAGCTCCCAGCGGTAGTGCGCCCGGCTGGCCGGGTCCATGTCGGGGTAGACCGGGTCCCGGAGCAGCCCGCGGTGGAGGACGCTCAGCCCCTCCGTCACGGCGGACCAGTCCCGGGCGGAGAGGGCGCGCAGCCGCTGGAGCAGCCGGGCGACTTCGGCGCGGCTCGTTTCCGAGGACGGCTGCTCCAGCCTCCG
>CACZUK010000041.1 GCA_902784305.1 Oscillospiraceae bacterium | reverse complement strand
ATGGAGCCCTCGTCGATGCCCCGGCAGGCCTCGCACTTGCCGCAGGGGTTGCCCTCCACCGGCTGGAGGCAGTTGACGGCCTTGGAGAGCAGCTTGGCGCAGGTGGTCTTGCCGGTGCCCCGGGTGCCGGTGAAGAGGTAGGCGTGGGACAGGTGGCCGGACATGACCTGCCGCTTGAGGATGCGGGTGATGTGGCTCTGACCCACTACGTCGTCGAAGAGCCTGGGCCGCCATTTGCGGTAGAGCGCCTGGTACAAAATCCCACCTCCAAACAAAAAAAGCGGAAACCGACGGGTTTCCGCTGTATACGGACGAATACCGTCCGGTGAAAACGATAAAACACTCCGACAGTCAACAAAGAACGGCTGGCCGCAACACACGATGAGTGTCCGCTTAATGCTGCTCGGTTCCCCGCCTGACATGGTTCACGGTCTCCCGTTGCGCGGGACCGCAGCTTCACCGACTGCCGGAGCTGGAATGTATCATACCACACTTTGCGCCCCTTGGCAAGAGGGATTTTAAAAAACTTTCGCTTTCCCGGAAATCGCCCTTGACATTTGCCCCGGGTCCCGCTATAATACCATTTGTTGAACACAGCTTGGACGATTAGCTCAGCTGGCTAGAGCATTCGCTTGACGTGCGAAGGGTCAGGAGTTCGAATCTCTTATCGTCCATTCGAGGGTTCGGCACCGCGCTGCGGACGATTAGCTCAGCTGGCTAGAGCATTCGCTTGACGTGCGAAGGGTCAGGAGTTCGAATCTCTTATCGTCCATCCTGCGGTGTCGGACTTCTCTCAACAAACACGGACGATTAGCTCAGCTGGCTAGAGCATTCGCTTGACGTGCGAAGGGTCAGGAGTTCGAATCTCTTATCGTCCACGCTTCCGGGCGGACCAGAGCGGTCCGCCCGTTTTCTGTTTCCGCGGACCGGTTTGGCCCGCTTTTTTCATTGGGACGCGCCGTCAGGCAGGGCTTGCAGGCGGCCTCTGCCATCCAGCAGCCGCGCCAGTGCGAGCAGGGCCAGCACCGCCGCCGCGATGGGATACACCGCCAGCAGGCGATTGGTGGTGCCGTAGATGTCCAGCACGCCCCGGAGCACGCTGCCCAGAGCCAGGGTCAGCACCGCCGCGTTCCACAGGCCGGGGACCCCCTCGGGGACGCGCCTGCCCATCCACAGGGCCAGCGCCCAGGGCAGGGCACCCAGCGCCAGGGGCAGGGCGAAGGCGTAGAGCATGAAGTACGAGTAGACCTGATGGCTGAAATGCTCATAAATCGCCCCAAACAGGGCCAAAAACAGGGAACAGCCCAGCATCATCAGCACATTGCCCAGCAATTTACGCTCCGATGTATACAATGTCACTCACTCCTCTCTCAGAGATGCGTCCGGTGGTGGTGGGATTGTTCACCACCGCGCCGTTGAAGTACATGGTGGAGGAGCCGCCGCCGTCCAGATTGTAGGCGGTCTGAACCCCCAGTGTCTGCATGAACTGGGCCAGCTGGTACAGGCTCAGCCCCTCGCTCTCGCCGGTGCGGCCGTCGGAGACCACAAAGACGTAGTGATTGGCGGAAATCATGCCGATGGCGGTGCGGGGGTTGCTGGCCATGGCCTTGCCCACCTCGTCCTGCTCGGTGACGCTGACGCTGCCGTTCTCCACGATGCCCGGGCCGAAGCTGAAGGCCTGCCAGACCCCCTGCTCCACCAGCTCCTGAGCGGTATAGGTCCCCGGCTGAACCACGGCCATGGTGCCGTCGGCGTAGACGCACAGCAGCTCCTTATTCGAGGCCGTGTCCCGGTAGACCACGCCGTTGCGGATGACGTAGCCCGTCTCCTGCGCGCCGTAGTAGTCCCCGTTGATGGCCAGAACGGCATTGTGGGACTGAGCGATGGCGGAGGTGGTCTGCGTGACGTTGCGGCCGTAGGTGTCCTCGGCGAAGGCGGTCTGGAGGCTCTGGGCGGTGCTGAGCTCCACGTCGGCGACGTAGATGGTGGTGCCGTTCTCCCGGTACTGGGTCACGGTGATGCTCTTTCCGTCCTGCTCGTAGGTGCCCACGACGGTTTTCGTGCCCTCGGCGGGCGCGTCAGAGGCGGCTGTGCCGCTGCTTTGGACGGAGCCGGAGCCCTCACTGGTCCCGGAGCCGTTCTCTGTCTCGGAATTGCCGGAGGCCTCCAGAGCGGGCGCGGTCTCCTCCGTGGCGGAGAGGGAGTCGAACATGGCGGTATTCTGGGTGACGGCGTTGGTCTGCACCTCAGAGCGCAGCACGAAGGTGTTCAGCAGCACAAAGACGGTGAACAGGGCCGCGCACAGGCCGTAGCCAACGCCCCAATGGGAACGTTTCATAACAATTCCTCCTTTTTGGGCAGGGCGCGCCGCTGCTCCTGGGGTTGGAAGATGAAGCGGCGCTGAATCGTGTAGCTGCACAGGAACAGCCCCAGCTCCGTCACCAGCTTGGCCGCGGGCGGGTAGAGGCCGCCCAGAGTCAGGGCCTTGACGAGGAAGGTGCTGCTCAGCAGCAGGGTCACGGCCAGCAGGGCGTAGCGCCGGGCCTGCACCGCGGCGCTGCCCTGAACCCCGAAGACCAGATGGCGGTTCAGGGTGAAGTTCAGGGCGGCGCTGAAGAGCCGCGCGGCCACGTTGGAGGCCGCAATCAGCCCTGTGAGCCGGGAAAAGATGCAAAACAGGCCGAAATCCACGCCGAAGCTGGTGAGAGAGGCGGCGGAGAACCGCAGCGCCTGCCCCAGAATCCGGCCGGAGTCCCGGAGAGCCCGGAAGTGGGACGTGGGGTTGCCCGGCTGGTAAACGGTCTGAATGGGGACGCTGCGCAGGCTCATCTGCTGCCGGGCGGCGGAGAGGAGCACGTTCATCTCGTACTCGTAGCGCTCCCCGTTCACGCTCAGCAGCCAGTCCACCAGACCCTCCCGGAAGCCCCGCAGTCCGGTCTGAGTGTCCTGCACCCAGGCCCCGGCGCACAGGCGCAGCAGGAGCCGGGAAAAGCCGTTCCCTAGCCGGCTGCGCAGGGGAACCTGCCCCTGAAAGCCCCGCTCGCCCAGAATCAGGCTGTCCGGGTGGAGCTGGGCCTCGTCGGCCACCTCCAGAATGTCGGAGGGCAGGTGCTGACCGTCCGCGTCGGCGGTCACCACCACATAGGGTCGCTGAGCGTGGTCCCGGAGCCAGGCCAGACCGGTCTTCAGGGCGGCGCCCTTGCCCCGGTTCTCCTCATGGCGGAGCACACAGCAGGCGGAGGAGGCGTTAAAGAAGTCTCTGTACTCCAGCCCGCTGCCGTCGTCCACCAGCAGGACCTCGAAGCCCGCGTGCTCCAGCTCCCGGGTGAAGCCCACCAGCGTCTCGTCCGGCTGATAGGCGGGAATCAGTGCGTATCGTTTCATGGGATTCCACCTCCATTCAGCGGGATTGCTCCCGCTTCTATAGCAATCCTCAAGCCCTTGGAAATCCGTCAGGATTCCCTGCGGACTGCGCCTAGCTCTGAACGATTCTGCATCCCCTCCTTTGTGCAAATAATTTTGCATCTTGCTATAGGCATAGTATCCCACCTTTGTCTTAGAATTCTCTTAGAGAGGCAAAGTTTTTTCTGTGGGCAGGCTTATTGCCGGGTTTGTTCACAAAAACGACAAAAAACGGCGACGCCCTTTCTGAGAGCGTCGCCGCTGATAATTGTTTCAAGGGTTGAGGAGCGCACTGCGTTCCCCGCTTCTCAGCTCTTTCGGATGACACCCGTCAGGCGCGCAGGAACGCAAGCCCCTGAGCCCCGGAGGCAATCAGAGCACCGAATACCCGTGACCGTTGGCCATGGCGTCGATGGGCTCCCCCTTCTTGCAGTAGGGGCAGTTGGTGTAGTCATAGGAGCGGTAGTCGGGCAAATCCTCCAGGGTGAAGACGCTGTCCACGTCCACGCCGTCCTGATGGTGAATCTTGGAGAAGATGGCGCTCACGCCCCGCACCACGCCGCCGTAGAACTTGACGGTCTCCAGACCCTTGTGGACGGTGTAGCCGGTGGAGGCGCTGGCCACCAGGATGACGCAGTCCCGGTCGGTCACCAGGGGCTTGAGGTTGTCGCGCAGGATGAGGCGGCCGGTGTTGTCAACCTCCGGAGTGACGACGGCCACATCCTTCTTGGAGTGGGAGCCCATGCCCAGGTGCGCGTCGGCCAGGCACTCGGCCAGCATGGTGCCCACCACCTCCATGTTGTCCATGCAGAAGATGGTGTCCACGGGCAGGATGTTCTTGTACTTTCTGGAGAGCACCTCGGCCACCTTCCGGGCCTTGCGGTAGATCATCCGCGGCTCCGTCATGTCCACATAGTAGTTGATGTGGGAGTGATTGGTCACAAAATGTCCCGGAATCACCCGCAATTGCAGGTTCGTGTTCTTGTTCCGCGTGTAAATCATGCGCGCGTCCTTCAATGCCATGCTAGACACCTCCATCGTTGATTCCCGGCCGGGGTTCCTGGGAGCCCCTCCTGTTTGTGATATTATACATCACGGGACAGAAATAATCAAGACTTTTATAAAATTTATCGACTCCTTTTTTGCGGACCGCCGCCGCGGCCTCGACGGATTTCTGTCGAATGAGTCACAATTCACAAAACATTCACATAAATACCCGTTTTTTCTACTTGTGTTTGGTCGTCGTTTATATTAAGATAGACCCTGAGCCGCCAGCGCAAACGCTCTGGCGGTGCATTTTGAAGATTTCAGACAGGACAACAGGTGAAACACACAATGAGTCTTAGAATTGGAATTGATATTGGCTCCACCACGGTCAAGGTGGTGGTGCTGGACGAGGACAATCAGCTGCTTTTCCGCTCCTACGAGCGCCATTTCTCCAAGGTGCGGGAGAAGACCTGCGAGATTCTGGGCCGCATCCACGACCAGCTCACCGGTCAGCAGGTGCACATGGTCATCACCGGCTCCGCGGGCCTGGGCGTGAGCAAGGCCAGCGGCGTGGACTTCGTGCAGGAGGTCTACGCCACCGCCGCCGCCGTGGACACCTTCGTGCCCGGCACCGACGCGGTCATCGAGCTGGGCGGCGAGGACGCGAAGATCATCTTCTTCGGCGGCGCCCTGGAGGAGCGCATGAACGGCTCCTGTGCCGGCGGCACTGGCGCGTTCATCGACCAGATGGCCACGCTGATGAACGTCAGCGCCGGCGAGCTGGACGCGCTGAGCCTCAAGCATGAGAAAATCTACCCCATTGCCTCCCGCTGCGGCGTGTTTGCCAAGAGCGATATCCAGCCCATCCTGAACCAGGGCGGGCGCAAGGAGGACGTGGCCGCCTCCATCTTCCAGGCGGTGGTGGACCAGACCATCGCCGGACTCACCCAGGGCCGGGAGCTGCGGGGCAAAATCGTGTTCCTGGGCGGCCCGCTCCACTTCCTGATGGGCCTGCGGGAGCGCTTTGTGGAGACCCTGCACCTGGACAGCGCCCACGCCATCTTCCCCGAGGACGGCGACTGCTTCGCCGCCATCGGCGCGGCGCTGTGCTCCACGGACTACGCCGAGGCGCTGTTCGACGACCAGCTGCGGCTGCTGGAGGAGTCCAAAGGGGCGGTCTCCAGCGTGGACACCGCGCCGGTGCTCTTTGAGAGCCAGGAGGAGTACGACGCCTTCTGCGCGCGCCACAACGCCCAGCATCCCCCGGAGTACGACCTGAGCACCTACGAGGGCGACGCCTACCTGGGCATTGACGCCGGGTCCACCACCACCAAGCTGGCCCTCATCGCGCCGGACGGCGGCCTTCTCTACACCTACTACCACTCCAACCAGGGCAACCCGGTGAACATCGTCCGGGAGCAGCTGGAAGAGCTCTATGAGCGCATGGGCGACCGGGTCACGATTCGCGGCAGTGCCGTCACCGGCTACGGCGAGGCCCTCATCAAGAACGCCTTCCGCTGCGACCTGGGCCTGGTGGAGACGGTGGCCCACTACAACGCCGCCGCCCACTTCAACCCCGATGTGGACTTCATCATCGACATCGGCGGTCAGGACATGAAGTGCTTTAAGATTCGCCATCAGGCGGTGGACTCCATCATGCTCAACGAGGCCTGCTCCTCCGGCTGCGGCTCCTTCATCGAGACCTTCGCCCGGGCGCTGGGCTATGAAATCGCGGACTTCGCGAAGCTGGGCCTGTTCACCAAAAAGCCGGTGAATCTGGGCAGCCGCTGCACCGTGTTCATGAACTCCTCCGTCAAGCAGGCCCAGAAGGACGGTGCCAGCGTGGAGGACATCAGCGCGGGCCTGTCCATCTCCATCGTGAAGAACGCCATCTACAAGGTTCTGCGCATGTCCTCCGCCGACGAGCTGGGCCAGCACATCGTGGTCCAGGGCGGCACCTTCCACAACGACGCCGTGCTCCGGGCCTTTGAGCAGGAGCTGGGCCGGGAGGTCATCCGCCCCACCATCGCGGGCATCATGGGCGCCTTCGGCGCGGCTCTGGCGGCCAAGAAGCTGAAGCTGGAGCGCAGCTCCCTGCTCAGCGCCGAGGAGCTGGCTGGCTTCACCCACAGCGCCCGGCCCGTCACCTGCAACGGCTGCACCAACCACTGCTCCCTGACGGTGAACACCTTCGACGGCGGCCGCCGCTTCATCTCCGGCAACCGCTGCTCCAAGCCTCTGGGCGGCACAAAGGTGGAATACCCGGACCTGATGAAGTATAAGTATCAGAAGCTGCGCGCCATGGAGGGCGTGGGCGAGGGCACCGGAGCGCGGGGCCGCATCGGCATCCCCTTCGGGCTGAATATGTACGAAAACCTGCCCTTCTGGTACGCTTTCTTCACGAAACTCAACTTTGAGGTGGTGCTCTCCCCCCAGTCGAGCCGGAAGCTCTACCTCAAGGGCCAGCGGACCATCCCCTCGGACACGGTCTGCTACCCCGCCAAGCTGCTCCACGGCCATGTGCTCAGCCTGCTGGAGCAGGGGGTGGACGCCATCTTCTACCCCTGCATGAGCTACAACTTCGACGAGGGCACCAGCGACAACAACTACAACTGTCCTGTTGTGGCCTACTACCCCGACCTCATCGCCACCAACATCCCGCAGCTGGCCCAGGTGCGCTATCTGCACCCCTATTTCGGCCTGCACCGGCCCCGCGATTTCGAAAAGCGGGCGGTGAAGTACTTCAAGGACGAGTTCAACGTGCCGAAGAAGGAGACGGTGGCCGCGGTCCGGGCTGCCTACGCCGCCTATGAGGCATACCGGGACGATTTGCGCACCAAGGCGGAGGAGTACATCACCTTTGCCCGCAAGGAGGGCATGCCCATCATGGTCATGGCGGGCCGGCCCTACCACATGGACCCGGAAATCAACCACGGCATCAACGAGCTGGTGACCTCCTTCCGCTTCGTGCTCATCACCGAGGATTCGGTGGCCTGGCACATGGACAAGGAGAGCCGGACCGTGCTCAACCAGTGGACCTACCACTCCCGGATGTACAACGCCGCCCGGTATGTGTGCACCCAGAAGGACATGGAGATGATTCAGCTGGTGAGCTTCGGCTGCGGCGTGGACGCCATCACCACCGACGAGGTGCGCGAGATTCTGGAGGCGGGCGACAAGCTCTACACCCAGCTGAAAATCGACGACATCTCCAACCTGGGTGCCGTCACCATCCGCGTGCGCTCCCTGCTGGCCGCGATTGAGGCACGCCAGGCTGCGCCTGGAGGCAATGGCTGACGCGCAAATGGGGAAACTCTGTAGAAACTGACTGGCGCTTGTGCACATTTCAACAAAGTTACCCCCCATTTTGACGCTTACGAGGCACTCTGAACCCTCGGCGGCGTGAGTCGCAAAAGATTGGGACCACGTTGGTGCCGCCGACGGGCGAAGCGATTGAAAGGGACATAGATATGGCAGAATTAGTCTACAATGAGTCCGGTCGCCTCCTCTTCACCAAGGAGATGAAGGAGGAGTACACCATCCTCATGCCCCAGATGCTGCCCATCCACTTTGAGCTCTTCCGCCAGCTTTTGCAGCTGGAGGGCTACAAGGTGGACCAGCTCAACAACGAGAGCCGCAACGTGGTGGACGAGGGGCTGAAATACGTCCACAACGACACCTGCTACCCGGCGCTGCTGGTCATCGGCCAGTTCATGGACGCCATTAAGAACAGCGGCTACGACCCCCACAAAATCGCCCTGTTCATCACCCAGACCGGCGGCGGCTGCCGGGCCAGCAACTACATCTTCCTGCTGCGCAAGGCCCTCAAGAAGGCGGGCATGGACTACATTCCCGTCATCTCCGTCAGCTTCGGCATGGAGAGCAATCCCGGCTTCTCCCTGACCATTCCTCTGGTGCAGAAGCTGGTCTACGGCATGATGTACGGCGATTTGATTATGAACGTGGCCAATCAGGTCCGGCCCTACGAGAAGAGCAGGGGCGACACCGACCTGCTCATCAAGGACTGGATTTCCGACCTGGTGGACCGTTTCCAGCACGGAAAGGGCCTCAATCGCCGGTCCATGCGGAAGATTTTCGACGAAATCATCCAGGACTTCGCCGCCGTTCCCGTGCGGCAGGAGGAGAAGGTCCGGGTGGGCGTCGTGGGCGAGATCTATGTCAAGTTCTCGTCCCTGGGCAACAACCACCTGGAGGAGTTCCTGCTCGCCGAGGGCGCCGAGCCGGTGGTGCCGGGCCTGACGGACTTCATGATTTTCAAAATTTACAACCGCATTGTGGATGTGAACATCTACGGCGGCAGCCTGGTGAAGAAGGAGGCCTGCGACTTCTTCATGCACTACATCGAGGCCTGTCAGCACGACATGATTGCCGCGCTGAAGAAGTCCCGCTTCCGCGCCCCCGGCGACTTCGCCCAGCTCCGGCAGTTGGTTCAGGGCTACCTGGGCGAGGGCTGCAAGATGGGCGAGGGCTGGCTGCTCACCGCGGAGATGCTGGAGCTGATTCACTCCGGCACCAACAACATCGTCTGCGCCCAGCCCTTCGGCTGCCTGCCCAACCACATCGTGGGCAAGGGCATGATTCGCGCCCTGAAGGACAACTACCCCGACTCCAACATTGTGGCCATCGACTACGACCCCTCGGCCACCAAAATCAACCAGGAGAACCGCATCAAGCTGATGCTGGCCAACGGAAAGAGCCTGCTCAAGAAGAAGCAGGCCGCGGAGGCAGCGGTGGGCGTGTAATGCCTCCGGCGGCTTAGGGAGGGACTTTGTAAAGTCCCTCCCTAAGAACCCACCGAAACTTTCACGCGCCTGGCGAGCGAAATTGGGAAAGGAGCGGCAATATGGACACGATTTGCGGGGCAAACTGTGAAAAATGCAGCTGGAAGGACGGCTGCAAGGGCTGTACCGCCACCTGCGGCAAGCCCTTCGGCGGAGCCTGTGTGGCCGCGCAGTACATCCGCGTCGGCGGAAAAGAGGCTTATGCCGCCTTCAAGCGTCAGCTGCTCGGGGAGGTCAACGACCTGCTCCGGGCGAACAGGATTCCGGAGGCGGATGCCCTCTACGAGCTGCCCGGCGCGTTTGTGAACCTGCCCTACCCCATGCCCAGCGGCGAAACCGTGAAGCTGTTGGACGATAAGCGCGTCTATCTGGGCTGTCAGATTGAATTTGCGGATTTGGGCGTCTGCTACGGCGTGGTGGCCGACACCGCGTTCCTGCTGGTGTGCAGCTACAGCGTCAACGGCTCCGAGCCGGAGCTGGTGGCCTACAAAAAGAGATAAAAAACAGCCGTGGAAGGGCAAAAACCCCATCCACGGCTGTTTTTTCTTATTTTCTAGCATACTGCCAATCTGTACACTACCAGTGCTTTGTTCCCTCAGCGGCTATGGAACTTTGCCCATTTTGAACGCTAGAAACCGCTGACGGGCGAAGCGATTGCCCGCAGGCGCAGCCTACCGATTGCCGCCGGACGCGGTCCGGGGGAAGAAGTCGTCCACGGGGAAGTCCACGCTCTGGAAGAGCTGGCAGGGGTCCTCGTCGTGGGGCTCGGAGCACTCGCACTCCTTGTCCGGCATACAGTAGTCGAACACGCTCATCAGCAACTGAGACTCCCGCTCCAGCCGCAGAATCGAGAACTGACCCAGCGTGACGTAGATGCGCCGCCCCGTGCAGGGCTGGAGGACCAGCTCCTCGTCAAAGGCGTCGCGCACCTGCTCCGGCAGCTCTCCGGGCCGGATCTCCTCGCCGTCGTGGGGAGCGTCCGCCATGCGGGTGCTGAGCACCAGCGGGTCCACCGCCTCGCAAACCGCCGTGGGCAGGGCGCCCTCCGCCACGCAGCCGGAGCTGGCGAACAGCTTCGCGCCGCCCTCACTGCCGTAGAGCACACAGCGCTTGCTGAACCACAGCAGGCCCTCCACCGCCATGGGGCGGCTGCCGCCGGTGCTCAGCTCCAGCACCGCCCGGTAGTAGAACCGGGAATTGACCTCGTAGAAGCCACGGCCCAGCCCCACCGGCGACACGTTCAGCTCCACGTCCAGCAGTTCCGCCCGGCCCGAGCGCACCGCCGCCGCCGTCTCCAGCGCCGCCGCTCCCGAGGTTGTGGGGTAGAAGTACAGGTCCTCCAGACAGTCCTTGGACTGACAACTGTCAAAGACCTTTCTCGTGTGAATACAGGTGATTTCTCCGCCGCCGTGTCCCTCACGCAGCTCCATTCCATCAGGCATATCGGTCCCTCCTTGTGCTTGAGGTAAGTATGGAAGACGGGTTTTGCCCCGCTTCCGTCCCATCCTATGCCTGTGGATGCGCTCCGGTCACTCCGCTAAGGCCAGCTCCTCCAGCATCCGCACCCGCCGCAGGGCCATGGTCACATAGTCGTGCACCACCTCGTGCTCCAGCGCCGCGCCGGGATAGCCCAGAAGAACCACCTCAGTCTCCTCGTCGGACAGGTCCCGCTCATCCCGCAGGTCGAAGTACTCCTCCGCCCGATTGCTCACATACCAGGCCTTCTCCAGCGCCTGACGCACCTCCAGCAGCCCTGATTCCATCGCGCTGCGCCGCTCCCGTTCATCCATGGCCCCCTGGCCTCCCTTCGATTGATGGGGGCATTATAGCACATTTGTTCGCAATTGTCAATACTTAAAGTTTGCTATTTGGAAGATACGGCTGCGGAGTGGATACTTTTTGTAAAAAAAACGGAGAAAAAAACACCCTGAACGGAGATTTTCCCGAACAGGGTGTTTTTTTGACTAAGCCCGTGCCAGCACGCGCAGCAGCAGCTCCTCCAGCGCGTCGCCCCAGCGCAGCAGCGCCGCGAACAGGGCAAGACCCGCCGTCACCAGCACCGGGAGGGCCCAGGCGGGCAGGGTGAAGAGCTGCGCGCCCATCAGGGAGGCGGCCAGCAATCCCCAGTGCCGCGTGAGCACCACAATCAGGGCGAAGCGCCGGAAGGGGATGTCCGTGAGCCCGGCGAGGATGCAGATGATGTCGTCGGGGAAGAAGGGGAAGAGGAAGACCAGCACCAGAAAGCTGTCCCGCTTGCGCTGGAGCAGGCTGAGGCAGCGGTCTGAGACCTTGCCCTCCACGAAACGCTGCACCCGGTCCCGGCCCAGGAGCCGGGCCAGGGAGAAGGTGAGCAGGCTGCCTCCGGTGACGGCGGCGAAGGTGATGGCAAAGCCGGTGGGGAAGCCGAAGCAGACTCCCCCGGCGGTGGCCATGACGTTGCTGGGGATGGGGGCCACGATGACGCTGGAGAGCTGGAGCAGCAGAAAGCTCAGGTGGGACCAGGGCGCCGCGGCGCGGACCCAGGCCACAACGCCCTCCAGGCTGGTGAGGCCACTGGGCAGGCACAGACGAAGCATCAAGGCGCTCAGGGCCAGTCCCGCCAGGCTGAGCAGGAGCAGGGGGTTGAGCTTCTCTTTTGTGGGCATAGGCGTGTCCTCCCTCTGGAGTTCTGCGCACAGAATAGCACAGCGGCACCGGAAAGGACAGGACCTGCCCGAAAAGTTTACCGAATGTTCATTACTGGAGCAATGGAATCATTGCCCCAGTGATGAAGTTTTTTGAGCCGTTTTGCTCGCCCTTTGCGGGCAACCGGAAACATGGCAATGATTACTCCGGCAAGTACGCGTTTTTCGAATGGAATACGCTTATTTCTTGCCGAAGTAATAAAAAACGGCGGCTTACTCGCTGATTTGGTTGCCGGTGTAGAGCTGGTAGTACTTGCCCTGCTCGGCGATGAGCTGGTCGTGGGTGCCCCGCTCGATGATGCGGCCCTGCTCCAGCACCATGATGCAGTCGCTGTTGCGGACCGTGGAGAGCCGGTGGGCGATGACGAAGGTGGTGCGCCCGTTCATCAGGGCGTCCATGCCCTCCTGCACCAGCTTCTCGGTGCGGGTGTCGATGGAGGAGGTGGCCTCGTCCAGAATCAGCACTGGCGGGTCGGCCACAGCCGCCCGGGCGATGGCCAGCAGTTGGCGCTGGCCCTGGGAGAGGTTGGCACCGTCGCCGTGGAGCATGGTGTTGTAGCCCTCGGGCAAGTGGCGCACGAAGCTGTCCGCGTTGGCCAGCTTGGCGGCGTTGATGCACTCCTCGTCGGTGGCGTCCAGCTTGCCGTAGCGGATGTTCTCCATCACGGTGCCGGTGAACAGGTGGGTGTCCTGGAGCACGATGCCCAGGGAGCGGCGCAGGTCCGCCTTTTTGATTTTGTTGATGTTGATGCCGTCGTAGCGGATTTTGCCGTCCTGAATGTCATAAAAGCGGTTGATGAGGTTGGTGATGGTGGTCTTGCCCGCGCCGGTGGAGCCGACGAAGGCGATTTTCTGGCCCGGCGTGGCGTAGAGCTTGATGTTGTGCAGCACCATCTTGTCGTCGTTGTAGCCGAAGTCCACGTCGTTGAACACGATGTCGCCCTTGAGCTCCACGATGGAGGTGGTGCCCTCCGCCTTGTGGTAGTGCTTCCAGCCCCACACGCCGGTGCGCTTGGGACTCTCCATCAGGGTGCCGCCGGCCCGGACCACGTTCACCAGGGTGACGTAGCCCTCGTCCACCTCCGGCTTCTCGTCCAGCAGGTCGAAGATGCGCTCCGCGCCCGCCAGAGCCATGATGATGAAGTTGAACTGCTGGGAAATCTGGTTGATGGGCATCATCAGACTGCGGTTCAGGGTGAGGAAGGAGGCCAGTCGGCCCAGGGTGAAGCCCCCGAAGCCGCTGATGGCCAGCACGCCGCCCACCACGGCGCAGATGACGTAGTTCACGTTGCCCAGCTGGGCGTTGATGGGCCCCAGGGCGTTGGAGAAGCGGTTGGCGTTGTAGGCGCTGTCCAGCAGCTGGTCGTTGCGGCGGCGGAACTCCTGGGCGGCCTGCTCCTCGTGGCAGAAGACCTTGACCACCTTCTGGCCCTCCATCATCTCCTCAATGTAGCCGTTCAGGGAGCCGATGTCCTTCTGCTGGGACACGAAGAAGAGGGCGGAGCGGCCCGCCAGCGCCTTGGTGACGAAGAGCATCACCGCCACCATGGCCAGGGACACGCAGGTGAGGGCGGGGGACATGCGAATCATGGAGAGCAGCACGGAGACGATGGTGATGGAGCTGCTCAAAAACTGGGGCAGGGATTGGGAGATCATCTGCCGCATGGTGTCGATGTCGTTGGTGTAGATGGACATGATGTCCCCGTGGGGATGGGTGTCGAAGTACTTGATGGGCAGGGACTCCATGTGGTTGAACAGGGCCTCGCGGAGCTTGCGCTGGGTGCCCTGGTTGATGTAGATCATGACCCGGCTCTGGGTGAAGCTGGCCAGCACGCCCAGGACGTAGAACAGGCCCACCCGGGTCATGGCTCCCGCCAGCGCGGAGTAGTCGGTCTGCTCCATGGAGAGCATGGGGGTGATGTAGTCGTCAATCAAAGTCTGCATGAACAGCGTGCCCTGGACGGTGGCGAAGACCGTGGTCACAATGCACACCGCCACGAGAATCCACAGCGCGGCGTAGCTCTTGAACACGAAGCCCATGACCCGGGCGAAGAGCTTGCCGGGGTTTTTGAGCTTGGGCTTGGGCCGACCCTGAGCGCCTCTGGGGCCTCGGCCTCCGTTTCTGCCTGGTCCGGCCATCAGCCCTCACCTCCCTTCTGGGGTTGGTCAAAGTCGCCGCCGCCCTGGTTCTGGCCCTCGTAGATGTCGCGGTAGATGGCGTTGCGCTCCAGCAGCTCCTCATGGGAGCCGAAGCCGCTGATTTTGCCGTCGTCGAGCACGAGAATGCGGTCCGCGTGCTGCACGCTGGAGATGCGCTGGGCGATGATGAGCTTGGTGGTCTCCGGGATGAACTGAGCAAAGGCGGCGCGGATTTTCGCGTCGGTGGCGGTGTCCACGGCGCTGGTGGAGTCGTCCAGAATCAGCACCTTGGGCCGCTTCAGCAGGGCCCGGGCGATGCAAAGGCGCTGCTTCTGACCGCCGGAGACATTGCTGCCGCCCTGCTCGATGCGGGTGTGGTAGCCCTCCGGCATGCGCTGGATGAACTCGTCGGCGCAGGCCAGACGGCAGGCCTCCATGCACTCCTCCTCGGTGGCGTTCTCGTCGCCCCAGCGCAGATTGTCCAGAATGGTGCCGGAGAAGAGGACGTTTTTCTGCAAAACCACGCTGACCTGATTGCGGAGCGTCTCCAGGTCGTATCGGCGCACGTCGATGCCGCCCACGCTCACCTGACCCGCGCTCACGTCGTAGAGCCGGGAGATGAGGTTCACCAGGCTGGTCTTGGCGCTGCCGGTGGGGCCGATGATGCCGATGGTCTCGCCGGAGCGGATGTGCAGGTCGATGTCGCTCAGCACCTCCTCACCGCCCTCCTTGTAGGAGAAGGAGACGTGGTCGAAGTCGATGGAGCCGTCGCTTACCTCCCGGATGGGCTGCTCGGGGTTGACGATGGTGGGCTTCTCCTCGATGACCTCCGCGATGCGCCGCCCGGCGGCCATGGACATGGAAACCATGACGAAAATCATCGAAAGCATCATCAAATTCATCAGGATGGTGATGCAGTAGGTCATCAGGCTCATGAGCTCGCCGGTGGTCAAATCTCCGGCCACAATCATGTGGGCGCCCACCCAGCTGATGAGCAGGATGCAGGTGTAGATGGTGGCCATCATCACCGGGGTGTTCCAGGCCACGGTGCCCTCGGCCCGCAGGAACATGCGGTAGAGGTTCTGACTGGCCCGGTTGAACTTCTCGTTCTCGTGCTCCTCCCGGACGTAGGCCTTGACCACCCGCACGGCGTTGACGTTCTCCTGGACGGAGGCGTTGAGCTCATCGTACTTTTTAAACACCTCGGAGAAGTATTTCATGGCCTTTGCGATAATCAGCGCCAGAATGGAGCCCAGAATCAGCATAGCCGCCAGGTAGATGGAGGCCAGGCGCGCGTTGATGACAAAGGCCATCACCATGGCGCAGATGAGGGACACCGGTGCCCGGAAGCACATGCGCAGAATCATCTGGTAGGCGTTCTGCACGCTGGTCACGTCGGTGGTCATGCGCGTGACCAGGCCCGCGGTGGAGAAGCGGTCGATGTTGGCGAAGGAAAAGCGCTGGATGTTCTCGAACATGGCCCAGCGCAGATTTCCGGCCAGGCCCGTGGAGGCCTTCGCGGCGTACTTGGCGCCCAGCAGACCGCCCATCAGGCCCACGGCGGCGCAGAAGAGCATCACCGCGCCGGTGCGGTAGACGTGGCCCAGGTCGCCGTTGGCAATGCCCTTGTCCACGATGGAGGCCATCAGCAGGGGGATGACCGTCTCCATCAGAACCTCCAGAATCATGTACAGCGGCGTTGCGATGGACGCGGCGCGGTACTGCTTGACCTGCGCCGCCAGGGTTTTGAGCATAAGACATTCCCTCCTCGTTCAATCCCTTCGCCCGTCGGCGGCACGGACGAAGAACACAGTCTGGAGCCTTCCTTGCCGCCGGAACGGCTCCGCTTCGTATTATTTCTTCTTTTTATTGCGGTTTGGATTCAAGTCAGACCGCTTTTTCCCGGTCTGTCCCGGCTTTTCCCGGCTCCTTCGGCTCTGCCTGCCGCCGCGGCCGGAGGGCTCCGCGTCTCTCCTGTCCCGCTTCTTCGGCTCCTCCCGGTGCTTCGGGGGGTAGGGCCGAATCAGGCAGCGTTCCTCAAAACCAATCAAATCCTCCCGGCCCGCCTTGACCAGCGCCTCTTTGACCAGCTTCCAGTTCTCCGGCGCGCGGTACTGCAACAGGGCGCGCTGGAGGGCCTTTCCGTGGGGGTCGCGCTCCACAAAGACGGGTTTCATGGTGCGCGGGTCAATGCCCGTGTAGTACATGCAGGTGGACAGACAGCCCGGCACGGGGTAGAAGTCCTGCACCTGCTCCGGCAGCCGGTGGGTGCGGTTCAGGTACTCCGCCAGGGCAATGGCGTCCTCCAGACGGCTCCCGGGGTGGGAGGACATCAGATAGGGCACCAGATATTGCTCCTTCCCGGCGCTGCGGTTCAAAGCCTGATACTTCTGCTGAAAGCGTTCGTATACGTCGATGTGGCTCTTGCCCATGTAGTCCAGCACCGAGTCGATGCAGTGCTCCGGCGCGACCTTGAGCTGGCCGGAAATGTGGTACTTCACCAGCTCCCGGAAGAAATCGTCCTTCTTGTCGCAGAGCATGTAGTCGTAGCGAATGCCGGAGCGGACGAAAATCTTCTTGACGCCGGGGATTCTGCGCAGCCGCCGCAGCAGGGCCAGGTACTCCGACTCGTCCGCAATCAGGTTCGGGCAGGGCTTCGGAGCCAGACACACCCGATGGGCGCACATGCCCTCCCTGAGCTGCTTTTTGCACACCGGACGGCGCAGATTGGCGGTGGGACCGCCCACGTCGTGGATGTAGCCCTTGAACAGGGGGTGCTTCGTCAGCAGCGTCACCTCCCGCTCCACGCTCTCGATGCTCCGGCAGGTCATCATGCGGCCCTGATGAAAGGCCAGGGCGCAGAAGTTGCAGCCGCCGATGCAGCCGCGGTTGTGGGTGACGGAAAAGCGCACCTCCTCAATGGCGGGCACGCCCCCCTGGTCCCTGTACATGGGGTGGTAGTCCCGGACGTAGGGCAGCTCGGCCACCCGGTCCAGCTCCTGAGTGGTCAGGGGCATCTGGGGCGGGTTGGTCACAAGGATGCGGTCCCCGTGGCGCTGTAAAATGGCCCGGCCCCGGATGGGGTCGTGCTCCTCATACTCGACTTTGTTGGCCCGGGCGTAGGCGGTCTTGTCCGCGGCCACGTCCTCAAAGGAGGGCACATCTACCCAGGGGAAAGCACATTCATCGGCACTTTTTGCGGAAAAACTCGTGCCCCGGATGTCGGTCAGGGCGGAAACCGGCTCCCCGGCTTTCAGCCGCAGGGCGATTTCCCGGCTGGCGGCCTCGCCCATGCCGTAGACCAGCAAATCCGCGCGGCAGTCGAAGAGCAGGGAGCGCCGGACCTTGTCCGACCAGTAGTCGTAATGGGCGAAGCGCCGCAGACTGGCCTCCAGCCCGCCGATGATGAGCGGAATGGGCCCGAAGGCCTCCCGCACCCTGTTGGCGTAGACCAGCGTGGCCCGGTCCGGCCGCAGACCCGGACGGTTGCCGGGGGAGTAGGCGTCCTGACGGCGGCGCTTCTTCGCGGCGGTGTAGTGGGCCACCATGGAGTCCAGATTCCCGGCGGAAATCATAACCCCCAGCCGTGGTCGGCCCATGGCGCGGAAGGCGTCGGCGCTGTGCCAGTCCGGCTGGGACAGGTAGCCCACGCGGAAGCCCTCCGCCTCCAGCACCCGGGCGATGACCACGCTGCCGAAGCTGGGGTGGTCCACATAGGCGTCCCCGTTGACAATCAGGAAGTCGTACCAATCCCAGCCCCGGAGGGCCATCTCCTCGGCGGAGACGGGGAAGAATCGTTTGTCATACACCGGTCACACCTCCCGGCCCTCAGACCCCGGCGTGGGGGACGCCGATGTCCTTCTCCAGCAGCTCCAGCTCCACCCGGCTGTCCTGGGCCATGCCCACCTTTTTGAAGCCGTAGCGCGTATAGAAGCGCTTGGCCACCGCGTTGGTGGGGGCGCAGCGCAGCCGCAGCTTGCTCCTCCCCAGAGGCCGGGCCAGGGAGATGGCCTGCCCGATGAGCTGCACCCCCAAACCCTGATGCCGGAAACGGGGGTTCATGTACACAAAGGGCACAAAGCACACGGCCTCTCCCGCGCCCTGGTCCAGGTCGCACTGGAGCATGCCCACCATCTCCTTGCCCAGATAGGCCACCGCCACGGAGCGCGGGTCGATTTCACTGCATCGCCGGGCCACCTGATAGAAGTCCTCCCCGTGGAAGGGCTCTGAGGGGCCGTGGATGTCCACCCACGCCTCCCGGCGACAGCTCAGGTAGAGGTTTTTCTCCAGGTCCGGGTCCCAATTGCGGTACCACAGGTTCCGGTCCCCAAAGGCAAAGGCCAGATGCTCCTGGCCGGGCGCCTTCTTCTTGATGACCGTGGACAGCTCACCGGGCAGATGGCTGCTGTCCGACTCATAGACAATGCGAATCTCGCCGTTTTCCTCCACTTCCAGGCAGGAAACGGCAGTGTTGTCGCTCATTTTGACCCGTCCGATGCCCTCCAGGCCCCAGCCGTGGAGCCGGGCGAGGAGGGCGCGAATGGCCATGGCGTGGGACACGCAGGCCACGCTCTGGTCGGGATGGGCCGCGGCAATGCGCCGCACGGCGCGCTCCATCCGTTTACCGGCGGCGGCGAAGCCCTCTCCGCCCTCGATTTGGAACAGGGGAGAGGCCCCCGCGAACAGGGCGCACAGCTCCGGCTCGTGGGTCTGGATGTACCCGAAGGGCACGTCCTCCCAGCGGCCGACCCCCAGCTCCATCAGGCCCGGCTCCGGGCGGATGGGCAGGCCTTTGGTGCGTGACACCGCCTCCGCCGTGTGCAGGCAGCGGGTCAGGGGGCTGGAGTAGAGCGCGTCCACCGGCAGCCGGTCAAAGCGCCCGGCCAGGGCGGCCACCTGCCGCCGCCCCTGCTCCGTGAGCAGGGAGTTGTAGCGGCCATGCACCCGCCGATACAGGTTTCCCTCGGCGTGCGCGTGTCGAATCAGATATAGTATGGTCATAATCTGCCTTTATTTCTCTAAAAAAGTTTACCAGGGCTGCACCGCTCCGGTCAGCTCGCTCACCCGGTTCAGGCCCTGCCGCTGACAAAGCGCTTCCAGACCCTCAATCACCTTCACCGGGGCGAAGGGGTCGGCGAAGCAGGCGGTGCCCACCGCCACGATGTCAGCTCCAGCCAGCATCAGCTGCGCCGCGTCCTCGGCCTTTGCCACGCCGCCCATGCCCAGAATGGGGATG
>CACZUK010000040.1 GCA_902784305.1 Oscillospiraceae bacterium | reverse complement strand
TCCCAGCTGACCCTGCGCAACGACACCATGGTCACCGAAAACCGCCTGACCTCCACAGACAAGAAAAGGGCGGCAGGCGTGTACATCAAGGAAACCGACCGGACCCTGACCGTGGGCGACGCGGGCAAGACGGCGGCGGACCCCAACTATGTGGACAACACCTCCGTAGTGGGGAACTACCTCTCCTCCGGCGAGCCCTCCAACCAGGTGCTCTGGTGGAACTCCAACACCAATCCCAAGAACGAGAACAACAAGGCCAGCGTGGAGGTGCTCTCCAACCTGGGCGGTGAGATTCGCGTCATTCGGGCGGCCAAGAAGGGCACCATCTTCGGAAAGGCGACGTGCAAGCAGGGCGACAAGTTCTCCGGCTTCTCCATCCTGGGCAAGGACGTGTTCATCGCCGATGACGGCAGCCTCTACGGCGTCTACAACCGCCTCCAGGACTTCTCCGGCGACCAAGCCAACGACGACTGCGAAATCATCTGGCGGGGCGATGTCATCTGCAAGTTCACCGACGAGGCCGGCAACCTGCTCTACCTCGATTCCGAGGGCTACGAGCCCGCCATCTTCGACCGGCTGGACTACGCCACCGACGGCAGCATGGCCAGCGCCTTCAGCTACCTGCGGCAGGAACTTCCGGAGCTCTACCTGAAGAATCCGGACGATACGCTGACACCGTTTGACGTCAACACCACCAAGTTCTGCCTCAAGCTGCTGGTGGAGACCATCCAGCCGGCGGATCAGAACAACGGAAACAACTTCACCGGCGAGTACCCAGCCAGAGACATGGTCCTGACCACCGCCGGACGCATGGACGAGGACTTCCCCTACACCGGGCGGGCCAACACCAGCAGCGTCATCAAGGGCTCCAGCAACAAAACCGTCCTGAGCGCCCGGTCCAACGTGACCCTGAACAACGTCATCCTGGACGGCACCGGCACCACCAACTCCAGAGGCATCATCTCCGACCCGGCCAGCGCTGACAAGCATGTGGAAATCCGGCTGGAGAAGGGCGCCATCGTCCGGGAGTTCCGATGCAATGGTGACGGCGGCGGCGTGTACCTGAAGAACAGCTCTCTGGTCATCAACGGCGGCAGCATCTACAACTGCACGGGCAGGAACGGCGGCGGCGTCTACCACAATTACAAAGGCAGTGTGACCCTCCAGGCTGGCACGATTTCCAACTGCAAGGCCACCGGCACCGGCTCCAACGGCCTGGGCGGCGGCATCTATTACCAAGCCACCAACGACGACTGGCTCACCATGTCCGGTGGCCTCATCAACGGCTGCGAAGCCCAGAAGGGCGGCGGCATCTATGTCGCCGGCAGCCGGATTCTGGAGATGACCGGCGGCACCATCACCGCCAACAGCGCCACAGCCAACGGCGGCGGCATCGCCACAGGGGACAACGCGCAGCTGCACTTCTCCCGGGTCGTCACGGTCTCCGGCAACAAGATGGGCGGCAAGTCCTGCAACGTACAGCTGGACTACGACAAGAACAGCATCATCTACTCCTATTCGTCCAAGTACAAGGATAAGAACGGTGATGATCTGGTCCTCGACCGCGGCTCCTATGTGGGCGTCTACTGCCCCGGCAACTATGTCCCGCTGACGGACGCCGACCGGGAGGCTGGCAAAACCCACAACGATGCTGACGACGGCATCTACAAGAAGCACGGCGGCGAAAAGGACCCCTTCGGCACCTGGAACCAGTCCAACAACACGGAAACCAACATAAAGCGCTACAAGTACCTCTACTGCTTCGTCAACGACCGGAACGGCCTGAAGGGCGGTCTCCAGTACGGCGACACCATGACGACGGGCCAAACAAACACCAATATCTACTGGATTAAGATTTACTCCCTGAAAATCAGCAAACAGGTGCTCTCTGACCTGCCCAGCGAGATGAACGATGACGAGTTCACCTTCAAGGTGACCTTCTACACCGACGCGGGAGGCACCTACAAAGAGGTGACCAACGAGTTCGACCTGCTCTACTCCTTTAAGGAGGATCAGGACACCATCCGGAGCGGCCAGCAGAAGACCCTTCGGAACGAGCAGTACATGACGGTGGATAACCTGCCCACCAACATCGACGGAGCACCGCTCAAGTACAAGGTGGAGGAGCTTAAAACCAGTAATATGTACTATTCCGGCACCGACAAGCTCAAGTACACCACCACCACCTACAACTCCACGGGCACCAGCCATCCCTACTACGTCCAGGGCACCATCGGAGACGGCTCCGGCAATCCTCTGGCAAACGAGTACCTGTCTGTTGCGGCCTTTGCCAACCAGAAGGCCATCGTCAAGCTGACCTACAACGGCAGACTGCTCTACTACTGGAAGGACAACCGCTACGTTCCCGCGGTCTACTCCAGGCTGTATCTGGCCTTCGACCAGCTCAACGGCGCCAGCGCGGAACATCCGCTCTACTATTGGGATTCCTACCGCGGCACGTATGAGAAGTACGATGGCACGGAGAGCTGCAACACGGAAATGCTGATTCCCGATTACACCATGACCAAGGCGGTTGCCCTGGACGGCGATAAGACCACGGTGATGACCACGGCCAAGTGGGACGCCACGGACGGCTACCCCTACGTCGGTGAGGCCAACACCTCCTGTGAAATCACCCGCGGCAACGACAGCACCTTCAATTCCAAGTCCATGTTCACCGCCAACGGCGACCTGACCATGAAGAACATCCGGCTCAACGGCAACGGCGAGAACGTCACCGCCTCCGCAGACGGCGGCATCGTGAAGGTGCCCAACAACGGCAGCCTGACCCTGACGGACGGCGCGGTGCTCAACCACTCCAAAACCTCCGGCAAGGGCGCGGGCGTCTATGTGGCCTCCGGCGGAACCGTACACCTCAAGGGCGATTTCACCTTCGGCGGAACGGACCGGTATGAGGAGGGCGATACGATTCCCAGCGGAAAGAGCGTGGGCGACCTCAGGAACGAGAGCGGCAACTTCTGCACCAACGCGGCAAACATGTCCGGCGCTCAGAACGGCGGCAAGTCCTACACGCTGGCCCATCAGGACATCTACCTGGAGGAGAACCATCCCGGCGCCCCCGCCTCCATCATTCTGGAGAGCAATCTGGACGGCGACGACGGCTCCATCTGGGTCTGGGCGGAGAAAGCCCCCCACCACAAGGAGCTGATGCCCTTCGCAAAGCTGGCAAACGGCGTCAACGGCGGCAACCTGAAGGTCTTCCGCAACGCTCAGCCGGACCAGGTCAGCGATAACGGCACGGGCGACTGGCTCCACGGCACCAGCGCCGAGGAGCTGGGCGAAACCGAGGGCTACGTCTACTGGAACGGCGTGCGCGGCAACTACCGGGTGATTCTCCGGAAGGTCAACGGCGTCCACGCGCCTCTGCCCGGTGCCACCATGACGGTGTACCGGAAGGGCGGCGTGACGGTCTACCAGTACAAGGACGAGAACGGCCAGACCAAGAAGCTGGAGAACCTGACCACAGACAACTCCGGCGTCTACTGGATCGGCATGCTGCCCTACGGCGAGTACTGGGTCCACGAGCGCAAGCTCAACGGCGCGGACAAGGACTGGTGGTTCGTCCTCACCGTGGACGCCTCCGGCGCGACCTGCTCCGAGCGGCAAAACACCAAACCTACCACCACATAAGCCTTGAGGGGAGCCGATGCTCCCTCAGGAGGACGAACACCCCCGGTTTTCACCCTGGTGAAGGCCGGGGGTGCCTGTTTGGAGGGTCCTTGCGCGCGCAACGCAAAAAATCCCGCGCCGGGTGGGTCCGATGCGGGATTTTTGCTGTCTTTTGGTTGTAAAAATCGAAGAATCTGCCAATTACAGCCCGGCTTCCTCGGCCTTGAGGTCAAATTCCTTCTCCAGCACCTCCAGAGCGTCGTCCAGCCAGTGGGCGGGAATCAGGATGGAGATGTCGGTGTCGGAGGTGGTCACCAGCATGACCTCCACGTCGGCGGCGGCCAGCACGGAGAACAGCTTCGCGGCCACGCCGGGGGTGTTGACCATGGCGGGGTCGAAGTAGTTGATCTTGCAGCTGCCGGGCAGCACCTCGGGCTTGATGCGGATGTTCTCCGAGCGCAGACGGCCCAGCACGGACAGCACCTCGCCCAGGTCGTCGTCGGAGAGGGTGAGGCTCATGTTCAGGGTGCCGCCCTTCCGGGCGGTCTGGGAAATCATGTCCAGATTGATGCCCTCGGCGGCGCAGGCGTTGAGCACGGTGGAGAACACCTGGGTGTCGCAGGGCAGGGAGGACAGGGAAATCAGGGTCAGATTCTTGGCATAGGTCAGGGTATTCTTGCTCATAAGTACGCTCCTCGCAACGATGTCGATTGCTTGCGGCGGCTCACTCGGCCACCAGCTGTTCCATATTGTACATCCCCGGCGCCTTCTCCAGCAGGAACTTCGCGGCCTTGACCGCGCCCACGGCGAAAATCTCCCGGCTCATGGCGGTGTGGCGAATCTCGATGACCTCGTCCCGCCCGGCGAAGACCACCTCGTGGACCCCCACGATGGTGCCGCCCCGGACGGAGCTGATGCCGATTTCGTTCTTCGGCCGGGCCATGCGGCGGCTCTGCCGGTCGTAGCAGTACTCCGCCTCGTAGGGCAGGGCGCTTTTGGCGGCGTCGGCAATCATCAGGGCGGTGCCGGAGGGGGCGTCCACCTTGCGGTTGTGGTGGCGCTCGATGATTTCGATGTCGGAGGTCTCCCCCAGCACCGCGGCGGAGCGCTTCACCAGGTCGATGAGCACATTGATGCCCAGGGACATGTTCCCGCTGCGGAACACGGGCACGGTTTTGGACGCGGCCACGATGTCCGCAATCTGCTCGTCGGAGTAGCCGGTGGTGGCCAGCACCAGCGGGATGTTCCGCTCCACGGCGAAGCGCAGCAGGCCGTCCAGCGCCTTGGGGGAGCTGAAGTCGATGACCACGTCGGCCTCCCCGGTGAAGTTGGCGGGAGTGGCGAAGACGGGATAGGGCCGCTCGGCCAGATTCACGTCAAAGCCCGCGGCCACGCAGATGTCCGCATCCTTGGCGCAGATGTCCTCCACCACGCGGCCCATAAAGCCGTTGCAGCCGGAGATAATCACCTTCATCATCTTTCGTCCCTCCAAAGTTACAGCAAACCGGCCTTTTTCAGGGCCAGACGCAGCTTTTCGCGGTTCTCCTCGCCCATGGGGAAGAGGGGCATGCGCAGCTCGCCCACGTCCATGCCCATGAGGTTCAGGGCCTCCTTGACGGGGATGGGGTTGGTCTCCATGAACAGGGCATCGGCCAGAGGCGTGACCTGCTCGATCTGGAGCTTCGCGGCGGTAGCGAAGTCGCCGTCCAGAGCGGCGTGGCACATGTCGGCCATCAGCTTGGGGGCCACATTGGACACCACGGAGATGACGCCCTTGCCGCCCAGGGACATGATGGGCACCACCTGTCCGTCCTCGCCGGACCAGATGTTGAACTCATCGCCGCACAGCAGGCGGGTGTGGGCCACCAGGTCCAGGCTGCCGGAGGCCTCCTTGACGCCGTTGATCATGGGGTGCTTGGCCAGCTCCGCGTAGGTGGCGGCGGTCATGTTCAGGCCGGTGCGGCTGGGCACGTTGTAGCAGATGATGGGGGTGTGAACCCGGTCGGCCAGGTAGGTATAGTGCTGAATCAGGCCCTTCTGGGTGGTTTTGTTGTAATAGGGGGTCACAACCAGCAGGGCGTCGGCTCCGGCGGCCTCGGCGTCCAGACTCAGCTCCAGAGCGGTGGCGGTGCAGTTGCTTCCGGTGCCGGCCAGCACCTTGGCGCGCCCGGCGACCTTCTTCACGGCGTAGCGGATGACTTCCTTGTGCTCCTCCATGGTCTGGGTGGCCGCCTCGCCGGTGGTGCCGCAGACGCAGATGCAGTCGGTGCCGCCGGCAATCTGGAACTCGATGAGCTCGCCGAACTTCTCATAGTCCACCTTGCCGTCCCGGAAGGGGGTGACGATGGCGACGCTGGCGCCGGTAAAAGCAGGAGTTTTCATAGCAATTTCCTTTCTGACACACAGGTGTCACGAGGGGGCCTCATCCACCACTGGCTTACAGCCAGTGGTCCCCCTTCCCCAGAGGGGAAGGCTGAAGACGCACTGCCTGGGGGACCGCGCCCGAAGGGCGTGGTGGGAGAGGGAGTGGAAGGGCATTACTTATGGACCAGGTATCCCTCGGCGGCCAGCAGCTCCGCCAGCAGCACGCCGCCTCCGGCCGCGCCGCGCAGGGTGTTGTGGCTCAGGCCGACGAACTTGTAGTCGTACTGGCTGTCCGGGCGCAGACGGCCCAGAGAGATGGCCATGCCGCCCTCCAGATTGCGCTGGAGCCGGGTCTGGGGGTAGCTGGGGTCCTCAAAGTAGTGCAGGAACTGCTTGGGAGCGCTGGGCAGATTCAGCTCCTGGGCGCGGCCCTGGTAGCGGGCCCAAACCTCCTTGATTTCCTCCACGCCGGGCTTCTTCCCCTCGGGGAAGCTCATGAACACGGCGGCCATGTGGCCGTCGGACACGGGCACGCGCAGGCACTGGGAGGTGATGGCAGGGCTGGTGGCGTTGACGATTTTGCCGTCCTCGATGTGACCCCACATCTTCATAGGCTCCTGCTCGCTCTTCTCCTCCTCGCCGCCGATGTAGGGGATGACGTTGTCCACCATCTCCGGCCAGGTCTCAAAGTTCTTGCCCGCGCCGGAAATGGCCTGATAAGTGGTCACCAGAGCCTTTTCCAGACCGTATTTCTCCCGCAGGGGGTGCAGGGCGGGCACATAGGACTGGAGGGAGCAGTTGGACTTGACGGCGATGAAGCCCAGCTTGGTGCCCAAACGCTCGCGCTGGGCCTTGATGACCTCGATGTGGCCGGGGTTGATCTCCGGCACCACCATGGGCACGTCGGGGGTGAAGCGGTGGGCGGAGTTGTTGGACACCACCGGGCACTCTTTTTTGGCGATTTTCTCCTCCAGAGCCTTGATTTCGTCCTTTTTCATGTTCACGGCGCAGAAGGTGAAGTCGATCTGGGAGACGAAGGCGTCCAGATCCTTCTCGATGTCCAGCACGGTCAGGTCCAGAGCCTCCTCGGGGATGGGGGTGGTCATCTTCCAGCGGCCCTCCACGGCCTGGGCGTAGCTCTTGCCCGCGCTGCGGCCGGAGGCGGCCACGGCGGTGAGCTGGAACCAGGGGTGATTCTCCAGCAGGGTGATGAAGCGCTGACCCACCATGCCGGTGCAGCCTACAACGCCAACCTTATACTTTTCCATTGTAAACGACCTCCAAACGGGTTGATAGGACGGGAACGTCCAAACAATTCTATGCACTCCGACTCCTCCGTGCAACAAAAAAGAGCCAGCAGCTCCCGCTGACTGACCCTGCGACAAGCCGCGCCCGGAGGGGCGGTTTTGAGACAAAAGCAGACAGCGCTCCATCTGAATGGCTCAGATGACAGTCGGCAGGCTGTTGACCTGACGCCCAGAGCCGGGCGGCGGCACAGCCCGATTCTTCGGCGGCGTCCCCTTTCCCCCGGAGCACCCGGACCGCCGCGGTCCCGCTCCGAAGGTACTGATGAAAGCCGCACCTCTCCTGCATAGTGGTATAATGGTAGCATACTTCCCATTTTTCGTCAAGGGAAACGGCGCGGAAGGGAGAAAAAATGCCGGAGCGCCGGGCGTGACTTTTATGCAATTTTACTTGAGCCGGGTGTGGACGAAGGGGGCACAGCTGTGGTAAAATGAGCGTGATTTCCAGAAAAGGACGAATCCCATGAAGACCAGTGATTTTTACTACGACCTCCCGCCGGAGCTCATCGCCCAGACGCCGCTGGAGCGCCGCGACCAGTCCCGGCTGATGGTTTTGGACCGGAACACCGGCGCGGTGTCCCACGAGCACTTCTACGACCTGCCCGCCCACCTGCGCCCCGGCGACTGCCTGGTGCTCAACAACTCCCGGGTGCTCCCGGCCCGGCTCATCGGGCGGCGGGAGAGCGGCGGCGTGAGCGAGGTGCTGCTGCTCACCGACAAGGGCGACAACCTTTGGGAGTGCCTGGTGCGCCCGGGCAAGAAGCTGCGCACGGGCGCGAAGCTCCGCTTCGGCGAGGGCGAGCTGACGGCGGAGATTGAACAGGTCCTCCCCGACGGCAACCGGCTGGTGCGCTTCCACTACGAGGGCATCTTCCTCGAAGTGCTCGAAAAGCTGGGCCGCATGCCCCTGCCCCCCTACATCCGCGCGGAGCTGGAGGACCAGGAGCGCTATCAGACCGTTTACTCCAAGGTGCCGGGCAGCGCGGCGGCGCCCACGGCGGGCCTGCACTTCACGCCGGAGCTGCTCAAACAGATTGAGGACATGGGCGTGAAGGTGGTTTACGTCACCCTCCATGTGGGTCTGGGCACCTTCCGCCCGGTGAAGGCCGAGGAGCTGGAGGAGCACGAAATGCACGCGGAATACTGCATGGTCCCGGAGGAAACCGCGCAAATCATCACCGAAACGAAGCGAAACGGCGGCCGGGTCGTGTGCGTGGGCACCACCTCCTGCCGCACGGTGGAGAGCTTCGCCAACGAGGACGGCACTATGGACCCCCACGCGGGCTGGACCAGCATCTTTCTCTACCCCGGCTGCCGCTTCAAGTGCCTGGACGCGCTGGTGACCAACTTCCACTTGCCCGAGTCCACGCTGGTGATGCTGGTCAGCGCCCTGGCGGGCCGGGAGAACGTGCTGCGCGCCTACGCCGAGGCGGTGCGGGAGCGCTACCGGTTCTTCAGCTTCGGGGACGCGATGCTGATTGAATAGTGTCGTTTCAGAAAGGAGAAACCCATGCCTGTTATCTCCCTGTTTATGGGCATTCGCATCACAATGTATTACAGTGACCACAATCCTCCCCATTTTCATGCCGAATACGCGGGAAAAACCGTGCTGGTGGACGTTCTCTCCGGCTGCGTTCTGCGAGGCGCGCTGCCTTCCCGGCAGCTCAAGCTGATACTGGCGTGGAACGAGCTTCACCGGGACGAGTTGATGCAGAACTGGGAGCTGGCCAGAGACGGCAAGCCTCTGAACGGTGTAGCCCCCCCTGTAAGAAAGGAGTTCCCCATGACGATGGATTCCTATTACCCCGAGGTGGTGCAGGTGCTGCCCGGCGAGGACCAGACGGTCTACGCCTGGTTTTCTGACGGCTCCGTCCACCACTTTGACGTCAAGCCTCTGCTGAACGCCGGGCCTGTCTTTCTCCCTCTGAGGGACCCCGCTTTTTTCACCCAGCGCCTCACCGTGCTCAACCATACCGTCGCCTGGGATTTGTCCGGGCATTTTGACCCCGCCAACTGCATCGACCTGGACCCCTTCACCGTCTACGAAGCCCCTGCCGTTGCCGACCCGCTGGAGGAACGCTCTCCCGCCTGACGAAAGGAACAATCCTATGAAAAACAACTACGAATCCCCCCTCTCCTCCCGCTACTCCAGCCCTGAGATGCAGTACATCTTCTCCCCGGACAAGAAGTTCTCCACCTGGCGCCGCCTGTGGGTGGCCCTGGCCCGGGCCGAGATGCAGCTGGGCCTGCCCGTCACCCAGGAGCAGGTGGACGAGCTGGAGGCCCACGCCGGCGCCGAGTGCATCGACTACGCGCTGGCCGCCAAGTACGAGCGCTCCCTGCGCCACGACGTGATGGCCCACATCCACGCCTACGGGGACCAGTGCCCCAAGGCCATGCCCATCATCCACCTGGGTGCAACGAGCTGCTATGTGGGCGACAACACCGACGTCATCCTCATGCGGGAGGCTCTGGAGCTGATTCGGGACGAGCTGGTCCGGGTCATGGACAACCTCGCCCGCTTCGCCCGGCAGTACGAGGCCCTGCCCACCCTGGGCTTCACCCACTTCCAGGCCGCCCAGCTCACCACCGTGGGCAAGCGGGCGACCCTGTGGCTCAATGAGCTGCTGATGGACTTCCACGAGGTGGAGCGCCGCATCGCGGACCTGAAGCTGCTGGGCAGCAAGGGCACCACCGGCACCCAGGCCAGCTTTCTGGAGCTGTTCGAGGGCGACCACGAGAAGGTCAAAAAGGCCGAAGCCCTCATCGCCGCAGAGATGGGCTTTGCGTCCTGCGTGGCCGTGTCCGGCCAGACCTACAGCCGGAAGACGGACACCTTTGTGGTCAACACCCTTGCCGGCATCGCCGCCAGCGCCAGCAAGTTCGCCAACGACCTGCGGCTCCTGTCCCACCTCAAGGAGGTGGAGGAGCCCTACGAGGCCAAGCAGATTGGCTCCTCCGCCATGCCCTACAAGCGCAACCCCATGCGCTGCGAGCGCATCTGCGCCCTGGGCCGCTATGTGATGGCCGACGTGCTCAATCCCGCCGTCACCAGCGCCACCCAGTGGTTCGAGCGCACGCTGGACGACAGCGCCAACAAGCGTCTGAGCGTGCCCGAGGCATTTTTGGCCACCGACGCGATTCTGCGCATCTATCAGAACGTCACCGCGGGTCTGGTGGTCCACGAAAAGGTCATCGAGAAGCACATTCTGGAGGAGCTGCCCTTCATGGCCTCCGAGAACATCATGATGGACGCGGTGAAGCGGGGCGGCAACCGTCAGGACCTCCACGAGCGCATCCGGGAGCTGAGCCTGGAGGCCGGCCGGAACGTGAAGGAGCGCGGCCTGTCCAACAACCTCATCGACCTCATCGCCGCCGACCCCCTGTTCGGCATGAGCCGGGACGAGCTCACCGCCCATCTGGAGCCGGGCCGCTACATCGGCCGCTGCCCGGAGCAGGTGGAGGAGTTCCTGACGGCCGAGGTGGAGCCGGTGCTGCGCCGCTGCGCCTTCGCTCTGGACGGCTCCAGCGCGGAGCTGAGCGTTTAAACTGCCTCAAAACCCGGCAAAAAGGGGGACTTTCATGAACAAAGAGAAACTGGAGCAATATCTGCTGATTGGCCTCACAGCCTTCGCGGTCATCGCCGCCAGCCTGCTCACCGCCTTCACACTCTTCCACTTTTCCACCATCCGCACCGCCTTTGAGACTCTGGTGCGCATCCTGATGCCCTTCATCATCGGCTGTGTCATCGCCTACCTGCTCTCGCCCCTCTACAACCTGCTGGTGCGCAATCTGGACCGCTGCCTGAGCCGGGTGTCCTTCCTCAAGGGGCGCGCCCGGGGCCTGAGTGTGGGCCTGAGCGTGCTGCTGTCCATTCTGGGCTCTCTGGCTCTGGTGGGTGTGCTGGTGGCGCTGGTCATCCCCGGCTTCGTGGGCAGTCTGAACAATCTGTCCAACTCCATGCAGATCTACACCAACCGCCTGACCCAGTGGGCCGACGACTTCTTTGCCGACAGCCCCGAGACCGCCGAGGCCGTGGAGGCATGGCTGACCACCAGCTCCACCCAGCTGCTCTCCTGGGTGAAGCAGAGCATCCTGCCCAACCTCCAGGGCCTGAGCGAGAAGCTGGGCAACAGCGTGGGCAGCGTGTTTTCGACCCTCTTCTCCGGGCTGGTGGTGGTGTTCACCGTGGCGAAAAATGTGCTGGTGGGCTTCATCGTGGCCGCCTACCTGCTGGTGGGCAAGGGCGAAATGATTGCCCACGCCAAGCGCATGGTTTATGGCATCTTCAAGCTCAGGACCGCCAACGCCATCGTGCGCAACATGCGCTTCATTCATCAGGTTTTTGGCGGCTTCCTGCGCGGCAAGCTCATCGACTCGCTCATCATCGGCCTGCTGTGCTTCATCGGCACCTCTCTGCTGCGCATCCCCTACGCGATTCTGGTCAGCGTCATCATCGGCGTGACGAACATCATCCCCTTCTTCGGGCCGTTTCTGGGTGCGGTGCCCTGCGCCATTCTGATTCTGCTCAACAGCCCCATCAGCTGCCTGACCTTTGTGATTTTCGTCATCGCCCTCCAGCAGTTTGACGGCAACATCCTCGGCCCCAAGATTCTGGGCGACTCCACGGGTCTGTCCTCGTTCTGGGTGCTCTTTGCCATCCTGCTCTTCGGCGGCCTGTTCGGCGTGGTGGGCATGATCATCGGCGTGCCGGTCTTCGCGGTGCTGGTGTCCATCCTGGAGCGCTTCCTGGCCCGGCAGCTCAAGCACAAGGCCCTCTCCCAGGACGAGGCGGACTACCGCAACCTGGAGGAGGTTCGCCGGGGCGCGGACGGCAGCTACCAGTACCCCAAGCTCCCGGACCCCACCGTCCCGCAGCCTCAGGGTTCTCAGGGGGGCGATACGTCCCCCTGAGTGCGCCCGCAGCGTTCCGGCGCGGCGGTGAAATCAGATTCCACTGCCGCGTCGGCCGGGCGTTTCGTCCTCTTTTGATGCCGTTTCGTCTTTGCGCGCCAACAGACAGCCGCGGACACGTTCCGCCCGTCTTGTGCGCCAGCAGACGCAAACGCAGTCCGAGCACGTCTGCTGAGCGCTCCATCATGATTTGCGGGCAAATTCCGCAGAGTGGGGAAAACTCACTCTTTTCTTTTTCCGGGATTTGTGCGATAATAAGAGAGATACCCCGGCCACAGCACGGCCTTTTTTCGACATTTATCCCAGAAATTGGCGCATTGCCCCGATTGCGGCGGAAACGCGCCGCGGCGGCTGAGCGCTGCGCCGTTTTCTGATTCCATTTCATCTCTGCGCGAGAGAAAACTGCCCGCGGACGCGCTCCGCCAAGGAAAGGAGGTGAGCGGATGCTCCCCAACAACTGGAACAACCTGCCTCTGCTCGCCCCCTGGCTGCTGGAGGTGGACCCCCTGGCCTGGGAGCACCACCGCGGCCGCATCCTGTTCGGCTGCGCCTGCCTGGCCCTGTCCCTGCTGCTGACCCTGTGGAAGCTCTGGAGCGACAAGCGCCGTCAGGAGCGCCGGGCCCGCAGCTCCAACGAGGGCGGACTGCTGGGCCGCTTCTTCCCCAGCTACAAGGGCAACAAGGTGGACAAGAGCGGCACCCCCTTCACGCAGCCCCTGCCCGACAGCCACAAGGGCGGCAGCGGCGCGGGCGCGGCGGACCTCACCCAGGCCCTGCCCGGCAGTCACAAGAAATCCGGCTCTCAGGGCCGCTACGGCTCCTTCCGGTTCCCGCTGCCCCTGCCCTTCTACCGGGGCGGAAAGTCCAGGGCGGGCGAGGCCCACATCCCCGGCGACCACACCCCCGCCAGCCACAAAACCCGCCTCCGGGACCTCCCACGCGCCTGGCTGGGCATGTTCCCCGCGCCCAGCTATAAGGGCGGCAAATCCAGCGCGAAAAATGCCGATTTGTCCTCCGCGGCTCCGGCCAGTCACAAGAAATCCGGCTCTCAGAGCCATTACGGCTCCTTCCAGTTCCCGCTGGCTATGCCCTTCTACCGGGGCGGAAAGTCCAAGGCGGGCGAGGCCCACATCCCCGGCGACCACACCCCCACCAGCCACAAAACCCGCCTCCGGGACATCCCCCGCGCCTGGCTGGGTATGTTCCCGGCCCCAAGCTATAAGGGCGGCAAATCCAGCGCAAAAAATGCCGATTTGTCCTCCACAGCCCCGGTAAGTCACAAGAAATCCGGCTCCCAGAGCCACTACGGCTCCTTCCGGTTCCCGCTGGCTATCCCCTTCTACCGCGGCGGCAAATCCAAAGCGGGCGAGGCCCACATTCCCGGCGACCACACCCCCACCAGCCACAAAACCCGCCTCCGCGACCTCCCCAAAGCCTGGCTGGGCATGTTCCCGGCCCCAAGCTATAAGGGCGGCAAATCCAGCGCAAAAAATGCCGATTTGTCCTCCGCGGCCCCGGCTAGTCACAGGAAATCCGGCTCCCAGAGCCACTACGGCTCCTTCCGGTTCCCGCTGGCTATGCCCTTCTACCGCGGCGGCAAATCCAAAGCGGGCGAGGCCCACATTCCCGGCGACCACACCCCCACGAGCCACAAAACCCGCCTCCGGGACCTCCCCCGCGCCTGGCTGGGCATGTTCCCCGCTCCCAGCTACAAGGGCGGCAAATCCAGCGCCAAAAATGCCGATTTGTCCTCTGCGGCCCCGGCCAGTCACAAGAAATCCGGCTCCCAGAGCCATTACGGCTCCTTCCAGTTCCCGCTGGCTGTCCCCTTCTACCGCGGCGGAAAGTCCAAAGCGGGCGAGGCCCACATTCCCGGCGACCACACCCCCACCAGCCACAAAACCCGCCTCCGCGACATCCCCCGCGCCTGGCTGGGCTTCTTCCCTGTTCCAAGCTACAAGGGCGGCAGATCCAGCGCCAAAAACGCCGATTTGTCCACGGCGGCCCCGGCCAGCCACCGCCGCGTGCCCATCCAGTGGCGCTATGGCACCTTCCAGTTCCCGCTGGCGATGCCCAGCTACAAGGGCGGCGCGTCCAAAGCGGAGAACGCCGACCTGCGCAGCCGCGCCCCGGAGCGCTACCGCGGCGGCAGCACCCCCGGTCAGCAGCCGCTGGAGTCCCCTGCGCCCAGCTACAAGGGCCGCTTTGCCCCGTTTAAGGAGCTTTTTGTGCTGATGCACGCGCCGCAGTCCTACGCCAAGCGCTTTTCCGGCAACCTGTTCAGCGACGAGGTGCCCACGGGTCTGGAGAGCTACAAGGGCGGCTATGGCGTGGCGGGCGTGGGCCGTCCGATTCAGGAAGTGCCCATGAGCTACAAGGAGTCCTGGGGCAGCAAGCGCCGCTACGGCTTCGTTTCCGCGCCCAGAATGGACGGCTCCCCCACCCCCACGCTGCGGGGACTCATCGAGCCGCCGCCCAGCTATAAGGAGCCTTGGGGGAAGCAGCGCCGTTACGGCTTCATCTCCGCGCCTCGGCTGGACGGCTCCCCCACCCCCACGCTGCGGGGACTCATCGAGCCGCCGCCCAGCTATAAGGAGCCTTGGGGCAAGCAGCGCCGCTACGGCTTCATCTCCGCGCCCAGAATGGACGGCTCTCCAACGCCGACGCTCCGCGGCCTCATCGAGCCGCCCCCCAGCTATAAGGAGCCCTGGGGCAGCAAGCGCCGCTACGGCTTCATCTCTCTGCCCAGAATGGACGGCTCCCCCACCCCCACGCTGCGGGGTCTGGTGGAGCTGCCCCCCAGCTACAAGGAGCCTTGGAAGGGCATGTGCACCCACCCGCGGGGGCTGGGTCTGTGGCAGAACCCGGACACCGGCGAGGTGTATGTGGAGCACATGAGCGACAAGAAGCGCTTCGGCACCAGCCGCTACGGCGGCAAGCTGTACGGGATGCGGTCCATGACCTATTTCAAGTACCACAAGCCGGAGCCGCCGGACATTTCTCAGGTTCTCCGGCCCGCTCCGGAACCCGAACCGGAGTCAAACGAAGAATAAAAGACCGTGAAACGGGTTTTTCCGCTTCACGGTCTTTTTGTTGCGTTTTTTGCTGTTTACAGCTCTTTTGTCAGCTAATTCGTCACGCTTTGCCAGCTTTTACAGCTCTTTTGTCGGCTGATTCATCACGCTTTGCCAGCTTTTACAGCTCTTTTGTCAGCTGCGTCATCACAGCGTGCCAGCTTTTACAGCTCTTTTTTCGGCTGATTCGTCACGCTTTGCCAGCTTTTACAGCTCTTTTGTCAGCTGCGTCATCACAGCTTGCCAGCTCTTGCCGCTCTCCCGGCACAGCGCCGCCACGCTCTCGAACTCCGGCACTCCAGCGTGTCGCGGCGCTCCTCGTCGCAGAGCACCGTCAGCACCACGCCGGGCCGCTGCTTCTTCATATAAATCGGCGTGAAGTACACGTCCCGGGCGCCCGCCGCCAGCAGCCGCTCCATGGTGAAGCCCAGCGCCTCGCCGGTGCAGTCGTCCAGATTGCACTCCAGACGGACGATTTCGTCCCCCGCGCGCTCCTCGGTCTCCAGCAGCATTGCCCGCAGGAAGCTGGGCCGCTCATAGGCCCGTTTTCCGGCGCCCATGCCGATGTTCAGCACCCGGAAGCGCTCCGGCAGGGCGTCGGCGGTCTTCACGGCCGCGACGATGGCCGCACCGGTGGGCGTGACCAGCTCGCCCCGCTGGGGGGTGATGCGCAGTTGGAGGCCGTGGGCCTGCACGATGTTCACCACGGCGGGCACGGGCACCGGCAGAATCCCGTGCTGACAGCGCACGCTCCCGGAGCCCTCGGTCAGGGCCGGGACGACGCAGCCCTCGGCTCCCAGGCTGTCCAGCAGCACCGCCGCGGCGGCGATGTCCACGATGGAGTCCACCGCGCCCACCTCGTGGAAGTGGACCTGCTCCGCCGGGACGCCGTGGGCTTTGGACTCCGCCGCGGCCAGGATGCGGAAAATCCGCTCGGCCAGCGCGCGCGCGCCGGGGGTCATGTCGGCGTGGTCGAGCAGGTGCAGAATCTCCGGCAGGGAGGTGTGGTGGTGGTGATGGTCGTGCGCGTGCTCATGGTCATGATGATGGTGGTCATGGTCGTGGTGGTGCTCATGGTCATGGTCATGGTGGTGCCCGTGGTCATGCTCATGCTCATGGTCGTGGTGGTGGTCATGGTCGTGGTGGTGGTCGTGCGCATGCTCATGCTCATGATGGTGGTCGTGGGCGTGCTCATGTTCATGATGGTGGTCGTGGGCATGCTCATGTTCATGGTGATGGCCGTGCTCATGCTCATGCGCGTGCTCATGCCCGTAGAGATATTCCATGTCGTGGTCGTGGTTGTCCTCTGCCAGCTCCACGGCGAAGTCGCACATCTCCAGCCCGGCGCGGCTCACCCGGCTGACGCGGGTGGAGAAGCCCGTCAGGGGCAGGCTGGCAAGCATGCGCTCCAGAGCGGCGCGGTCCGCTCCCAAATCCAGCAGGGCGGCGACGGTCATATCGCCGCTGATGCCCCGCTCACATTCCAAATACAGGTATTTCAAGGCTCATTTTCCCCCATTTTGTCGATTTGCGCGGCGAGATAGCCCGCGCCGTAGCCGTTGTCGATGTTCACCACCGCAACGCCATTGGCGCAGGAGTTGAGCATGGTCAGCAGGGCGCTCAGCCCGCCGAAGCTGGCCCCATAGCCCACGCTGGTGGGCACGGCCACCACAGGACAGGCCACCAGCCCCCCCACGACGCTGGCCAGCGCGCCCTCCATGCCCGCGGCGACGACGATGCAGCGGGCGCTCTGAAGGGTTTCCAGCCGGGCGAGCAGCCGGTGCAGGCCGCTGACCCCCACGTCGTAGAGCCGTTCCACGTTGCGGCCGAAGAACTCGGCGGTGCGGGCGGCCTCCTCGGCCATGGGCAGGTCGGCGGTGCCGGCGGTGCAGACCACGATGCGGCCTTTTCGGGGCTTCGGCTCACTTTCACAGCGGATGGTCCGGGAAACCGGGTCATATTCCGCGTTTGGCAGCACCTTTTTCACCTGTTCAAACTGCTCCGCGGTGGCGCGGGTGCCCAGCACCGCCCCGTTGGCCTGCCACAGCGTCTCGAAGATGCGCACCAGATGCGCGTCCGCCTTGCCCTGGCAGAAGACCACCTCCGGGAACCCGGAGCGCAGCTGCCGGTGGGTGTCCAGCCGGGCGTAGCCCAAATCCTCGAAGGGCTTGCGGCGCAGCACGCCCTCCGCCTCCGCCACGCTCACCGTTCCGGCGCGCACGCCCTCCAGCAGGGCGTGGATGTCCGGGGTCTGGCTCATATTCGCCGCCTCCCTCCCGATTTTGTGCGGTGAGGC
>CACZUK010000039.1 GCA_902784305.1 Oscillospiraceae bacterium | reverse complement strand
TATCACGGAGAAAGGGCGCAAGAACAGCAGGTGTCTCGCGCCCTCAGTCTGCCGGCGAAGCCTCCGCGAGGCCGCCGCTGTATTGCCGCTCACCGACCGCGTTGTGTGCCGACGGGAGCCCCGCCGGACCCCTTCATGCTATGAGCGGGTCAGTTGAAGTATTCGCCCACGCCGCCGAAGAAGGCGCGCAGACCTTGTACGGCCCGCTCGACCAGGGGCACGCCGTCGCCCTGCTGGTAGACCACGGCGTTGTCCGGGTCAGAGAGCTCCAGGTAGACCTGCTGGTTGATGCCGGGCTTGACCAAATCGGCGTTGGCGGCGGCCTTGCTCAGGCGCTCGTTGTCGAAAATCTCCTGGTCCTGGGCCTCCAGCTTGGCGTAGTCGCTCTCCAGCTGAGTCAGGGCGGACTGGGCGGCCACGGTGCGGGCGTAGATGCCGTTGAGCTGGACGTGGCTGGCGAGAACCGCGACGGCCAGCATGGCGATCATGGCGAAGCCCGCCACGGCCAGCAGGGAGACCCGCTCCTGTTCCCGCAGCGGCAGGTGCTCTCCGCGACTGCTGTGGCTCCCGGATTCCAGCTCCTCCTCAGAGACGCGGGTGGTACGCAGCTCCTCCTGCTCGGGCAGGCTCTGGGGGGCGGTGCCCAGGCGACGGACCGTGTTCCCATCGTAGACGATGGTCTGGAAGGGATTGTCTCTCTTTTCTGCCATGTCTGATTACCTCTCCTTAGTACTGGAATATCTATATCAACCCCAAAAATGGGGAAAAACGGCCTTTGATGGAACCCCCTCAGAGCTTTTCCGCAATGCGCAGCTTGGCGCTGCGGGCGCGGGGATTCTCCGCCACCTCCCGCGCCGAGGGGACGATGGGCTTGCGGGGGGTCAGGCGCACGGTGGGCGTCCTGCCGCACACGCACACCGGGAACTCCGGCGGGCAGGTGCAGCCTCTGGCCCAGGTCTGGAAGGCGTTCTTGACCAGCCGGTCCTCCAAAGAGTGGAAGGTGATGACGCACAGCCGCCCGCCGGGATTGAGCCGGGGAATGACGGCGTCCACGGCCTGAGAGCAGGCGGACAGCTCGTCGTTGACGGCGATGCGGATGGCCTGAAAGACCCGCTTGGCCGGATGCTGCTTCTCCCGCAGCGCGGCGGCGGGCATGGCGGAACGAATCAGCTCCACCAGCGCCAGCGTGGTTTCGATGGGTGCCTTTGCGCGCTCCCGGACGATGGCGGCGGCCACGCGGCGGGCGTAGCGCTCCTCACCGTAGCGGGAGAAAATCCAGCTCAGCTCCTCCTCCGGCCACTCGTTGACCACCACCGCGGCGGTGAGGGCCTGGGAACGGTCCATGCGCATGTCCAGAGGCGCGTCCTTCTGGTAGGAGAAGCCCCGTTCGGCGTCGTCCAGCTGGGGCGAGGAGACGCCCAAATCCAGCAGCACGCCGTCCGCGCCGGGGATGCCCAGCTCGTCGAGCACCTCCGGGATGCGGTTGAAGTTGCTGTGCACCAGGGTGACGCGGTCCAGCCAGGGCTTGAGCCGTTCCGGGGCCTCGTCCAGGGCGGCCTGGTCCCGGTCGATGCAGATGAGCCGTCCGGTGGTCAGCCTCCGGGCGATTTCCCGGCTGTGGCCGCCCCGGCCCAGGGTGCCGTCCACGTAGACGCCCTCCGGTCGGATTTGCAAGCCCTGGACGCACTCCTCCAGCAGCACCGGACAGTGTTTCAGCTCCGCCATGGCACCCTCTCTTCCGTGTGTGTGGGCGCCGGGGTCTGACCCGGCGCATCGGTAACGTATAGTATAAAACAGAACGAAAAAAAGTGCAAGCCTTTTTCCGTAGAATTGTGCGCAAAAAGTCCCTGCCGAAACCGGCTCAGACTGGTCAAAGGGTGAGGAAGCGCCGCGAAAGCGCGCACTTTCCGCCACTTCCGGCCCGCCCCCGTCCGCCGGAGGGAATCCAACGGCCGGAAAATTTTCTCTTTCGCACAAATACGCGAACAGGCCCGGCGGCGACTGGGCGCGCTGCCGGACCTGTGTGCATTACCCCTCGCTCTTGCCGGAGAGGTCCTGGAACTTGGCGCGGGAGGACTGCACCTCCTGAAGGGCCTCCTGAAGGGCCTCCTCGGTGCGGCGCAGCACGTCCTCGCAGTACTCATTGGCCACCCGCTGAAGCTCGGCGCTGCGGCGCTCGGCCTTGCCGGTGAGCTCGGCGGCGGTCTGCTCGGCCTGCTCGATCATGGCCTTGTGCTGGGCCTCGGTCTCCTTGAGGATTTCCCGGGCCTTGGCCTTGACGCGGCCCTGAATCTCGTCCTCGTCGATGAGCTTGCGGGCGGTCTCCTCGGCCTGACGGCGGATGCGCTCGGCCTCCTTCTCGGCCTGGGAGAGCAGCTCGTTGCGGCTGGCGACGATGCGCTGGGCCTCGTCCACCTCCACGGGGAAGAGCCTGCGGACCTCGTCGAGGATGTCCAGCGCGCGGTCACGGTCAATGCGGCAGTAGCCGCCGCCGCCGAAGCTGCTGCGGGCTTCGTCGATCATCTGGTACAGGGAGCTGAGCAGCTCGTTCACTTTTTCCTGATTTGCCATGACAGGCCCCTCTTTCGTATCGTTTTTCTCTCTTTTTCGCACAAAAACGGCGTTATATCTGCGTCTGCGCCAGCCGCTCGCCCACCCGCGCCTGCACATCGCGCTCAATGGCGTCCGCCACGGCCCCCTTCAAATCCACGCGGTAGCGGGCGAGCTCCTTGACGATGGTGGAGCTGAGAAAGGCCAGCTCCGGGCGGGCGGTGAGGAACAGGGTGTCCAGGCCCGGCGCCAGGGAGCGGTTGATGTCGGCCATCTGCATTTCGGACTCGAAATCGGCCACGCGGCGCAGGCCCTTGACCAGGCAGGAGGCGCCCACGCGGCGGGCGTAATCGGCCAGCAGGCCGCTGTCCCGGTCCACGGTGACGTTGTCCACGCCCTCCTGCTCCGCGAGGCTGCGGCGCAGCAGGTCCACGCGCTCGGCGGGGGTGAACAGGCCGCTCTTCTCGGAGTTGAACATGACGCACACAATCACGCGGTCGAACTGGGCGGCGGCGCGGCGGATGATGTCCAGATGTCCGAGGGTGGGCGGGTCAAAGCTGCCGGGGTAGACGGCGATGCGCATAGCTGCGGCCTCCTGTGGGTGCGTGGGCAAAAAATCAGAGTTCCTTTCGGTAGAGCGTCACCTTGGTCTTGCCGTAGCGGTAGTCGCGGCTGCGGACCAGGCCCTCCAGCTCGGGCAGGGGCTGCTCGGTGCGGCTCTCACAGACGATTATACCATTTTCCGGCAGAATGTCAATCGTGCTGATTTTTTTCAGGGCCAGCTCCAGCAAGCTGGAGTCGTAGGGCGGGTCCAGGAAGATGAGGTGGAATTTCTCGCGGGTGGTGCTCAGGAAGCTGAGGGCGTCGCCCTGCACGACCTTTGCGCCGTCGGTGAGGTCCGTGGCCTTGAGGTTGTCGCGGATGAGCTTCACCGCGTCCCGGCGCTGGTCCACGAAGGTGCAGGCGGCGGCGCCGCGGCTGAGGCATTCGATGCCCAGCTGGCCGGTGCCGGCGAAGAGGTCCAGCACGCGCCGGCCCTCGATGTCGAACTGGATGATGTTGAACATGCCCTCTTTTACCCGGTCGTAGGTGGGGCGGGTGTCCATGCCCGAGAGCTCGCCCAGACGGCGGCCCCGGGCGGTTCCGGTGATGACTCTCATGTGGTCCTCCTTATCATACGTTGTATCAGCCTCCGGCGGCCAAAGGGGGACTTTGTAAAGTCCCCCTTTGGAAACCCCGAAACTTTTACGCTCCTGTCGGGTGAAATCAGGGAAGTGGTCCGGGTCTGAACGGGTGGTTCCGCTCACCCGGAAACCCCGAAGCTTTTACGCTCCTGTCGGGTGAAATCAGGGAAGTGGTCCGGGTCTGAACGGGTGGTTCCGCTCCCAACAACTCATGCTGACCTCATTCCAGTCCCAAAATGTTTTAATTCTCCCCATTTTGGGGATGAAAATACCCAAACACCGCCTCCGCGGTCCTCTTCGGCACCGCCTGGCACAGGCTCTCATAATCCGCCTCTCGAATGGCCTTCAAGCTCTTGAAATGCCTCATCAGCGCCTTGCGCCGCACCTCCCCCACGCCGGGAATCTGCTCCAGCACCGAGGCAACGGTGTTCTTCGCGTGGCTCTCCCGGTGGAAGGTGACGGCGAAGCGGTGCGTCTCCTCCTGAATCCGGCCAATCAGCGCGAACACCGCGGGATTTGCCTGAATCCCAATCTCACCGCCGTCCGCGGCCACCAGCGCCCGGGTGCGGTGCCGGTTGTCCTTCACCATGCCGAACACCGGCACGGAAATCCCCAGCTCCCGGAGCACCTGCACCGCCACGCCCACCTGACCCGCGCCGCCGTCCATCAGCAGCAGGTCCGGCAGGACGGAAAACTTCTCGTCCCCGTCCAGATAGCGCCGAAAGCGCCGCCGGAGCACCTGCTCCATGCTGGCGTAGTCGTCCGGCGCCTCCAAATCCCTGACGTGGAAACGGCGGTAGTCCTTTTTCAGGGGCTTTCCATCCACATGCACCGTCATGGACGCCACAATGTCCGACGCGCCGGTGTTGGAGATGTCAAAGGCCTCAAAGCGGTGCGGCGTCTCCGGCAAGCCCAGCATGGCCCCCAGCGCCTCCATCAGACGGCTCTGGCGCTCCTCCCGGGAGGTGGCCCGCTCGGCCTCGTCGGCGGCGTTCTTGCGGGCCATCTCAATGCGGCGGACCCGCTCGCCCCGCTGGGGCACGAACAGCTCCACCCTGCGGCCCGCGCTCTCGCTGAGCAGCCGCTCCAGGGCCTCCTGGTCCTCAATGTGCCGGGGCAGGTCGATGCACTTGGGCAGATTCCCCCGCCCGGCGTAGTACTGACGCACCAGCGCGGAGAGGATTTCCCGCTCGTCCTCCTCCATGGGCGTGGGCAGCAGCTCCGTGTCCCGGTCCGCCAGCTCGCCGCTGAGGAAGTGGAGCACCACAAAGCAGCTCTTCGCCTCGCCCCGGTAGAAGCCCACCACGTCCACGTCCGCCTGCGCCCCGGCCACCACCTTCTGCCGGGTCCCCAGCAGTTGAATGGCCCGGAGGCGGTCGCGCAGCTCCGCGGCGTTCTCAAAGCGCAGCTCCTCGGAGGCCCGGAGCATTTCCGCCTCCAGCTCCCGCTCCACGTCGGCAAATTTGCCCTCCAGCAGCCGCACCGCCTGCCGGATGCGCTCCTGATACTCCTCCGCGCCCGGGGTGCCCCGGCACCAGCCGTCGCAGCTGCCCAGATGGTGCTCCAGACAGGGCCGCTGCTTGCCGATGTCCCGCGGAAACCTCCGGGAGCAGGTGGGCAGGCGCAGCGCCCGCGAAATGGTGCGGATGATTTCCCCGCTGCTGCCCCGGCCGCCGTAGGGCCCGAAGTAGCGCGCGCCGTCGTTGGGTGCCTGATTGGACAGGGTGAAGCGGGGGTACTCGTCCTTCCCGCTCAGCCGGATGTAGGGGTAGCCCTTGTCATCCTTTAAAAGGATGTTGTAGCGGGGCTTGTGGCGCTTGATGAGGGAGTTCTCCAGTACCAGCGCCTCGAACTCCGTGTCGGCCAGAATGTAGTCGAAGTGGTCGATTTGATTGACCATAGCCCGGGTCTTGCTGGTGTGGCTGGCCAGGTCCGCGAAGTACTGGCTGACCCGGTTCTTGAGCGCCCGGCTCTTGCCCACATAGATGACCGTCCCGGCCTTGTCCATCATGATGTACACCCCGGGACTCAGGGGCAGGGAATGGGCCTTGTCCTTGAGCTCCTGTCTGGTCATGGTCCGCGCCTCCCTTCCGGCAAAATTTCCCATTTCTGTGAAAAAAGCGCCGCAGACGCAGCGCTTTTCTCTCTATCCTTTGTTCAATCGACGCGGTCGTCCGCCAGCACCTTCACCAGGCCCTGAATGGCTTCCTTCTCGTCGGGTCCGTCCGCCATCAGCCGGATGGTGGTGCCCTGGATGATGCCCATGGAGAGCACGCCCAGCAGGCTCTTTGCGTTCACTCGGCTGTCCTCCACCTCGACCCAAATGCTGCTCACGTACTCATTCGCCTTCTGGATGAAGAACGTGGCGGGACGGGCGTGAAGCCCAACGGCGTTGCTGACCACCGCTTCTTTCACAGTCATAGAAGATACCTCCCCAAGGTGTCCGCACAGGAGGCAAGGGCGGAGCGAACCGCCGCAGAACAGCCTCCCGTCCTAACTGGGAACTATGATAGCAAAGAACCCCGCTTTTCGTCAACGGCATTTTCTACAAATTTTCCACCCCGGCCCCCTTTTCTATCGTTTCAGAACTGGAAGAAGGGGGGCAATTCCGGGCGGATGGGTCATTTTCAGCGGTTACAGCGGTAACAGGGCCCGGCTCACTTCAGCTCCACAATGGTCACGCCGTCCTCGCCCTCGCCGTAGCGGCCCAGGCGGTAGCGCTTGACGTACTTGCAGGTTTTGAGGTACTGGTGCACGGCCTTGCGCAAAGCGCCGGTGCCCTTGCCGTGGATGATGCTGACCCCGGTGAGGTGGGCCAGCACGGCGCTGTCGAGAAATTGGGAGAGCACAGCGATGGCCTCGTCGCTCATCATGCCCCGCAAATCCACCTCGCGGCTGGCGCCGGAGCGGGTCACCTGATGCCGGGCGGCGTTGGGCCGGGGCCCGCGCTGCTGCTTCTTCGGCTCCGGCGCGGCGGAGAGCAGCTTGACCTCGTCGGCGCGGGCGGTGACGTTCAAAATGCCCGCCCGCAGCTGGAGGCTGCCGTCCTTGCCCACGCTGACCACCTCGGCCCGGACCCCCAGCCGCAGCAGCTCCACCCGGTCGCCGGGCCGCAGGGGCCGCTCGTGCTCCTGGGCCTGGGGCTGAGGCCGCTCGCCCAGCTTGTCCTGGGCCTGATTGAGGGTGCGGCGCAGCTGGGCGCGCTGGGCGTTGGCGTCCTCGCCGTCGCCCTGCTTCTGGCGCTTCTTCATGGTGTCCAGCTCGTGGAAGACCCGGTTGGTCACGCTGCGGGCCTCGTCCAGAATCTGCCGCGCCTCGGCGTTGGCCTGGTCCACCACCTTGGAGCGCTGCTCCTCGATGTCCTTCCGGCCCGCCTCGGCGGCGGCGGAATCGGCCTCCAGCTTGCGGCGCAGCACCTCCATCTGGACGCTCTGGGCCTCCAGCTCCTGACGCTGGGCCTCCAGCTGGCTCAGCACGTCCTCAAACTTCACGTCCTGGCTGTTGATGCGCTTGGCAGCGTTGTCGATGATGTGCTCGGCCAGCCCCAGCCGCCGGGAGATGGCAAAGGCGTTGCTCTTGCCCGGGATGCCGATGAGCAGCCGGTAGGTGGGCCGCAGCGTCTCCACATTGAACTCGCACGAGGCGTTCTCCACGCCGGGCGTGGTCATGGCGTAGACCTTCAGCTCGGCATAGTGGGTGGTAGCGGCCACCCGCGCGCCAATGCTGCGCACCTCCTCGATGATGCTCACGGCCAGCGCCGCGCCCTCGATGGGGTCGGTGCCCGCGCCCAGCTCGTCGATGAGCACCAGCGTGTGCTCGTCGGCCTCGTCGAGGATTTTGACAATGTTGGTGATGTGGGAGGAGAAGGTGGACAAACTCTGCTCGATGGACTGCTCGTCCCCGATGTCGGCCAGAACCTCCCGGAACACGGAGAAGGTGCTGTCGTCGTCCACGGGCAGGTGGAGGCCGCACTGGGCCATGAGGGTGAGCAGGCCCGCGGTCTTGAGGGTGACGGTCTTGCCGCCGGTGTTGGGTCCGGTGATGACCAGCGTGTCGAAGTCCTCGCCCAGCCACAGGTCGATGGGCACGGCGGTTTTCGGGTCGAGCAGGGGGTGACGGGCCTTGCGGAAGTGGAAGGAACCGTCGCTGACCATGCGCGGGCACATGCCCCGGAGGCGGTAGGAGAGCTGCGCCCGGGCGAAAATGACATCAATCTGTTGTAACAGGTCGTAATTCAACAGGATGTTATCACCGTCCTCGGCGACGAGGGCGGAGAGCTCGGCCAGAATCCGCTCGATTTCCTTCTCCTCGCGGCTTTGCAGCTCCCGCAGCTCGTTGTTGGCCTGCACGGCGGCCATGGGCTCCACGAAGAAGGTGGAGCCGCTGCCGCTGACATCGTGGACGAGGCCGGGGACATTCCCCTTGTGCTCGCTCTTGACGGGCACGACGAAGCGGCCGTTGCGGATGGTGATGATGGCCTCCTGAAGGTACTTGGCGGAGGGGGAGGCGATGAGGCGCTGGAGGACTTCGCGGGCCTTGCCGGAGGCGGCGCGGATGTGGCGGCGCAGGTCAGCCAGCAGGGGGCTGGCGGAGTCGGCAATCTCCTCGTCGGAGAGGATGGAGCCGGTGATGCGGCTCTCCAGGCTCTGATTGGGGCACAGGGAGCGGAACAGGGGGTGGAGCACGGTTTTGTTCTCGCCCACGCCGCTGTAAGAGCCGACCTCCCGGGCGGTGCGCAGGACCCGGGCGACCCGGAGCAGCTCCCGGTTGTTGAGGCTGCCGCCCAGGCGGGCGCGCTGCACCACGTCCCCGACGCTGCGCAGGTTGGTGAGGGCGGGCGCGCCGTGGAGGTCCATCATGTCCCGGGCGGCGGTGGTCTCCTCCAGCAGGCGGGCGACCTCCTCCGGCTCCGTGGCGGGGCGCAGGGCGCGGCAGCGCTCCTTTGCCTCGTCGCCCACGGCCTCCTGGGCCAGCAGGTCCAGAACGCGGGGGAGTTCGAGGGTTTGGATGGATTTTTCAAACAATTCGGTGATTTGAGTCATATCGGCAGCCTTTCTTTGCATGGGGCGGAGCGGCGGGATGGGAGCCTCCGGGCGCCCGGCGGGCGGCACAGCCCGGCCTGTTTCTGCAAAAGACCGCCCGGCGTTCACCGGACGGTCTAATGCGGCCTGAGGCCGTCACAAAAAGGAGGGTTATAAGGAGTCTTGCGACCGATGGGGCAGCAAAGATGAGGCGGCTGTCTGCACAGGCGAGTGCGGACGCTCACAGCTCTGTCCCGCGCGGCAAGGGGGAGGAATCCCCGTGCACACGCGAGCTTGTCAACGGCGTATACGAGGCGGCGGCAGAATGTCCCATACACGCGCCAGCTGCGACCGGCCACGTCACCAGCGCACACAGGGGAGACGGCGGAATGATAATCCCTGTGCGCGGGGCGTGCAGCCAGCTTTATATATTGGTGTACTGTGTGTTGGTGTACCTGTATGGGGAACCGGAGGAGGCTATCCCCGTACAAGCGAGCGCGCTGCGCCCATTTTTCCCTTATAACGCTGTTATTATACAAATTTTCCCGGCCCTTGTCAAGCTTTTCCGCTCTGTTTTTCAAAATTCTGAAACAAAAGTCCCCGGCGCTGCGCGCACCGCCTGACAGGCGTTTTTTGCGGATGTCCTCAAAAAACCAGGGCTTTTTCACAACTTTTTCCGGACAACACGCTCTGAAAGCTGCTCTTTCGCGGCTCCCGCACCCTCAAGGGGCACCCCGCCGCTCATTATTCATTCTCGGCTCCCGCACCCTCAAGGGGCACCCCCACCGCTCGTTTGTGATTCTCGGCTCCTGCACCCTCAAGGGGCACTTCCGCCGCTCGTTTGTGATTCGCGGCTCCCGCACCCTCAAGGGGCACTTCCGCCGCTCGTTTGTGATTCGCGGCTCCTGCACCCTCAAGGGGCACTTCCGCCGCTCGTTTGTGATTCGCGGCTCCTGCACCGCGCGGCATTGTGCATTGTGCATTGTGCATTTCACGTTCAGGCTCCAGGACCCGGCCTCACAAGGCTTGCGCCTTTTGAATCATTCGGGGCCGGGAAATGGGTCACCGCTGACAGCCGCAGGGAGCTTGTCAGCGCTCACTGCCCGCTTCTCTCGCCACCATCACCCCGATGTCCTCCAGACAGGAGGCGGTGAGGGTCGCATGGAGCACGCCGTCCGCCTCGGAGAAGACGAGGGTCTGCTCCTGCACCTGGCCGGAGCCGCCCATCAGCTCCGTCAGGCGCTCCTCCAAGCGCTGGCGCAGCAGCTTTTTGGCGCTCTTTTTGCTCACGCGCGCGCGCCGCAGCCGGAAGGGCGTCAGAGTCTTCCGCGTCCAGACGAGGCCGCCGGGCAGGGGCAATTTCCAGTTTTTTTCCATTTTCACGCAGCTTTGGTCGAAAAAGCGGCTCTCCCGGCCCAATTGCCAGGCGCGCTTTCCCAGCCGCAGCGCGTAAATCCGCTCCGGCTCCCCCGACGGCTCCGGCACCGTCACGCTCAGCGGCGTGACGCAGCGCAGCACGCGCCGGGTCATGGCCCGCACCCGGCCCTCCGCCCGCACCTGGGTCGTGGACAGGATGGCGCCGGAGCCGTCCCCGGCGGCCTGCCGCTCGTCGCCGGAGATGAGCAGCTCCCCGGAGAGCACCGCCTCTCCCTCCTCCACCGCCGCCTGACCCACCACCGGGTCCACCGCCACCACGACCCCGTCCGCCGCGGCCACCACGTCCCCCGGGGCCCAGCGGTCCTCCAGCTCCGGCTCCGGGTCCGCCTCCCGGACCACCACCGTGGCCAGCACCCCGCTGATGTTCACCGACAAAAAACTCAGCTGAGGCAAATGCCGCAGCACCTCGTTGGCCAGTGCCCGCCGGTCCACCCCCGGCGCGTAGCGGCCCGGCCCGAAGCCCTGCCGCTCCAGTTCCGTCAAAATGACGGAATCGCTCAGCCGCCTGTTTCCTTCGACCCGAACCACAAGGACGAACTGGGAGAGCACCAATGCCCCGATAAGTGCACACGCCAGCCCCGTCAGCAGGGCGTAGCGGCGGCGCAGTCCCAGCAGAAAACTGGGCAGTCCCGCGCCGCCCGTCACGCGCAGCTCACACAGCGCCCGGCGCGCCAATTTGCGGCAGCGGTGCACCCGATGCGCGCCCACGCACACGCTCAGCGCCCCATTTTCTCCCCGGCGCAGGTCCCAAAAAGCCACCTTTTCTTCCCCGCAGAGGTTCAAAAAGCGCTCCGGAAACCGGCCGTTCACCTCAATTCTGACACTCCCCAGCAAAAAATGAACGATATTCGTCAACTGTGCCGCCTCCCTGCGCCCTCTGCGCCCTCACTCCAGCTCCACCGCGGCGATCTCCCCGCGGATGAGCAGGCTGTGCTCGCTCATGGCCGAGAGCTCCAGCCCTCTGCCCCGAATCCGTACCAAAATCCGGCCGCCGCTCACGCTGATCTCCTCGCTCCCGTAGGAGAGGATGCCCCGGTGATTGTCCATGCGAAGTTCCCGCTTTCCCACCAGCTCCACCAGCGGCGCGCCGGCCACAACGTCCGCCGGAAGTTCCAGCGCCTCCGCCGCGCTGTCCAGAAAGCTCCAGGCTGAATTTTTGTCCACGGTGTATCACCCTCCCCCGTTCATCCTATGCCTGAGCGGCGGAAAAGTTGCCGCCGCGTCGCTTCTCTCCCGCTCCTTTATCCGTTTCAGGCCGATTTGTGCAAAACGTAGATTTTTAGAACAACAGCATGTGGTGGATTACAAAATTCTATACCACTAGATATTGATTTTTTCCCTGAAATCTGGTATAGTGTCCTCGATTCCCGGAGTGCGCCTCCGGGGGAGAGAGTCGTTTCCAGCGCCCGCAGGCGCGGCGGCACAGGTCCGCGCGCCCCGGAGAGGCCGGGCGCTGTGAATGGGATTTTCCCTGTGATTTGAGGGCGTTTTGCCCGTCAGCAGGGGTCCCGCCAGAAAGGGAGGCATATACAATGAAGGTAATCAAGCGTGACGGAACAACGGTGGATTTCGACCGCAGCAAGATCATCGTGGCCGTGCAGAAGGCCAACGCCTGCGTGCCCCAGTCCGAGCGCATCACCCAGGCGGAGATTGAGTCCATCGCGGACACCGTGGCGGCGGTGGACCGCCCCCGGCTGCTGGTGGAGGACATCCAGGACATGGTGGAGCAGCAGCTGGTGCGCATCGGCACCTACCCGCTGACCAAGGCCTACATCATCTACCGCTACCAGCGCTCTCTGGCCCGCAAGCGCAACACCACCGACGACGACATCCTCTGCCTGCTCAAGGGCACCAACAAGGAGATGGCCGAGGAGAACTCCAACAAGGACACCAGCGTGGCCTCCACCCAGCGCGACTACATCGCCGGCATCGTCAGCCGGGACCTGACCCGCCGCCTGCTGCTGCCCGACGAGGTGTCCAAGGCCCACGACGAGGGCCTGCTGCACTTCCACGACGCGGACTACTTCGTGCAGCCCATCTTCAACTGCTGCCTCATCAACATCGGGGACATGCTCGACAACGGCACCATGATGAACGGCAAGCTCATCGAGAGCCCCAAGAGCTTCCAGGTGGCCTGCACCGTCACCACGCAGATCATCGCCTGTGTGGCCTCCAACCAGTACGGCGGCCAGAGCGTGGACGTGAGCCATCTGGGCAAGTATCTGCGCCGCAGCCGGGACAAGTTCCGCAAGAAGATTCTCTCCACCGTGGGCGACCAGGTCAGCAGCGAGCTGGTGGAGAATCTGGTGGAGGAGCGGGTGCGCACCGAGCTGAGCAACGGCGTGCAGACCATCCAGTACCAGATCAACACCCTGATGACCACCAACGGCCAGTCCCCCTTCGTCACCCTCTTCCTCTACGTCCGGGACGACGACCCCTATGTGGAGGAGAACGCCATGATCGTGGAGGAAATCCTCCGTCAGCGGCTGGTGGGCATCAAGAACGAGAGCGGCGTGTACGTCACCCCCGCCTTCCCGAAGCTGGTCTACGTCCTGGACGAGAACAACAACCTCACCGGCGGCAAGTACGACTACCTGACCCGGCTGGCCGTGCGCTGCTCCGCCAAGCGGATGTACCCCGACTACATCAGCGCCAAGAAGATGCGCGAGAACTACGAGGGCAACGTCTTCTCCCCCATGGGCTGCCGCTCCTTCCTGGCCCCCTGGAAGGACGAGAACGGGAACTACAAGTTCGAGGGCCGCTTCAACCAGGGCGTGGTGAGCATCAACCTGCCCCAGATCGGCCTGGCCGTGCGGGGCAATATGGACAAGTTCTGGCCGGAGTTTGACCGCCGCCTGGGCATCTGCTACCGCGCCCTCATGGCCCGCCACAACGCCCTCAAGGGCGTCACCAGCGACGTGAGCCCCATCCACTGGCAGTACGGCTGCCTGGCCCGTCTGGAGAAGGGCGAGAAGATCGACAAGCTTCTCTACGGCGGCTACTCCTCCATCTCCCTGGGCTACATCGGCCTGTACGAACTGACCTACCTGATGACCGGCCACAGCCACACCAGCCCCGAGGGCAAGCCCTTCGCCCTGGCCGTCATGAAGCATCTGAACGAGGCCGTGGCCCGCTGGAAGGCGGAGACGAACATCGGCTTCGCTCTCTACGGCACCCCCGCCGAGAGCCTGTGCTACCGCTTCGCCCGCATCGACAAGAAGCGCTTCGGCACCGTGAAGAACGTCACCGACAAGGGCTATTACACCAATTCCTATCATGTGGACGTGCGCGAGCACATCGACGTGTTCTCCAAGTTCCAGTTTGAGGCGGAGTTCCAGGCCATGAGCAAGGGCGGCTGCATCAGCTATGTGGAAATCCCCAACATGCGCAACAATCTCACCGCTCTGGCGGACATCGTGAAGTTCATCTATGACAATATTCAGTACGCCGAGTTCAACACCAAGAGCGACTACTGCCAGGTGTGCGGCTACGACGGCGAGATCATCATCAACAAGGATCTGGAGTGGGAGTGCCCCTGCTGCGGCAACCGGGACCACCACAAGATGAACGTGGTGCGCCGGACCTGCGGCTATCTGGGCGAGAACTTCTGGAACGTGGGCAAGACCAAGGAGATCAACGCCCGGGTCCTGCACCTGTAAGTGTGAATAAAAGAAAAAAATTTTTTGGGCCGAAGAATCCGAAGAAAAAAAAAGAAAAAAAATTTTGGGCCGAAGAATCCAAAAAATGAACAAATGAACCCAGAAAAGTAAAATTCTCAGAATTTGCTTTTTATCCCGTTTTTGAACAATAAGTTTGGGATAACAATCGACATAATATATGAGAACAGCCATGCTGACGGATTATCCGTAAGCATGGCTGTTCCATTGTTTTCCTCTCTCTTATCGCAGATAAGGTTATGCCCCATCTCAAAGGCCCCTTGCCGAGAAGCAAGGGGCCTTCACTACACTCAACTATTTCTGAATTCGATTCTCAAAGACAAAGAACCCACCGTTACTTGTTCGGCACCTTGATGTCCTTCCATTTTTTCACATCACATTGTCCATAGGAGCTATACCCTCTAGCAACCACAGTTCCGTCTGCCCGCAGGCCAACCGTGTGAGTATCACCGGCAGAAACCGACACAATGTCCCTCCATTCGCTCACATCGCATCGACCATCGCCGTTATACCCTTCAGCAACCACAGTTCCATCTGCCCGCAGGCCCACCGTATGAGTTTCACCGGCGGAAATCGCCACGATGTCCTTCCACTCACTTACATTGCATTGATCGTTGGCATTGCTCCCAACAGCAACCACGGTTCCGTCCGAACGTAGGCCTACCGTGTGATAATGGCCAGCAGAAACCGCCACGATATCCGTCCACTTGCTTACATTGCACTGACCGTTGTCGTTGCTACCCACAGCAACCACAGTTCCATCCGACCGCAGGCCCGCCGTGTGAGCATCACCAGCAGAAACTGCCACAATGTCTTTCCATTCGCTCACATCGCATCGACCGTGATAATTATCCCCCACAGCAACCACGGTTCCATCTGTCCGCAGGCCCACCGTGTGAGCATCACCAGCAGAAACCTCCACGATGTCTTTCCACTCGCTCACATTGCATTGCCCAGATTTGTTATTTCCCACAGCGACAACGGTTCCGTCCGTACGCAAACCCACCGTGTGATAACCACGGGTGTAAACCGCCACAATGTCTTTCCATTCGCTTACATCACATTGACCACAGTTGTTATTTCCGACAGCGACCACAGTTCCGTCTGACCTCACGCCCACGGTGTGGTGTGCACCGGCACAAAATGTTGCTTGGCTAAAATCGGTCAGTAATTTGTTTGCACGTTCTGTGGAATCCTTGTATCCAGAAACTGTACGATAGAGCCCTGCTGCTTTCTGCCTTTCTCCCGCTTCCTCTGCGGCAACTGCTTTGTTATACTGATTCCCCGGAATAATAATCTGTGTTGCTACAAGATCCCCCACAACAACTAATGCAACCACTACGAGTAGAACCGTCTTTATCGTCTTCGCTTTCTGTTTACGTTTATTTTTCTCTTCTTTCAAGCGCCGGTTTTCTGCCTCCCCTTGCGCCAGAATAATCTCCATTTTTTTCTTTTTACATGTTTCTATCCGATCTGCACTATCCTTATAGCCAGCAAGACATGGATGCTGAAAACTCTTGATAACAGCATCATAGTCCTCCACACTGCTAATATTCTGCTGTTTCTGACAAGCATCCTGATATGTTTCCTCTCTCTTTGCTGCTGCGCTCTCATACAGTGCAGCAACTTTTCTGTCCGCTTCGTCGATAAGTTGAGCATATTCCGCCGAAATACGTTCCTGATTTTTCCGGTCGTTTTCCTCCTCCTGATGGATGTATCTATTCAGGGTCTCCTCAATGGATTGGGATACTTCTCTAATCTTCTCCGCTGTCGTCCCCTTTGCGAAGCTAACTGCTCGCTGGTACAGCTTGTCAATACGGATGGATTGAAGAATGAACTTCTTCTTGTTTTCCAACGGTTGCACAAAAGACTGATAGCTTCGGTCAAACTCGTACAGCTCTTTGATTCCGCTCACGTCAAGCAGACTTGGTATGGTGTAACGCTCTACGGCATCGTTGATACGCTGGGTATCCTCCTCACAAGCGTACAGCGTTTCAGATTTCACATCCGGCCGCGCCGAGAACTTCCTAACGTACTCGTCCAGAGTTGCACGCTTCTCTTTTGCCAGCAGCTTGCCCAGATACGCCTCAGCGCACTCCGCATCCTGATTGAGCACCTGCTCAAAGAAATCGTCCGCCTTTTCCCATTCTCTGTCTTCCAGCGCCATATTTCCACGCTTGAGCAGGGCGGTC